>NZ_LT629693.1:1297777-1622222 GCF_900099825.1 Bradyrhizobium ottawaense | reverse complement strand
AGCAGCGCACCGCTTCGCGCTGCGCAGCATCCGGGGAACGCATCTCAGAGCTTGCCGAAAAATTGCTTTAGGCTTAAAGTAATTTGGAAATAGCCCGATAGCCTGCTTCGGAGGCGCTGATGAAGATCGCGATAATCGGCGGCGGACCGGCCGGTCTTTATGCCGCGATTCTCTTGAAGAAGCAGCGGCCGCAGGCCGAGATCACGGTCCATGAGCGCAACCGCGCCGACGACACCTTCGGCTTCGGCGTGGTGTTCTCGGATGCTACGCTCGATAACTTCGAAAAATACGATCCCCCGAGCTACCGCCGCATCACCCAGGAATTCGCCTATTGGGATGATATCGCCGTGCATTTCCGTGGCACGGTGCACCGGGTCGGCGGCAACGGCTTTTGCGGCTGCTCGCGGCGCATGCTGCTGCTGATCCTGCAGGAACGCGCCCGCGAGCTCGGCGTGACGCTCCAGTTCGAAACCGATATCGACGACGAAAGCCGGTTTGCCGATGCCGATCTCGTGGTGCTGGCCGACGGCATCAACAGCCGCTTTCGCGACAAATACATCGATCATTTCCAGCCCGAAGTCGACCTGCGCTCCAACAAGTTTGCCTGGATGGGCTCGACGCGGCCGCTCGATGCCTTCACCTTCATCTTCCAGGAGACCGAGTGGGGGCCGTTCATTGCCCACGCCTATCAATACGAGGCCGGCCGCTCGACCTGGATTTTCGAGACCGATGCTGAGACCTTTGCGCGGGCCGGGCTCGAAGGGTTGAGCGAACGGCAATCCGCCGATCGCATGGCGGAGATCTTTGGTTGGTTCCTCGACGGCCATCCGCTGCTGACCAACCGCTCGATGTGGCGCAACTTCCCGATGATCCGCAGCCGGCGCTGGGTTCGGGGCAACATGGTCCTGCTCGGCGATGCCAAGGCGACCGCGCATTTCTCGATCGGCTCCGGCACCAAGCTTGCGATGGAAGACGCGATCGCGCTTAGCGAGGCGATGGCGCAGGCGCCGACCGTGGATGCGGCCTTGCAAACGTACGAGCATGGCCGGCGCGAGGAGGTCGAAAAGACCCAGCATGCCGCCGACGTGTCGCTGGTCTGGTTCGAGCATGTCGACCGGTTCTGGGATTTCGATCCAGTGCAATTCGCCTTTGGCGTCATGACACGCGCCAAGGCCATCACCTACGATAACCTGACACTGCGGGCGCCGGAGTTCGTCCGTGAAGTCGACAAGGCCTTTGCAAAGCAGGTCCGCGCCAAGGGATTCGACGTCGATACCGCAAAGCCCGTCGCGCCGATGTTCCAGCCGTTGAAACTGCGTGAGATGGAGGTGGCGAACCGCACGGTGGTGTCGCCGATGTGCATGTATTCGGCAAAGGAGGGCGTGCCCGGTGATTTTCACCTGGTGCATTACGGCTCGCGCGCGATCGGCGGAGCAGGCTTGATGTTCACCGAGATGACCTGCGTCGGCCGCGACGCCCGCATCACGCCCGGCTGCGCCGGGTTGTGGAACGACGAGCAGCAGGCGGCGTGGACGCGGATCGTCGATTTCGTTCACGCCAATTCCGCCGCGAAAATCTGCCTGCAGTTGGGACATGCCGGCCGCAAGGGCGCGACCAGACTGATGTGGGAGGGCATGGACCGGCCGCTGGAGCAGGGCGGCTGGGACACGGTGTCGGCGTCGCCGATCCCTTACTTTCCTGACAGCCAGGTGCCGCGCGAGATGGATCGTGCCGCAATGGACCGCGTCAAGGCCGAGTTCGTCGCCGCGACCGAACGCGGCACCGCCTGCGGCTTCGACATGCTGGAGCTGCACTGCGCCCACGGCTATCTGCTGGCGAGTTTCATTTCACCGCTGACGAACACGCGCACCGACGGCTATGGCGGCACGCTCGCCAACCGGCTGCGCTATCCGCTGGAGGTGTTCGCAGCGATGCGCGCGGCCTGGCCGGCGCACAAGCCGATGTCGGTGCGCATCTCCGCGACCGACTGGGCCGAAGGCGGCATCACCGGCGATGATGCGGTCGCGATCGCGCGCGCGTTCGGCGAGGCCGGCGTCGACCTGATCGATGTTTCCACCGGCCAGACCGTGCGCGACGCCCAGCCGGTCTACGGGCGGATGTTCCAGACGCCGTTCTCCGAACAGGTCCGCAACGAGGCCCGGGTCGCCACCATGTGCGTCGGCAACATCACGACCTCAGACCAGGTCAACACCATCCTCGCCGCCGGGCGCGCCGACCTGGTGGCGCTGGGCCGGCCGCATCTGGTCGATCCGTCGTTCACGTTGCGGGCGGCGGCGTGGTATGGCGCCGAGGTGGCCTGTCCGCCGCAATATCTGCCCGGCAAGGAGCAGATCTTCCGCAATAGCGTGCGCGACCGGCAGGATTTCGACGACCTCAAAATTAAGGGTAAGCCGAAAACGCGCGCCGAGCTGAAAACCGAGGCAACAAAGCCGCTTGCAGCCGAATAAGGGCCCGTGCGACGCTAGAGCCCTGCAGATACGCGTACTGCGTTGAGTGGAGTTGGGCGGATGAAAGCGATCATCGTCGGAGGCGGCATCGGAGGCCTTACCACGGCGCTGATGTTGCGCGCGCGCGGCATCGACTGCGAATTGTTCGAGCAGTCCGATACCATCCGCGAACTCGGCGTCGGCATCAACACGCTGCCGCATGCGATCCGCGAACTCGCCGGCCTCGGGCTGTTGGACCGGCTGGATGCGGCTGCGATCCGCACCGACGAACTGTATTACCTCAATCGCCACGGCCAGGAGGTCTGGCGCGAGCCGCGCGGCCTCGGCGCCGGCCACGACGTGCCGCAATTCTCTGTTCACCGCGGCCGCCTGCAAGGTGTGATTCATCGCGCCGTCGAGGAGCGGCTGGGCGCGGAGGCGATCCACACCGGTTGCCGGCTCGGCGCCTTTGCGCAGCATGAAGGCGCTGTGATCGCGCATTTCTTCGACCGCACCGGCGCGCACGTCAAGACCGCGCAGGGTGATGTGCTTGTTGGCGCCGACGGCATCCATTCGCGCGTGCGCGAGATGCTGTTTCCGGATGAGGGGCCGCCGTGCTGGAACGGCTTGATGCTGTGGCGCGGCGCGCGCGACTGGCCGGCCTTCCTGACCGGCAACTCGATGATCGTCGCCGGGGGCCTGCATGCCAAGGTCGTAGTCTATCCGATCGCCGAAGGATCGAGCCCGGCGAGCCGGCTGACCAACTGGGCGGTGCTGGTCAAGGTCGGCGAAAACAACGCGACGCCGCCGCGCCGCGAGGACTGGTCGCGTCTCGGCAAGCGCGAGGAACTGATGCCGCATGTCGACCGGTTCAAGGTGCCGTATGTCGACGTGCGCGGCCTGATCGCGGCGACGCCGGAATTTTACGAATACCCGTGCTGCGATCGCGATCCCCTGCCGTACTGGACCTGGGGCCGCGTCACGCTGCTCGGCGACGCCGCGCATCCGATGTATCCGGTCGGCTCGAATGGCGCCTCGCAGGCCATCCTCGATGCCCGCGCGCTGGCGGATTCGCTGGCGCATGCCGAGCATCCGCGCCAGGCGCTGCTGGCCTATGAGCAGAAGCGCCTGCCGATGACCGCCGACATCGTGCGCTCCAACCGCCGCGGCGGACCCGAGGGCGTGATCGACGCCGTCGAACAACTGGCGCCCGACGGCTTTACCGATATCGAGAAGGTGCTGAGCCACGCCCAGCGCGAGGCGATCGTGCGCGGCTATGCCTCCAAGGCCGGCTTTGCCGCGCCGATGCTGGGGCTGGCGGCGGTTAGGGCGTAGTACCCTGTCGTCATGGCCGGGCTTGACCCGGCCATCCACGTCTTTCTTGCTGCGAGACCGCAAGTCGTGGATGCCCGGGTCATAGGCGAGCGGAAGCGACGCCGTCCTTCGGACGGCTATGCCCGGGCATGACGAGTATTGAATTTTACTTCACGCCCCCGGAGGCCGCGGCAGGAAGTGGATGTTGTGCTCGGCCGCCAGCGCCACCACGGCATCCGGGGTCTGTTCCTTCATGTTGTGAATGCCCCAGAACAGATCGTAGAGCCGGCGCGTTGGCGACACCCAGAACAGCGTCTTCGCGGTCCGGCCGGACTTGTTGAAGATGCCATGCGGCTTGCCCATTGGCAGCCGCACCAGATCGCCCGGCGACCCCTGCGTTTCGGCGCCATCGAGGAAGAAGTCGAGCTTGCCCTCGAGGATGTAGAGGTACTCGTCCTGATCCGGATGAATATGCGGCGGCACGAAGGTCTCGGGCGGGAAGGTCGCATGCCATGAGAAGGAATGCTCGGTGACGTGTTTCGGCACATAGGTCTGGCCGAGGATGTTCCAGGAGATGCCCTGCATGCCTTCGTTGGCCCGGGTAATCCCGGCGATTTCGGTTTTCATGGTGCTGTTTCCTTACAAAGTTAATATTTGAGCATGATCTTTTCGGAAAACCGGCTTCCACTTTTCCGGATCATGCTCTATTTCGCGGCGCAGTCCTTGGCGTAACGGTCGCCGTAATTCGAAAACACCTTCTCGACAATCTCGGTCTGGAATTTGCCGTCCGCGCGTTTTGCCACTTTGGTCAGGTAGAAATTCTGGATCGGGTAGCCGTTGTTGTTGAACTTGAAGTCGCCGCGCAGCGAGGTGAAATCGGCCTTCTTCAGCGCCGCCGCTACCGCGTCCTTGTTGGTGAGATCGCCCTTTACCGCCTTGACCGCGCTGTCGATCAGCAGCGCTGCATCATAGCCCTGCATCGCATAGGTGCCGGGCACGCCGTTATAGGCGGCCTCGTAGGCGGCGACGAATTTCTTGCTTTGTGGATTGTCGAGATCGGGCGCCCAGTTGGCGCCGCCGAACATGCCGACCGCGGCGTCCTGCTGCGCCGGCAGCGTCGATTCATCGACGGTGAACGCGGAGAGCACCGGAATCTTGTCGGCGAGACCGGCCTGCCGGTACTGCTTGACAAGGCCGACGCCCATGCCGCCCGGCATGAAGGTGAACAGCGCGTCGGGCTTGGCGGAAGCGATCTTGGTAAGCTCGACCTGGAAGTCGAGCGTACCGAGCGGCATGTAGCTTTCCTCGACGATTTCGCCCTTATAGTCCAGCTTGAAGCCGGCGGCGGAATCCTTGCCGGCCTGGTAGTTCGGCACCAGCACGTAGACGCGCTTGTAGCCGCGATCCTGCGCCACCTTGCCGAGGATCTCGTGCACCTGGTCGTTCTGGTAGGAGGTGACGTAGAAGAACGGGCTGCATTCCTTGCCGGCGTAGCTCGACGGTCCGGCATTCGGGCTGATCAGAAAAGTCTTGTTCTCGGTGACCGGCCGGTGAATGGCCTGCAGGATGTTGGAGAAGATCGGGCCGACGACGAAGTCGACCTTGTCGCGTTCAAGCAGGCCCTTGACCTTGGTCACCGCGCCGTCCGGCTTCAGTTCGTCGTCGACGACAACGACCTCGACGTCCTTGCCGGCCATCTTGCCGCCGAGATCCTTGATCGCGAGCTGGAAGCCGTCGCGCGATTGCTGGCCGAGGCCGGCGGCGGGACCGGACAAAGTCACGATCACGCCGATCTTGACCTTCTCTTGCGCCGCGGCGGGACCGGCGGCGGCACCCAGCAGGACGGCAAGTCCGGCCAGCTTCAACGACGCCAGTTTCAACGACTGCTTCATGACAACTCCCTTTGTTCGGCCGTGACGCGGCCAAAACCTGACAACGCATAAATCCTCAAGATGCAGCTTATTCTGATGACGACCGCACCTGCAAGCTGCACCGCTATGCAAGGCTCGGTCATGCAAGCTGTGCGCCAATTGCTTGAACCCTAAAGAAATCTGGACAATGATCCGAAGCTGCGGTCTGCTCGTATTCCCCGCACGTCCAAGGCAGCCAAGATTGCACCATGATTCTTGATTCAGAGACCAAGGCCAACGAACTCCCGGAGGATCACCGGGATGAAATCAGACTTTGGCTGCGATTGCTGACCTGCACCACCCTGATCGAAGGTGAGGTGCGCAGCCGCTTGCGCGAGCGTTTCGACGTCACGCTGCCGCGCTTCGACCTGATGGCCCAGCTCGACAAGGTCCCGGAGGGCATGACGCTGTCTGACGTCTCGAAGCGGATGATGGTCTCGAACGGCAACGTCACCGGTCTCGTCGAGCGCCTCGTCGAATCCGGTCACATCGACCGCCGCACCTCGGATTCCGACCGCCGTGTCCAGGTGATCCGCCTGACCAAGGCCGGCCGCACCGAGTTTCGCAAGATGGCGGCGGAGCACGAGTTATGGATCGCCGACATCTTCGGCGATCTAACGCCGAAGGATGTCCGAGAATTGATGCGGTTGTTGGCCAAGACCAAGGGCTCGGCGCAGAAATCCGCCAAGGCGCGGACGACGTAGCGGTTCGAGAGGTAACTCCGTTGAACGCGGATGTGGACTACGAAGTCGAATACAATAATCGCGCACGGGTGCCGGAAAATCCGGCGATCATGGCCGGCTGGGCGCGCGATGCGCGGGCCTATCGCGAGGCGCATCAGGGCCGGCTCAAAATGCTGGCTTATGGTCCGGGCGAACGCCACCGGATCGATCTGCTGTCCGGCGATGGCGCCGGCGCCATCGTCGTCTTCATTCATGGCGGCTATTGGCAGGCGCTCGATGGCTCCTTCTTCAGCCATCTTGCCGGCGGGCTGAATGCGCATGGCATCGACGTCGCGGTGCCGAGCTACGATCTTTGCCCCAACGTTTCCGTCGGCGACATCATTGAGCAGATGCGCACCGCAACGCGCGAACTCGCAAAACTCGGACGGCCGCTGGTGATGAGCGGCCATTCCGCGGGCGGCCATCTCGCCGCCTGCCTGCTGGTAACCGACTGGCGCGCGCTCGATGGCGTGTTGCCGGAGGGACTGGTGACGGCGGCATATACCATTTCAGGCCTGTTCGACCTGCGGCCGCTGGTTCCGACCTCGATCAACAACGCGCTGAAGCTTGACGATGCGTCGGCGAAGGCGGTCAGTCCGTTGTTCTGGAAGCCACCGGAGCGCGGCAGCCTTGATGCGGTGGTCGGCGGCAACGAGAGCGCCGAATACTTTCGGCAGAGCCGGACCATCGTCGATGCCTGGGGCAAGGCAGGCCTTCCGACGCGGTTTGGCAGCGTCCCCGATGCCAACCATTTTACCGCGATCGCGCCGCTGGCCGACGCCGGCTCGCCGATGACGCTGCGGCTGAAGCAACTGGCCGGGCGCTGAAATCCTCGCAAAATCCCCGGGATGGTCAAAATACGGACTTGCGCCAAATTACTTTAAGCCTAAAATGATTTGACGATCACGCTGCCGGGCGTCCGTTTTGTCGATCTCGAGCCTTCATGGATGAAAGCGAGGGGATGGAAATGTCAGGTAGAGAACCTGTGCTTGGCCCATCCGGCCATGTCGACGATTTTTCGCGGCGAAATCTGCCGCCGTTCACGCAATGGCCGGAGTTGCCGCTCGACCGGCCGGAATTTCAATACCCGGAATATCTCAACGCCGCCGTCGAACTGACCGATCGCATCGTCGAGCAGGGCATGGGCGATCGCGTTGCGCTGATCGGCAATGGCCGCCAGCGCACCTACAAGGAACTGGCCGACTGGTCGAACCGCCTGGCGCATGCGCTGGTGGAGAATTACGGGGTCAAGCCCGGCAACCGGGTGTTGATCCGCTCCGGCAACAATCCGGCGCTGGTCGCGGCGTGGCTTGCGGCAACCAAGGCCGGCGCCGTCGTCGTCAACACCATGCCGATGCTGCGCGCCGGCGAACTGACAAAGATTGTCGACAAGGCCGAGATCGCGCTGGCGCTGACCGACAGCCGCATTGCCGATGAGCTGGTGGCGTGCGCGAAGACCAGCCGGTTTCTCAAGCAGGTGGTGAATTTCGACGGCACTTCGAACCACGACGCGGAACTCGATCGGGTGGCGCTGAACAAGCCGGTGCGATTCGAGGCCGTGAAGACCGGCCGCGACGATGTCGCCTTGCTCGGATTTACCTCGGGCACCACGGGCGAACCGAAGGCGACGATGCACTTCCACCGCGACCTCATGATCGTCGCCGACGGCTATGCGCGTGAAGTCCTCAACGTCACCCCGGACGACGTCTTCGTCGGCTCGCCGCCGCTGGCCTTTACGTTCGGGCTCGGCGGTCTTGCGATCTTTCCGTTACGATATGGCGCCACCGCGACGCTGCTGGAAAATGCCTCGCCGCCCGAAATGGTCAAGATCATCGAGACCTACAAGGCCACGATCTGCTTTACCTCGCCCACCGCCTATCGCGCGATGATGGCGGCGATGGACAAGGGCGCTGACCTGTCGTCGCTGCGGCTCGCGGTCTCGGCCGGTGAGACCCTGCCGGCGCCGGTGTTCGACGCCTGGACCCGCCGGACCGGCAAGACGATTCTCGACGGCATCGGCTCGACCGAGCTGCTGCACATCTTCATCACCAACCGGCTTGGCGACGCCGCCGCCGGAACCACCGGCTATCCGGTCACCGGCTACGAAGCCAAGATCGTCGACGACGACATGAAGGAATTGCCGGCGGGCACGGTCGGCAAGCTCGCGGTCCGCGGTCCCACCGGATGCCGCTATCTCGCCGACGCCAGGCAGTCGAACTATGTGCGCGACGGCTGGAACCTGACCGGCGATTCCTTCGTCAGCGACGCCAACGGCCGGCTGTCCTTTGTGGCGCGCTCGGACGACATGATCGTCTCTTCCGGCTACAACATCGCAGGCCCCGAGATCGAAGCGGCGTTGCTGTCGCATCCCGCCGTGGCCGAGTGCGGCGTGGTCGGCGCGCCCGACGAAGCGCGCGGCATGATCGTCAAGGCCTATGTGGTGCTTGCGGGCGGCGCCGAGGGCGATGCCGCGCTGACGGCGGCGTTGCAGGAACACGTCAAGCGCGAGATCGCGCCCTATAAATATCCGCGCGCCATCGAATATGTCGAGGCGCTGCCGAAGACCGAGACCGGCAAGCTGCGGCGGTTTGCGTTACGGCAGATGGCCGCGGCCAGCGCGGTGTCGTCGAGTGCTGCCGCTGAATGAAGAAGGAAAATAGAACGTGAACGCGCCCAAAGGCCCCACCTTGACGGTGGTGCCGCATCCCAAGACCGACGCCCCGTCCACCGGCCCGCAAGTGCTGCAGCCGAGCGGCTGGCCGATGCCGAAAGGCTACGCCAACGGCATGGCGGCCGATGGCCGTCTCGTCGTCACCGGCGGCGTGATTGGTTGGGATACGCAGGGCCATTTGGCTCCGGACTTTGTCGCCCAGGTGCGTCAGGCGCTGAGCAACATTGCTGCCATCCTCAGCGAGGGTGGCGCGAGACCTGAGCATCTGGTGCGGCTGACCTGGTACGTCGTCGATATCGAGGAATATCTCGCCAGCCTCAAAACGCTCGGCCGGGTCTATCGCGAGATCCTTGGTGCGCATTATCCGGCGATGGCGCTGGTCCAGGTGGTGCGCCTGGTCGAGAAGGCCGCGCGCGTCGAGATCGAAGCGACAGCGGTGGTGCCGCGCTGACCTCAAATCATACGGGACGAAATTCCTGCACGGCCTGCCGCGCGCCGACCTCATAGAGTTTTGCCAGCGCCTGCGTGACGGCGCTGCGCATGCGGGTGTCGCCGCCGAGCGTTCCGAAGATAGAGCTGACCTCCAGCAGGGCCGGAGCCAGCCGATCTGCAACCGGACCCGCGCTGTCGGCGATGGCCTTCAACTTTGCTGCGATTGGATCGCGCACGTCGATCGCACCTCCGGCTTCGTCCCTGGCGGTGACGTAGCGCATCCAGCCTGCGACGGCGAGCGCGTGGGTGTCGATCGGCAAGCCCATCCGCAGCCGGTCCTGCATGGCGGCGAGCAGCCGTTGCGGCAGTTTCTGCGATCCGTCCATCGCAATCTGCCAGGTGCGGTGGTGCAAAGCCGGATTCGAAAAGCGTTGCAGCAGCGATACGCTGTAGGCCGCGAGATCGGTACCCGCGGGCATCTCCAGTGTCGGCGCCGCGTCTTCCATCACTTGCCGCGCATAGGCTGCAAAGCGCGCGTCGGTCATGGCGGCGGCGATGGTCTCAAAGCCTGCGAGATAGCCGAGATAGGCGAGCGCCGAGTGGCTGGCGTTGAGCAGCCGCAGCTTCATGTGTTCGAACGGCGTCACGTCGGAGACGAGCTGCACGCCGGCGGCGACGAAATCCGGCCGTCCGGCCGGGAACCGATCCTCGACGATCCATTGCGTGAACGGCTCGGTGACCACGGGCCAGGCGTCGGTCATGCCGAGCGCGGCTGCGACCGAAGCGCGGTCGGCTTCGGTGGTCTCCGGCACGATCCGGTCGACCATCGTCGACGGGAAGGCGACCTCGTCCTCGATCCATCGGGCGAGTTCGCGCGATCGCAAGGCGGCGAACTGCGTGACGATGCGCTTGGCGGTGTGGCCGTTGGCGGCGAGATTGTCGCAGGACAGGATGGTGAAGGGGACGGTGCCCGCAGCCTGCCGGCGCGCAAGCGCGGCCACGATGAATCCCGGCGCCGATCGCGGCGCGTCCGGATGCTGCAGGTCGTGAACGATATCGGGATGCTGTTCGTCGAGCTCGCCGGCTTGCGGCGTGTGGCAATAGCCCTTCTCGGTGACGGTCAGCGAGACGATGCGCGTTGCGGGATCGGCCATTCGCGCGATCAGTACCGCGGGGTTAGCGGGCGCGACGATGGTCTCAAGGACGGAGCCGATAATCCGGTGTTCGGTGCCGGCGCCGGAACGAACGGCAAGGGTATAGAGGCAATCCTGCGGGATCAGGGCGTCGCGCGTGTCCGGACTTCGCAGGCTGGCGCCGACGATTCCCCACCCCGATGCGCCCTGAGCGAGAAGATCGTCGATCACGACCGCCTGGTGCGCCCGGTGAAAGGCGCCGATCCCGAGATGAACGATGCCCGGCCTGATGTCCGAGCGGTTGTAGGCCGGGCGACGGATCTGGCCCGGGAGCCGGTCGAGGCTGGCGTTGGAGAGGCGCAAACGGCCCTCTATCGGGTTAGGATGGACGAATTTGGTCCCCTCGCTTGACATGTGGAACCGGTTCCGTCAATCATTGGTCAATTGGTAAGGCCAATTTTCGATGGCCATCCACCGGGGATCGCTTCAGGGAGAGACGAGCGTGCCGCTCGAGGCTGTGGAAGCGCGACGCCTATATCGCCAGATTGCCGATCAGCTTCGCGGCTTGATCGAGCGTGGCGAATACACCGTCGGCAGCCGGCTTCCGACCGAGCGCGATCTGGCCGAACAGTTGAAGGTCTCACGGCCGACCGTGCGCGAAGCGCTGATCGCGCTCGAGGTCGAAGGCCTCGTTCGCATTCGCGTCGGCTCCGGCATCTATGTCAGCGAACCGGCGGCGCACGCGTTGCCTTCGCACCTCGCCGGGATGATCGAAGGACCGTTCGAACTGCTGCGCGCCCGCGAATTCATCGGGGCCGCCATCGCCGAGCAGGCGGCGAGGGTCGCGACAGCGGACGATATCGCGCGCATCGACGCCTCGCTCGAGGCGATGGCGACCGTGCAGCATCCCGGCGAAGCCTCGATGATCCATGATCGTGCGTTTCACGTCGCGGTCGCCGGATGCCTCGACAATGCCGTGCTGGTCCGTGTCGTCGGCGAGCTGTTCGATCAGCGGCTCAATCCCTACTTCGCAAAACTCGCGCATTATTTCGAGAATCCGGAATCCTGGGGGGCTGCGCTGGCCGAGCATCAGGCGATTCGCGATGCCATTGTGGCCCACGATCCCGACGCCGCCCGGGCGGCGATGCGCGAGCATCTGGCGCGTTCACAGGCGCGCTTTGCCCAGAGTTTTGGGACGGAGGCGGCGCCGATGTCCCGTGTCTCGGCAGGGAACGGCTGAGACGATCAAGACAAGAGCAAACGATAACAACGGAGGGAATGCACGTGTTGAAGAAATTGACGATGGTATTGGCGGCGTCCGCCGCAGCGCTGATGGCCGCGACCACCGCCGGCATGGCCCAGAGCAAGCTCAAATGGGCCCACGTCTATGAAACCTCCGAGCCGTTCCACACCGCCTCGGTCTGGGCCGCGCAGGAAATCAACAAGCGAACCAACAACCGCTACGCGATCGACGTCTATCCGGCCTCCCAACTCGGCAAGGAAGCCGACATCAACCAGGGCCTGTCGCTCGGTTCGGTCGACATCATCATTTCCGGATCGAGTTTTGCTGCCAAGAGCTACCCGCCGATCGGCGTGACCTATTATCCCTACACCTTCCGTGATGCCGATCATCTCCTGGCCTACACCAAGAGCGACGTCTTCAAGGAGCTCGCCAAGGGCTACGAGGACAAGACCGGCCATCACATCGTGGCGGTGAGCTATTATGGCGTGCGGCACACCTCGTCGAACAAGCCGATCAAAACCTGTGCCGACATGAAGGGCCTGAAGATGCGGGTACCTGACGTGCCGGCCTATCTGGCGATGCCGCGTGCCTGCGGCGCCAACACCGCGCCGATCGCCTTCGCGGAGGTTTATCTCGCGCTGCAGAACGGCACGGTCGAAGCCCAGGAAAATCCGCTGACGACGATCGAGGCCAAGAAGTTCTACGAGGTGCAGAAGCATATCGTGCTGACCGGTCACATCGTCGACCACCTCAACACCATCATTTCCGCCAGCCTCTGGAAGAAGCTCAGCGACGAGGATCGCAAGATCTTCACCGACGTGGCGCAGGAGGCGGCAGCAAAGGCCACCGCGGAGATCAAGGTCAACGAAGCCAAGCTGATTGCCTTCTTCAAGGAGAAGGGCCTGACTGTGACCGAGATCAACAAGGACGAGTTCCGCGATACCGTGCTCAAGACGACGAGCTTCGAGAGCTTCGATTATCGCAAGGCCGACTGGGATCGCATCCAGGCCATCAAGTAGACGGCTGGGCTTTCGTCCGTGCCGGCCGCGTCCCCGCGACGGCACGGCGACAGCCCGGTCCAGGTTCTCCCGACGCCAGAATGGAAAGAGGGCAGATGTCGACGGTTGAAGTGCACAAGCAGATATCGGGGGACGAGATCGCCCACACGTTCGAGGAGGAAGCGCCCGTCAGCGCCGACCTCGGGCAATACGCGCCGGAAGACTGGCTGGCGCTCGCGATCTTCTGGATCATGGCGCTGTGCGTCTTCCTGCAGTTCTTCACCCGCTATGTCCTCAACGACAGCTACGCCTGGACCGAGGAGATCGCGACCTACTGCCTGATCGGGGTGGTGTTCATCGGTTCTTCGATGTGCGTGCGGCTGTCGCGGCACATCCAGGTGGATCTGATTTTCCGCTATCTGCCGCATCTGCCCGCGCGCGCGCTGTCGACCGTGATCGACCTGATCCGGATCGTGTTCTTCGGCTACGCCGCCATGCTGGTCTGGCAGTTCATCCAGATCATCGGCGACGAGCGGATGACGACGATCAAGTTCCAGAAGGGCTTCGTCTATTACGCCGTGCTACTCGGCTTCGTGCTGATGTTCGGCCGCTCGATCCAGATTGCGGTCGAGAACTGGCGGCGGGGTTACTCGATCCTGGAGCGCCCTGGCGCATTCGACGGAACGGAAGGGTAAGGCGATGCTGCTGCTCCTCGGCGGATTTCTGATCCTGATGCTGCTCGGCCTTCCCGTCGCGCTGGCGATGGCCGCATCCTCGCTCTTGTATATTCTCGTTACCGGCATCACGCCCGATGTGACGTTGGCGCAGCGCATGATCGCCGGCGTCGAGAGTTTTCCCCTGCTGGCGGTGCCGTTCTTCATTCTTGCCGGCAATCTCATGAACATCGCCGGCGTCACCGGCCGCATCTACAAGTTTGCGGTCGCCCTCGTCGGCTGGATGCGCGGCGGCCTCGGCCACGTCAACATCATCGGCTCGGTGATCTTCTCCGGCATGTCCGGCACCGCGATCGCGGACGCCGCCGGCCTCGGCACCATCGAGATCAAGGCGATGCAGGACCACGGCTACTCGACGGAATTTTCCGTCGGCGTGACGGCGGCCTCCGCAACGCTCGGCCCGATCATCCCGCCGTCGCTGCCGTTCGTGATCTACGGCATGATGGCGAACGTCTCGATCGGCGCGCTGTTTCTCGGCGGCGTGATTCCCGGCGCGGTCATGACCTTGCTGATGATGGCGACGGTGGCCTATTTCGCGCACAAGAACGGCTGGGGCAGCGATTCCCCGTTCTCATGGGCGCAGATCGGATCGGCCGGCCTTGAGATCGTCATCGTGCTGGGCTTCCCACTTGCGGTCTGGCTGATGGTCGTCGCCGGCCTCTCGACCAATATGGCGGTCGGGATCGGGCTCGCCGTCCTGCTGGCGCTCGATTGGTACTTTGATTTCTCGGCCGTGATGGCGTTGATGGCGCCGGTCATCCTGATCGGCGGCATGACGCTCGGCTGGTTCACGCCGACCGAAGCCGCGGTCGCCGCCGTGATCTGGTCGCTGTTTCTGGGTCTGGTGCGCTATCGCTCGATGACGATGAAGACGGTGGCCAAGGCGACGTTCGATACCATCGAGACCACGGCCTCCGTGCTGTTCATCGTCACCGCGGCCTCGATTTTTGCGTGGCTGCTGACGGTCTCGCAAGCGGCGCAGATCCTGACCGACACGATACTCGGGATCACCCACAACAAATGGGTGTTCCTGCTGCTCGCGAATATCCTGATCCTGTTCGTCGGCTGTTTCATCGATACCATCGCCGCGATCACCATCCTGGTGCCGATCCTGCTGCCGATCGTTCTCAAGCTCGGGATCGATCCGATCCATTTCGGCCTGATCATGACGCTCAACCTGATGATCGGGTTGCTGCATCCGCCGCTCGGTATGGTGCTGTTCGTGCTCGCGCGCGTGGCAAAACTGTCGGTCGAGCGTACGACGATGGCGATCCTGCCGTGGCTGGTGCCGTTGTTGCTGGCGCTGATTGCGATCACTTACATCCCGGAGCTGACGCTCTGGTTACCGAAATATATGGGACTAGCAAAATGACATCGATGGCATTGGCCGCAACCCTGTTCGGCCCGGAAGATCTGCGCATGGTCGAGCGGGCGCTCGATCCGCTGGCGTCCGGCATGGTGCGCATCCGGTTCGGCGCCGGCGGCATTTGCGGTTCGGACATGCACTACTATCGCCATGCCCGCACCGGAGATTTCGTCGTGACTTCGCCGCTCGTGCTCGGCCACGAGATCGCGGGCGAAGTCGTCGAGATCGCCGGCCCCGCACCGGGCCTGAAAATTGGCGACAGGGTTGCCGTCAATCCGTCGCGCTGGTGCGGCCATTGCAAGCCCTGCCGCGAGAACCGGGCAAACCTCTGCGAAAACATCTTCTTCATGGGATCGGCCTCGAAGACGCCGCACATGCAGGGCGGTTTTGCCTCTGTGTTCGATGCCGTCCCGGCGCAGTGCGTGAAGATTCCGGACCACGTGACGTATCAGGCGGCAGCCCTGGCCGAACCGCTGGCGGTATGCCTGCACGCGGTCGCGCGTGCCGGTGACGTCAACGGCAAGCGTGCGGTGCTGTTCGGCGCCGGTCCGATCGGACTGCTGACCATGCTGGCGGCGCGCCGGGCAGGGGTCGCCGACGTCACCGTCGTCGATATTGCGGCGGCGCCGTTGGCGTTCGCGACCAGGCTCGGCGCCAGCCATGTTGTCGACATCTCCGGCGGTGACGAGGCGCTGAAGGCGCAGGCCGCGGCGCAGCCTTTCGATGTGGCGTTCGAAGTGTCGGGAACGGCGGCGGGCCTTGCGAGCGCGATCGGCGTTGTCAGGCGCGGCGGCATCGTGGTTCAGGTCGGCAATCTCCCGGGCGGGCAGATTCCGGTGCCGGCGAACGCGGTGATGGCCAAGGAGATCGATCTTCGCGGCTCGTTCCGCTTCGGGGCTGAATTCTTCACCGCGGTCGAACTGATCGCCGATGGCAGCATCGACGTGCTGGCGCTGGTGACGGCCGAACGTCCGTTGTCGGGGGCGCCCGACGCGGTTCGCCTTGCGCTCGATCGTTCGCAAAGCGTCAAGGTCGTACTGACAGCGCATTGATCGGCGACACACATTCAGGAGACTCCGCATGATGCTGCAGGGATGGCGGTGGTATGGGCCCGATGACCCAGTGTCGCTGGACGATATCCGCCAGGCCGGCGCCACCGATGTGGTGACGGCGCTGCATCAGGTGCCGATCGGCGAAGCCTGGACGCGATCGGCGGTCGAAGAACGCAAGAATTTTATCGAGAACGGCCAGCCCGGCCGCTCGCCGCTGACTTGGTCGGTGGTGGAATCGATCCCGGTGCCCGACGACGTCAAGCGGCTCGGCGGCAAAGCGGTGCGTTCGATCGAGGCCTGGATTGCGAGCCTCGAGGCGGTGGCCGCCGCCGGCATCAGGATCATCTGCTATAATTTCATGCCCGTGGTCGACTGGTGCCGCACCGATCTCGAATGGGAGTTACCCAACGGTGCCCGCGCCATGCGCTTCGACCAGGATCGTTTTGCGGCGTTCGATCTCCATATCCTGCAGCGGCCCGAAGCTCCGGCGGAATATTCCGAGGCCGCACAGCTGCGTGCCAGGCAGGTCTTTGCCGGCATGACGCAAGTCGACATCGACCGCCTCGTGACCAATATCGCCAGCGCGCTGCCGGGATCGACCACCGATCCGCTGACCATTCCGCAGTTTCGCGACCGCCTGCAGCAATACCGCGGCATCAATTCTGCGGTGCTGCGCCGGCATCTGAGCGAATTCCTCGCGCGCGTGACGCCGGTGGCGGAGCAGCTCGGCGTAACGCTGACGCTGCATCCCGACGATCCGCCGCGCCCGCTGTTCGGCCTGCCGCGCATCGCCTCGTCGGCGGAAGACTATCAGGCGCTGTTCGACGCCGTTCCGTCCAAGGCCAACGGCATCTGTTTCTGTACCGGCTCGCTCGGCGTGCGCCAGGAAAACGACCTGCCGGCGATGGCGAAGCGCTTTGCGCCGCGGATCGGCTTTGCCCATCTGCGGGCGACCAAGCGCGAGGAGGGCGGCCTGTCGTTCTTCGAGTCCGATCATCTCGACGGCGATGTCGACATGATCGCGGTGCTCAAGGCGCTGCTGACCGAAAATCGTAAGCGTTCTTCCGATCATCAAATCATATTCCGGCCGGATCACGGCCACCGTATGCTCGACGATCTCGCCGAGACCAAGCGGACCAATCCCGGCTATACCGCGATCGGCAGATTGCGGGGCCTGGCCGAACTGCGCGGCGCGATCCGCGCCATCGAGCATACGGGCTGATCGCGCGACCGTCGCGACATGCTAAGGCACTTCGTTCAGGTCGCGATCGAATAGTTGCTGCACGGTCGGGCGATTGGCCCGGCTGACGATGATGCGAAGGCGGTCGCCGGTGCCGGCGACCTCGAACGAGACCTTGGCGTCCTTGGCGCCGTCCCGCCAGCGTCCGGGCTCGTCCGCCCAGACCACCCGATCGCCCTCGAGCCGGCATCGATAGGTAAAGACGAAATTGTCGAACGGGCGGGCATAGGTCAGGACCACGACGCCGTCGGGCGCGTCGGTTGCCCGGACCAGTTTGGGGTCACGGTCCATGATGACCGCGATTGCCGTTCGGCAAACCGCCTTGGTCTCGAACGCCGGGTTGGCGGATGCCGAGGGCGCGAACGCAAGCAGGATCGGGAACGCGAGCAACCGGACGAACGAGGGCATCTCCACTCCATCATGTGCGCGGAGATGACCCGGGGATTTGATCTGGATCAAGTGAAAAACGTCGCACCACCGCATTTTCGGCCCACGTCTCGGCTCCGTCAGCTATAGTCCCCCCGAATCCAGATCGGTTTGCCCACCATGCCCGATGGCTCCGCCACTGCCCACGTCTATCGTCCGAAACTCGCGACCATCCTGGCCGAAGGGTACAATCTCGACTGGCTGCGCCGCGACCTGCTCGCGGCTTTGACCGTTGCGATCGTGGCGCTTCCGTTATCGATGGCGATTGCCGTCGCCTCGGGCGTATCGCCCGAGCGGGGATTATATGCCGCTGTAATCGGCGGCTTTTTAGTGTCGGTGCTGGGCGGCAGCCGCTACCAGATCGGCGGACCGGCCGGCGCGTTCATCGTTCTGGTGGCCGCAACCGTCTCCAAATTCGGCCTCGACGGGCTGTTACTGACGGTGTTCATCTCCGGCTTCATGTTGACCTTGATCGGCCTGCTGCGGCTTGGCACGCTGATCCGTTACATTCCGCATGCCGTGACTGTCGGCTTCACCTGCGGAATCGCGGTCACGATCTTTGCGAGCCAGCTCAGGGATCTCGCCGGCCTGAAACTGTCCGGCGCCGAACCCGGACAATTGCTGCCGAAGCTCGTCGTGCTCGGCCAGGCGCTGCCGACCATCAGCCCGATCACGCTCGCCGTCGGCGTGGGCACGGCCGCGCTGATCTTCCTGGTGCGGCGCCTCGCGCCAACCTGGCCGGGAATGCTGATCGCGGTCACGCTTGCCACGCTTGCCGCCTGGCTGTTCCACTTGCCGGTGGAAACCATCGGCAGCCATTTCGGCCAACTGCCGAGCGGCGTGCCGACGCTCAGGCTGCCGGCATTTTCGACGGCAGCCGTTCTCGCGGTGTTGCCGACGGCACTGTCCTTCACGCTTCTGGGCGCCGTCGAAAGCCTGCTGTCGGCCAAGGTGGCGGACGGCATGACCGGGCGCAAGCACCGCTACAACATGGAGGTCGTCGCGCAGGGCGTCGCCAACGTCGCCTCCGCCTTGTTCGGCGGCATCAGCGTGACCGGAACGATTGCGCGCACCGCGACCAATATCCGCGCGGGCGCAGTCAGCCCCGTGTCCGGCATGGCACACGCCGTGTTCGTGCTGGTGTTCATGCTGGTCGCCTCGCCACTGGCAAGCTTCATCCCGCTCGCGACACTCGCCGGCGTGCTGGTCGTGGTGTGCTGGAACATGGCGGAGAAGGAAGACTTCGTTCGCCTGCTGTACGGCTGGCGCAGCGCCAGCGTGCTGCTGGCGACCTTCGGGCTCACGCTGATCGAGGACCTCACCTTTGGCATCATCGCAGGCTGCGTGCTGGCGGCTGCGTTTGCGCTGGCTGACCGCGTCATGCGGTCGCGACGCACGGGAGCCTGACCGGAACGCGGCTGGCTGTCGGACCGGATCGGCGTTACAATTCCCGAGATAACAGGGAGCGCGAACGATGTGGCAACGCCCGTTCTATCATGAGGGCAATAGCTAATCCCGTGCGGCCGCCTTCGTGGCGAATTGCGGGAACATGTCGGCGACGATGGGGCCGTCGGTGCGCCAGGAATGACAGCCGCCGACGAAGAACGGCCGCTCGGTGCGGACACGCTGGTTCTCCAGCGAATCGCGGCCTTCCGGATTTTTGCCTTGTGACATGGTCTGAAACAGCGTGGTCACGGCAGGACCGAGCAATTCCGACAGATGCGTGCAGCTCTCGAGCCGGCCGAGTTTGTTCTGAACCACCTTGCGCCATCCGTTGCCGATGCGCTCGCCGACCAAGCGTTGGAGTATCGGCTCGACCTCGATGCAGGTCGGATAGGGCGTGGCGCGCATGGTCGCCTGCGCCTCTCGAACCGTCATGCTGTCATCGATCGCGAGGCGCAGGGCGATATCGTGCACGGGATCGCCCGGTTTGAGTTCCTCGCGGTACCGGCTGGCGCTCTGGGAAAACGGTTTTGTGTCCCTCATACGTGCCTCGACTTCCCACAGCCCGTCGTCGCGCAGGTAGCCGTTGCATTCGATCGTGCGCGTATGCATGTGGCGGCGCCGCGCCGGGTTGCCGGTTTCTTCCTTGGGCATTCGTCCTTGTCCTGTTTCGACGCCGGAAACGTTGTCGCGGCGGCTGTCATGATGGCTTGTACAAAGGTGGGCTCAGGGGAACTTGATGATCATCTTGCCCAGTGCCGATCGCGACTGCATGGTCTTGAACGCTTCGCGAAAATTCTCGAACGGCACGACCTTGCCGACCACGGGCTGCAATTTTCCGGACGCGAGCCAGTCGAACAGTTGTGCGATCAGGCGCGCATGCGTCTCCGGCTCGCGCTTCTGGATTTGCGCGAGATCGACCCCGAGCAGGGCGCCGCCCTTGAGCAGCGGAAGGTTGAACGCCAGCGCCGGAATGGTACCGGAGGCGAACCCGACCACCAGGTGGCGGCCGAGCCAGGCGATCGAGCGGAACGCCTGCAGCGACACTTCGCCGCCGACCGGATCGTAGATCACGTCAGGCCCGTGGCCGCCGGTCAGCGTCTTGAGCGTGTCGCGCCAGTTGGCCTCGGTGTAGTCGACGGTTTCATCCGCGCCGTGTCGCACCGCGAAGGCGCGTTTCTCCGGCGTCGATGCCGCCGCGATCACGCGCGCGCCCATCAGCTTTCCGATCTGAACCGCCGCGATGCCGACGCCGCCCGCGGCGCCCAGTACCAGCAGTGTTTCTCCGGCGCGGAGCAAAGCGCGCGCCTCGAGCGCGTAAAGCCCGGTCAGATAATTGGCCTGGAACGAGGCGCCGGCCTCAAAGGGAACCTGCGCCGGCAGATGCTTCAGCGCCGCCGACGGCACCGAAATATATTCGGCGAGCGCGCCAGAACGGGTCATGCCGAGCACGGGCATGCCCGGCTTGAATCCAGCGACATCGTCGGCCACGGAATCGACCGTGCCTGCGAACTCCGTTCCCGGCACGAAGGGCAGCGGATCCTTGGTCTGGTAGAGGCCCTGTACCTTCAACCCGTCGACGAAACCGACTGCCGCGGCGCCGATCCTGACGCGGACTTCGCCGGCCGCAACCTCCGGCAGGTCTTTCTCCCTAATCGAAATTCCATCAATCGAATCGTAATGCTCGACAACCACCGCTCTCATGCAACTTGATCCATAGTATCTCGCTTTCGGGTTGTCGTGGTTTACTCGGCGGCTTCGGCCAGCCGGTCGATCTCCAGCGCGCCGGCCTTGATCCGCGGAATCAATTCGCGGCCGATCGCGACCGTGTCGTGCGGGTTTTCAAAACCGCGCAGCAGGAACGAATGGATTCCGAGCCGGTAATATTCCAGCACGGCGGCCGAGACCTGTTCCGGCGTTCCGATCAGGCACGAGGTATTGCCGGGTGCGCCGGTCGCGCGGGCAATCCCCATCCACAGCCGTTCGTCATGCACATCGCCGCGCGCGGCGTAGCCGAGAAGGCGTTCGGCAGACGTATTGGTCGGTTGCGGCGCAGCCCCGGTCTTGCCCTCGACATCGGCCAGCAGCTTGTTGGCCTTGTCCCACGCCGCACCCTCGGTGTCCGCGATGATCGGGCGCAACGACATGTTGAAGCCGACCCTGCGGCCGAACACGGCCGCGCGCCGCCGGAAATCCTGCATCCTTTCACGTGTCTCGGCGAGCGGTTCGCCGAAGATCGCAAACACATCGCAATGCCGGGCACCCATCTCCAGCGCGCCTTCCGACGAACCGCCGAAGAACAGCGATGGATAGGGCTGCTGATATGGCTTGATGTCGGAGAACGCACCCTCGACCCGGTAGAACTCGCCGTGGTGGTTGAGCGGTGAGTCGCTGGTCCAGATCTTGCGCATCACGTCGAGATATTCGCCGGCTCTGCGGTAGCGGTCGTCCTTCGGCAGGAAGTCGCCTTCGCTGGCCTGATCCTTGTCGCTGGTGCCTGCGATGATGTGCAGTGACATCCGGCCCTGCGTGAGCTGGTCGAAGGTCGCGACCTGCCGCGCTGCGAGCGCGGGCGCGACCGAGCCCGGCCGGTGCGCGATCAGGAACTTGATCCGCTCGGTGTGGTCGGCAGCGTAAAGCGCGATGGCAAAACCTTCGGCCGCCGATGCGTAATAGCCGACGAGGACGGAGTCGTAATTCCACTGCTCGTGCAGGCGGGTGAAATCGCGTACCCACTCGCGCGATATCTTGCCCTGGATCAGATGGACCGCGACGCCTTCCTGCTGGGTGCCGATCATACCGATGATTCTGGCTGGCATGGGTGCTTCCCCGGTTCGGATTGTTTGGACCGATGAAGCGCGCAACATCAGGGGAATGCAAGTCTTTAGCGCGGGACCGGTTATGCGTCACCGTCACAACCGGCATCGGCTACCGTCATCGCATCGCGCCCGTTGCGGTGGTCAACTTCATGAATTATGAGGGATAGGAACGGGGCAGCATGACCGACGACCGCCATTCGCTTCGCAGCAACCGGATCGCCGCGACCATCAAGGCCGACGGCGCCGAACTGTGCTCGCTGCGGAACGCCGAAGGGCTGGAATTGCTCTGGCAGGCCGGCGAAGCGTGGCCGCGGCATTCTCCCTTGCTGTTTCCGATCGTCGGCCGCCTGAAGAACGACGAACTGCTCGTTCGCGGCAAGACCTATCCGATGACACAGCATGGTGTTGCGCGCGATCATCGCTTTGAATGGCTCAACCGTCAGTCGGATTCCTGCACGCTGGTTCTGACCGACAATGCCGCAACCCGTTCCCGTTACCCGTTCGCGTTTCGGCTGGAAGTCACCTGCACGGTAAAGGACGCCGATCTCGATATCAGGCTAGCTGTCACCAACACCGGAAATGAGGTGCTGCCGGCTTCGATTGGCGCGCATCCGGCGTTTAACTGGCCGTTGCTGCCGGGGCTGCACAAGCAGGACTACGCGCTCACCTTCTCCCATGATGAGCCCGCGTCGATCCGCCGTCTCAAAGGCGGGCTGATGCTGGCACAGCCGGAGCCAACGCCTATTGGCGGCAAAATCCTGCCGCTCTCGGAAAAATTGTTTGATGACGACGCCGTCATTCTGGACCATCCGGCGAGCACGTCCGTTCGCTTTGCAGCCGATCGTGGGCCATCGATCGAAATGTCGTGGGATGGATTTCGCGAACTCGGGATCTGGTCGAAGCCCGGCGGTGTGCCGTTCCTCTGCATCGAGCCGTGGCACGGTTTTGCCAGCCCGGTGGAATTCGATGGCGAATTCACCGACAAGCCCGGGCTGATGCACATCGCGCCGTCAGCAACCCGAAGCCTCAGCTATCGGATACGCATCGGCTGATCTCGTGGAAAAAGCCGCCCGCTGCAAGCGACCGGCTTTCCAATCCAGACGCTGATTTTCCGTTAGCGTCCGGCAGGCGCCGAATAGCCGCCCGAATAGCGCGACCAGTCGGGCTGTACGGCCGGTGCCGGCCAGGCCGCATAGGCATTGCGGGTCTGCTGCTGGCTCGTCACGACCTGGTCGGCGTTGCGGTGATGACGCTGGGCCGCAGCCGCGAATTGCACGGAGGTTGCAACGATCAAGGCCGAGCCGAGGATGGTGAGGATTGTCTTTCGCATAGTGGTTCTCCCTTTGACGCTTTTCGCTAGCGAGACAGACGCGCCTCGCCGTTGCAGCGCTGCTTCGGAGATAACGATGACGGCAGCGGATTATTACGCGCGCTGCCATCACGAAGCGGCGAGCAAATTTTCTGGTCAGGGACTTCGATCGGCTAAATATTCAGCAACCGCTGTCGTCGGGTTGCGATAGAATGGGTCCCAGCCGACCAGGCGCCAAGAGAGAGCGTCATGAGAATGCAGTTGTCGCGAGTAGAGCCAATGAAGAAGATCCTGCTGGTCACGTTACTGGCCGTATCGCCCGCGTGGGCCCAGACCCCGTTGACGCCCACGGCCGCCCCGAAGGCAGCCGCACGGGTCGTCGACAACTGCGCTCCGATCGGCCGCACCGCGAAGGGCGAACTGGTCTATTCCATGAAGTGCGACAACCTGCCGGCGCCGCCGCCGTCTCCGCAGGCCGAAGCCAGAGAGGCCGCGCCCGCGGCGGCCCCGGAACCGGAAGCCCAGCGGGGCGGGATTTTCGGCTGGTCCTACGACCGGCGGCAATAAAGCGGCCAGGCTCGAAACCGATCCCCACGGGCTGGAATGTTCCTTGCTTCCGTCAATTCCGGCTGCAATGGATATGGCGAAGCCATTTTTCTACAGCCATCCGAGAGAAGAGACCGATGAGCCAATTGATCGTCCGCGCCGGTGAGTTCACCTTCAACGCCCGTTTCGAAGAGCAGCTGGCGCCCAAAACGGTCGCGGCGTTTCGAAAGGCGATGCCGTTCGAAAGCCAGGCGATCCATGTGCGCTGGAGCGGCGAGGGGGTCTGGATGCCGCTCGGCGATCTCGACTTCGGCGTCTCCTATGAGAACCACACCAGCTATCCCGCGCCTGGCCAGATCATCCTCTATCCCGGCGGCATCAGCGAAACCGAAATCCTGCTCGCCTATGGCGGCGTGCATTTCGCCAGCAAGATGGGCCAGCTCGCCGGCAACCACTTCATCACCCTGACCTCGGGGCTGGAGAACCTGACCGCGTTCGGCAAAACCGTGCTGTGGAAAGGCGCGCAAAAAATCCGGTTCGAGGAAGTCTAGGTGACGGAGCCGAACTACCCGCGCGACCTCCGCGGCTATGGCCGCCATCCGCCCGATCCGAAGTGGCCGGGCAATGCGCGGATCGCCGTGCAGTTCGTGGTGAATTTCGAGGAAGGCGGCGAGAACAACATCCTGCATGGCGACCGCGCCTCGGAAGCGTTCCTGTCGGATGTGCTGGGCGCGCAGCCCTGGCCGAGCCAGCGCCACGCCAATATCGAATCGATGTTCGAGTATGGCTCGCGGGCCGGCTTCTGGCGGCTGTGGCGGATGTTCACCGAACGCAAGATGCCGGCAACGGTGTTTGGCGTCGCGACCGCCCTGCAGCGAAACCCCGACGTGGTCGCCGCCATGAAGGAGGCGGGCTGGGATATCGCCAGCCACAGCCTGAAATGGATCGAGCACAAGGACATGTCGGAGGCGGAGGAGCGGTGGGAGATCGCGGAGGCGATCCGCGTCCACACCGAGGCGACCGGTTCGCGTCCGCTCGGCTGGTACACCGGACGCTCCTCGATCAACACGCTCCGGCTTTTGATGGAAGCCGGCGGTCTGCTCTATCTGTGCGACTCCTATGCCGACGACCTGCCGTACTGGATCAGGACGCAGGCCCTGGAGCCGCATCTGGTTATTCCCTACACGCTCGACGCCAATGACATGCGCTTCGTCAACGCGCAGGGGTTCGGCGGCGGCGAGGAATTCTTCACCTATCTCAAGGACAGCTTTGACGTGCTCTATGCCGAAGGCGCGACCTCGCCGAAGATGATGTCGATCGGCCTGCATTGCCGCGTCGTCGGCCACCCCGGCCGCGCCGCGTCGCTGATGCGGTTTCTCGATTACGTCGGCAAGCATGAACGCGTCTGGGTGCCGACGCGGCTGCAGATCGCGCAGCATTGGCACGCCAATCTGAAGCATCTGGCCGGGCACGCGTTCAACATCGGGTAGGTCAATGCAAAGAAGCCTTTCTGAACTCAACGGCTGCAGCAGGGACGATTTCGTAGCCAGCCTTGCCAATATCTTCGAATGCTCGCCCTGGATTGCCGAACAGGCGGCTGCCGCGCGGCCATTTGCCGGTGTGAAGCCGCTGCTCGCGGCGATGAAGGATACGGTCGATCGCGCGCCGGCCGAACAAAGGATGACGCTGATCAAGGCGCATCCCGATCTCGCCAACAAGACCCAGCGTGCCGCGGGCCTGACCGCCGAATCCACCTCCGAGCAGAACAGCCTCGGTCTCGACCGGCTGTCCGATGCCGAATTCGAGGCGTTCGAGCGCGTCAACAATGCCTATCGCGCCAAATTCGGTTTTCCCTACATTGTCTGCGTTCGCCGCCACACCAAGGATTCCGTGCTGCGCGATTTCGAGCGCCGCCTGCCGAACGACGTGGCGACGGAGACGCAGACATCCATCAATGAAATTTGTCGCATCGCGGCGCTACGGCTCGACCAGTTCGTGGTCTCCGATGACAGACTCGCGGTGCACGGACGGCTGTCGACCCATGTGCTCGACACCCACAGCGGAAAGCCCGCGGTGGGAATTTCAGTGGTGCTGACCGAGCTGTCTGACTTGGGCGAGGCCCGCGTGATCGCACGCGCGGTGACCAACAGCGACGGCCGCACCGATCAACCCTTGATCGGCGGCCGCCCGGTGCCGATCGGACGCTACGAGCTGATGTTCAGTGTCGGCGAGTATTTTGCCGGCCGCGGCGTGCCGATGTCGGACCCGCCGTTCCTCGACCAGATCCCGCTGCGCTTTTCCGTCAGCGATCCCGAGGGCCATCTCCATGTGCCGCTATTGGTTACGCCCTGGAGCTACGGGACCTATCGGGGGAGTTGATTCCTCATGGTGAGGAGCCCGCGCAGCGGGCGTCTCGAACCATGAGGCCCGGGTGCCACCGTCCCTTCGAGACGCGCGCCTGGGCGCGCTCCTCAGGATGAGACCGGTGGACTAATGCTGCGCCGTCGCTGCCGCCGCAGCGGCGCCCGCTTCCGCTTCTTCCTTGCTGCCGACGCCGTTGAAGAACGCGTTCAGGATCACAGCCACCAGCGCGCAGAGCAGGATGCCGCTTTCCAGCAGTGGCTGCAGGTCGTGCGGCAGGTTCCTGAAGAAGTTCGGCGCGGCGAGCGGAATCATGCCGAAGCCGACGGAGATCGCGACCACGAACAGGTTGAAACGGTTGTTCCTGAAATCGACCGCGGTGAGGATGCGGGCGCCGGTCGCGGCCACCATGCCGAACATCACGAGGCCGGCGCCGCCAAGCACCACCAGCGGCACCGCTTCGACCAGTGCCGCCATCTTCGGCAGCAAGCCGAGCAGCAGCATGATGCCGCCGCCGGCGACCGTCACCCAGCGCGAGCGCACGCCGGTGACGCTGACCAGGCCGACGTTCTGCGAGAACGACGTATAGGGGAAAGTATTGAAGAGGCCGCCGAGCAGCGTGCCGACGCCGTCGGCGCGCAGGCCACGGGTCAGCGCGTCGCGATCGACGGTCTTGCCGGTGATTTCGCCGAGCGCGAGAAACATTCCGAGCGACTCGATCATGACCACGATCATCACAATGCACATGGTGACAACTGGCACGAGGTGGAATTGCGGCATGCCGAAATGCAAGGGTATCACGATCGCGCCCCATGACGCCGCCGCGACTTTCTCGAAATGCATGACGCCGAGCAGGCTGGCGAGGATCGCGCCGGCGATGATGCCGAGCAGCACCGAGACATTGGCGATGAAGCCGGTCCCCCATTTGATCAGGCCGAGGATCACCAGCAGCACGAACAGCGCGATGCCGAGCCCCTGCAACTGGCCATAGCCGGGATTGGGAAACGCGCCGGGGACACCGTCCACCACCTTGGTCAGCGTCGGCAGGCCGCCACCGGCCCAGTTGATCCCGACCCGCATCAAGGAGATGCCGATCACCATGATGATGGTTCCGGTCACGACCGGGGGAAACAGCGGCAGCAGCCGGCTGATGAAAGGCGCGGCAAGGATGCCGAAGATTCCGGCAGCAATCACCGAACCGTAGATGCCGAGCAGGCCGATGTCGGGCGCCGCCGCCATCGACAGCATCGGGCCGACGGAAGCAAAGGTGACGCCCATCATTACGGGCAGGCGAATCCCGACCCCGGGAAAGCCGATGCATTGCACCAGCGTGGCCAGCCCGCAGGCGAACAGGTCCGCGCTGATCAGGAAGGCGACGTCTTCCGGCGGCAGCTTGAGCGCCCGGCCGATGATCAGGGGCACCGCGACGGCGCCGGCATACATCACCAGCACATGCTGCAGGCCCAGCGCGAGCAGCCGTGGCGTCGGCAGGATCTGGTCGACGGGATGGACTTCGGTCGCGGTCATGGACTGGTCCCCAAAACTTGCCTTCTAAAGGACTGGGCCCGCGGCCCGATCAGACCGTTACCCGATCAGATCGATACAAGCCCCGTGCCAGAACCCGGTCCCAAGCCCTTGCCTGATGGCACGAACGTTGCTCATTATTGGAACACACCGGGCGTTCGAAGTCCCGCAGAGTTGCCGGCTGAACTGGAGGCCATGCCATGCCGCTGATCAAGAACCGATACGGCAAGGGCCGCGTCCGCGTGATGCGCATCCATCGCGAGGGCGACCGTCACGAGGTCAGCCAGCTCGACGTCAAGGCGATGATCGAGGGCGACTTCGCGCGCGCCTATACAAACGCCGACAATTCCACCTCGGTCTCGACCGACACCATCAAGAACGTCGTCAACATCGTTGCCCGCCAGAATACTGGTCTCTGCACCGAAGAATTCTGCCAGGTGCTGGCGAAGAAATATCTCGACACCTATCCGCAGATTGCCTCGGTCGCCATCACCGCGCACGAGACCAAATGGAGCCGGCTCAGTTTCGGCGGCAAGCCGCATCCGCACAGTTTCGTGCTCGACAGCAACGGCAAGCCCACGGTGGACGTCTCGCAGATTCGCGGTGGCGCTGCTGTCATGTCGTCCGGCATTGACGGCTTCACCTTCATGAAGTCGACCCAGTCGGGCTGGGAGAACTACGTCAAGGATGCCTACACGACGATCCCGCCGACCGGCGACCGGATGTGTGCGACGTCCATGGTGGCGTCATGGAAATGGTCGGGCAAACCCGCAAGCTATCCGGCGACCAACAAGAAGATTCTCGACACGTTGCTGGAAGTGTTTGCGACCACCTACAGCATGAGCGTGCAGGACAGCCTGTATCGGATGGGCGAGGCGGCGCTTGCGGCAGCTCCCGAAATTTCCGAGATCAGCATGGCCTGCCCGAACATGCATTTCATCCTGATGAACCTGTCGGCGTTCGGGCTTGATAACAACAACGACGTATTCCTGCCGACCGACGAGCCGCACGGCCAGATCGAGTGCACGGTGGGCAGGGGCTAGCTCAAAGCTGGCTCCCCTGTGCTTTATTCCCAGATGAAGCGCAGGCAACCCGTGATCGCGAACGACGCAGCCACGGCGCAAATCGCACAGGGGGTATTGGCCTCAATGAGTTCGAAGAGGTGTTCGATGATGCGTCGCATGGGAATGCCTGCTAGATATCTTCGACGGTCCTACCGGTGACATCAAATTCTGAGACGTTTTGGTTAAGAAAATCTGTCTTTGCGGCTGCGGGCCGGTCGAGGAGTTCCATGTGAGCGTTATTTCCGGGTTCGGCTTGCATCGATGGCTTTGCAGGGGCCTCTGTGCGGCTGCACTGATTTTCGTCGTGCTCCCCGCCGCCGCTTTTGCGCAAGTCCAGTGGAAGATGACGACGGAATATCCGGAGAGCAACATCTCCGGCATCGGGTTGGTCACTTTCGGGAAATTGTTGTCGTCGAAGACTCAGGGTTCGTTGACAACCGCCACTGCGTTCGACAATGAACTGAAAATCAGTTCCCGCGACATGCCGCAGGCGGCGCAGGACCATCGTGTCGACGGCGGCGACGCGTTTGCGGCGCCGCTGGAATCGTCGGACCCGATATTCGGTCTGTCGGCGCTGCCCTTTGTGGTCCAGTCGGTCGAGACCGCAAAGGCCGTCAACGCCAGAGCACGGCCGCTATATGAACGCGCGCTGGCGGCGCGGGGCATGAAGTTGCTCTACATCACGATCTGGCCGGCGACGGGGATCTGGTCGGACCAGCAACTCAAAGGTGAGGAAGATCTGCATGCGTTGGCGGTGAGAGCCTATGACAAGAGTTCGGCGGACGTCTTGCGTGCCGCGGGCGCTGCGGCGGAATTCCTCCCATTCAACGAGGCGATCGCCAGGGTCAAGGAGCATAAACTCAATGCGATCCTGACCTCTGGCGATGGCGGCGCGGGCCGAAAGCTTTGGGACGACCTGCATCATTTCACGCCGATCAACTACGCGATCCCGGTCTCGATCGCGTTCGTCCGCAAGGATGCATTTGACGCCTTGCCTGCCGACCAGCAAGCCGCCGTCGATGCCGCCGCGGTGGAGACCGAAAACAGCCAGATCGAACTCCTCGTCAATCGTACCGCCGAGAACTACGCGCGGATGCGCGCCAACGGCGTCAGCATCGACGAGCCGGCGCCACCGGCCATTATCGCCGCCCTCAAGAAAGCGGGAAGCGCTCCGATCGCTGCGTGGCAGGCTAGGGTTTCTCCGGAGGCGGCCGCGATCCTGGATTGGGCCAGCCGGCAGTAGCGCATGCTTACTTGCCAAACTTCTCATGCAGCGCCGGAAACAGCCGGTCGGGCTTGAACGGGGTGGCTGTAAAGCGGATGCCGGTGGCATTGGCAATGGCGTTGCCGATTGCTGCGGCCACCGGATTATACGGGCTTTCGCTCATCGATTTCGCGCCCATCGGCCCGATCGTGTCTGACGTATCGGCAAAGAACACCTCGGTGCGCGGGATGTCGGCAAACTGCGGCAGGTGGTAGTCGCGGAATTTCGGATTGATGACGCGGCCGGTCTCGTCGATCACCATTTCCTCATAGAGCGTGGCGCCGAGTGATTGCGCGACGCCGCCCTCGACCTGGCCGCGGCACTGCATGGGATTGGCGACCCTGCCGGCATCCGCCGCATGCACGCTTTTCAGAATCCTGATCTCGCCGGTGAACTTGTTGACGGCGACACGAAAGCCCTGGACGTTGAAGGCGACCGAGCGTGGCGAGCCCGCCGAGGTGCCGCTGGCGGCAAGCGGTTTGCCGAGCGCCTTCGCTGACGCTGCGAGCAGGGCGAACGGCGTGCGGCGTCCGGCGCATACCGTGGTGTGATTTTCCAGCACGCAGGCGTCCGGATTTTCGCCAATCAGCGACGCGGCGAAGGTCTTCATTTCGGCGGCGAGCGCCTCGGCCGCGGCCTGTGTGGCGCGGCCGGCCACAAAAGTGCCGGCGCTGCCGTAGGCGCCGGTGTCGTGGCCGCCATGCGCGGTGTCGGATTGCTTCAGCGTGATCCGGTCGACCGTGGTCGCGAGCGCGCTTGCTGCGATCTGGCGATGCACCGTCGTGGTGCCGTTACCGAATTCGGCGGTGCCGACCGTCAGCTCGAAACCGCCATCCTCGCGCAGCGAGATGCTGCAATCGGCGAAATGTCCGGCCGGCGGCACGGTATCGATCATGGTCAGCGCGATGCCGTCGCCGGTCAGCCAGTCCCCGGAAAGGTTTGGCTTGGGCGCGTCGGCCGTCATCGCCCGCTCAACCAGGTCGAGGCACTGGTCGAGGCCGTAGGAGCCATAGAACACGTCGTGATATTCGGACTCCGGCGGCGACAGCATCGGATCGCCGGGCTTGACGATATTGCGGCGGCGCATCTCGAACGGGCTGATGCCGAGCTGTTCTGCCAGTTCGTCGATCGCGGCTTCCACCGCCAGCAGCGCTTGCGGCAGGCCGTAGCCGCGAAACGCGCCCGATGGCACGGTGTTGGTATAGACGGCTGTCGCATCGACCTTCTTGTTCGGGCAGTTATAGACCGCGATGGTTTCGCCGACGGAATGAAACAACACCGGACCGGCATGATTGCCGTAAGCCCCGGTGTTGGAGAGCACGTCGAGTTGCAGCGCGGTCAGTTTGCCGTCTTTGTCGGCGCCGGCGGTGACGGTGACGCGCATCGGATGCCGCGTCGAGGTCGCGATGAATTGCTCCTCGCGGGTCAGTTCGAATTTCACCGGTCGCCCGGTCTTCAGCGCCGCCAGCGTCAGAATGTCCTCGACGAACATTTCCTGCTTGCCGCCAAAGCCGCCGCCGACCCGTTCGCACAACACCCGCACCTTGTCGAACGGCAAATTGAAAAGATCCGCCAGCGCCCGCCGCGTCAAAAACGGCACCTGCGTCGAGGTGCGAACCGTCAGCACGCCATCGGCATCGACCCAGGCGATGCCGCCATGGGTCTCGAGCGCCGCGTGCTGCACCCGCTGGGTCGTGAAGGTGCCTTGATAGGTCACGGCCGACCGCGTGAGCGCTGCCGCAACATCGCCGAATTCGCCATGGATTTCGGCGACGATATTGCGCGCCGAATTGCTGATGCGACGCGCCGGCGTCTTGTCGCCATGGATCACAGGCGCGCCCGGTGCGATCGCCTGCGCCGGATCGATTACGGCAGGGAGAACTTCATATTCGACTGCCAGCCGGCGGCAGGCGTCTTCAGCGGCGGCTTCGGTCTCGGCGACCACGGCCGCAACCTTCTGCCCGATAAAGCGCACGACACTATCGAGCACCTTGGTATCTTCCGGGTCCATCCAGTCTTTTTCGTGCCGCGCAGTCGAGAACAGCCGGTCCGGCGCGTCTTTGTACGTCAGCACCGCATGAACGCCGGCGACGCCGAGCGCAGCGCGCTTGTCGATCGAGATGATTTTGGCGTGCGGATGCGGCGAGCGCAGCATCTTGATATGCAGCAGGCCTTCCGGGGCGATATCGAAGGTGTAACGTTCGGCGCCGCGCACCACGTTCGGTCCGGCGGGCGCGGGCAGGCTGCGGCCGAACGCGGTGCCGGCGGCGGCATCCTCGACATTGGTCTTGCCGTTGAGCGCGTCTTCGATCGAACGGTATCCGGTACAGCGGCAGATGTTTCCCTTCAGCGATGCGCCGAGGTCCTGGCGCTGCGCCTGGTTCAGCGAGGCGCAGGTCAGGATCATGCCGGCGGTGCAGAACCCGCACTGAAATCCCTGCGCATCGAGAAACGCCTGCTGCATCGGATGGATGCCGCCGTCGGGCGCTAATCCCTCGATGGTGGTCACCGAGTGGCCGTCGGCGCGAAACGCCGGGATCAGGCAGCTATGAACGGGTTCGCCGTCGAGCAGCACCGTGCAGGCGCCGCAGTCGCCGGCGTCGCAGCCTTTCTTGACGCCGAAATGCCCGAGCTGGTGCAGAAATGTCCGCAGGCATTGCCCGGCCCGCGGGGCTTGCGAAAATTCCTTGCCGTTGATTTCAAAACTCATAGCAACGCCCGCAATTCGCTGCGGATTTCTTCGCTAAGCCGCAATGTCATGTGTTTGCGCCATGCCGGCTTGCCATGGACGTCGGTGTGATAGAGCTCGTCGGGAATACGCTGCAAGATCGTCTCGCGCAGCTCCTTCGCCGTTGGAATTCCGGCAAAGGACAATTGCACCGGCCGCTTGGTCGATGCGGTCACCGTCAGCGCCAGGGCGTCTTCGCCGGTCAGGCTGCCGATCAAGAGCGCCGCCGAGCGGCCGAGCGGCGTCAGCGAAATCTGCCGAAACGCCGAGCGCCGCTTCAGCGCCGCGAGCGGGATATCGATCTGCCGCAGCAGGTCGCCGTGGACGAGCACATTGCGGTTGTCGCCGGTGACGAAATCGGCGACCGCGACCCTTCGTTCGCCGCCGGCGGCCTGCCAGATGGTGGCGATGCCGTCGAGTGCCGAGGTCAGCGAGATCATCGGCCCGGCCGGCAGCGACATGCAGATGTTGCCGCCGACGGTTGCGGTCTTCCAGATCTTGAAGGAGGCGAGAAAGGCCCGGCAGCACTGGTTAATCAGGGGGGAGGCGATCCATTCCGGCGGGCAGGCCAGTGCGTCGAGTTGCGCGACCGTGCAGGTTGCCGCGATCGACAGCCCGGTCTCATTGATCGTCAGCGCCGGCCATTTCAGGTCGGTAAGGTCGATCAGCCGGCGCAGGTGGGCCTGCGGTTCGGAGAACAGCCACGTCCCGCCCGCAAGCCACGCATCGCCTGCCGTCCAAACGGGCAACTGATCCCGCGCCCTGGGACGCGCCACCGCTTCTATCGTGTTCAGGTCCATGGATCGGCTAGTGCTTTCAACAGGATGCCTCTGTGCTTTAGAAGTCTTGCAAGACCAGCGCCAATTGCCAATCCCGTTGGGATGGTCTTTGCATTGCAGGGAACGGGCGCCCGTGATGGCGCTTGCTACGAAAGACGGTGGGATCATGGACCAAACGCAGGCGATCTGGATCAAGGATCCCCTTTCCATTCTGGCCGACGGCGCCGAACGCGGCATCGTGGTCCGCGGCGGCAAGATCATCGAGCTGGTGGCCAAAGGCCGCGAGCCTGCGACCGCCCATACTGCGGTCTATGATGCCTCCGCCCATGTCGTGCTGCCCGGGCTGATCAACACCCATCACCATTTCTACCAGACCCTGACCCGGGCGCTGCCGGCGGCGATGGACCGCGAACTGTTCCCGTGGCTGCAGGCGCTTTATCCGGTGTGGGCGCGCCTGACCCCGGAGGCGCTCCACCTCGGCGTCACCGTCGCGATGTCGGAGCTGCTGCTGTCGGGCTGTACCACCACGACCGATCACCACTACGTGTTTCCGGGCGGGCTGGAGGACGCCGTCGATATCGAAGTCGCCGCCGCAAAACGCCTCGGCCTGCGGGTGTTGCTGACGCGCGGCTCGATGAACCTGTCGCAGAAGGACGGCGGCCTGCCGCCTGACAGCGTCGTGCAGGACGAAGACACGATTTTGGCCGACTGTGCGCGCGTCGTCGCAAAACACCACCAGCGCGGCGAGGATGCGATGGTGCAGATCGCGCTGGCGCCGTGCTCGCCATTTTCGGTGACGACACAGTTGATGAGCGCCACCGCTGCGCTTGCCGAAAAGCTCGACGTCCGCCTGCATACCCATCTGGCCGAAACCGAGGACGAGAACAAATTCTGCGAGCAGATGTACGGCTGCCGTCCGCTGGACTATCTCGAACAATGCGGCTGGCTCAACGCCAGGACCTGGCTGGCGCACGGCATCTTCTTCAAGCCGGACGAAATGAAGCGGCTCGGCAAGGCGAAAACGTCGATCAGCCATTGCGCCTGCAGCAATCAAATTTTGGCGTCGGGCTGCTGCCCGGTCTGCGAGATGGAGGAGGCCGGGGTCTCGATCGGTCTCGGCGTCGACGGTTCGGCGTCGAACGATGGGTCCAACCTGATGCAGGAAGTGCGCGCCGCGTTTCTCTTACAGCGCGCACGTTATGGCGTTAGCCGCGTCAGCCACAAGGACGCGCTGCGCTGGGCCACCAAAGGCTCCGCCGCCTGCGTCGGCCGTCCTGAGTTGGGCGAAATCGCCGTCGGCAAGGCCGCCGATCTCGCGCTGTTCAAGCTCGACGAGTTGCGCTTCTCAGGCCACGGCGACCCGCTCGCGGCGCTAGTGCTCTGCGGCGCGCACCGCGCCGACCGCGTCATGGTCGGCGGCAACTGGGCCGTGATCGATGGCGCGATCCCCGGCCTCGACGTGCCAGACCTGATCCGCCGCCACAGCGCCGCCGCGCGTGCGATGCATGCGGGGTGATGGTCTCGTGTCCCGGACGCGGTGCAGCGTTCTTACGATGCACCGCAGAGCCGGGACCCACCGCATCCGGCCGATGGACCCCGGATCAGCAGCGCACCACGCCGCAAGTGCGGCCTGCTGCGCAGCATCCGGGGAACGCATCTCCAAGCGCAAAAAAAGTCCGGGCGTTTCCGCCCGGACCTTGGTCGTCGCGCTGGTCCCCCTCAGCCCCTACTTGCCGGGGATCTTGTCGTCGATGCCCTTGACGTAGAAGTTCATGCCGAGCACCTGGCCATCGTCGAGATGGCTGCCGCCCTTGCATTCGACTTCCTTGCCGTCCTGGCCGATGACCGGACACTTGAACGGCTGCAGCTTGCCGTCGGTGATGGCGGCTTCGGTTTCTTCCGCCAGCTTCTTCACGTCGTCGGGCATGTTGGTGTAGGGCGCCATCATCACGATCTTGGTCTTCAGGCCGCCCCAGAAATCTTCCGACTTCCAGGTGCCGTCGAGCTCGGCCTTGACGCGCTCGATGTAGTAGGGGCCCCAATTGTCCATGATCGAGGTGAGCTGCGACTTCGGACCGAACTTGATCATTTCGGAGTCCTGGCCGAACGCCAGCTTGCCGCGCTCGGAAGCGATCTGCATCGCGGCCGGCGAATCCGTGTGCTGCATGATCACGTCGGCGCCCTGGTCGAGCAGCGCCTTGGCGGCGTCGGCTTCCTTGCCTGGATCGAACCACGAGTTCGCCCAGATGATCTTGACTTTGATGTTGGGATTGATGGTCTGCGCGCCCAGGATCGTGGCGTTGATGCCGGAGATGACTTCCGGAATCGGGAACGAGCCGATGTAGCCGAGCACGCCGCTCTTCGACATCTTGGCGGCGATGATGCCCTGGATGTAGCGGCCTTCATAGAACCGGCCGGAATAGGTCGAAACGTTTTCGGCGCGCTTGTAGCCGGTGGCGTGTTCGAAATGAATCTTGGGATATTTCTTGGCGACCTTCAGCGTCGGCTCCATGTAGCCGAACGAAGTGGTGAAGATCAGCTTGTTGCCGGCGCGGGCGAGCTGTTCGATCGAACGCTCGGAGTCCGGGCCTTCGCTGACGTTTTCGAGGAAGGTGGTTTCGACCTTGTCGCCGAACTCCTTCACCATCGCCTGGCGGGCGACGTCGTGCTGATAGGTCCAGCCGAGGTCGCCGACCGGGCCGAGATAGATGAAGCCGACTTTCAGTTTGTCCGCGGCGGAAGCGCCGGCCAGACTTGCTCCGACGGCAATCACCGCTGCCGTCGTCGCGATGAGAATCTTTCTCATGTAATTTCTCCGGTTACTGAAGGGGTGGACTGTCACTCCCGATGCGCACGCGCCCCATCGCGCCCGCTTCGGGTATCTCTATCGATCGGGCACGAACACCGTCCCGAGTGCCGCCGGCGCGGTCGAGCCGCCGCTGCGTGCGCGTGAAATGAGAACGAGGACGATGACGGTGGCGAGGTAAGGCAATGCCGACATGAATTGCGAGGGGATGCCGACGCCCCAGCCTTGAGCGTGCAATTGCAGGATCGTCACCGCGCCGAACAGATAGGCGCCGATCACCAGCCGCCCCGGCCGCCAGGATGCGAACACCACCAGCGCCAGCGCGATCCAGCCGCGGCCGGCGGTCATGCCGGGAATGAAGAACGGCGTATAGGCGAGCGGCAGGTAGGCGCCGGCAAGGCCTGCGCAGGCGCCGCCGAACATCACCGCATACATCCGGATCCGCAGCACGGGATAGCCGAGTGCATGCGCCGAGACGTGGTTGTCGCCGGCGGCGCGCAGGATCAGCCCGGCCCGCGTCTTGTAGAGGAAGAGCCAGACCGCGACGACCAGCGCCAGCGACAGGTAGACGAAGCCGTCCTCGCCGAACAGGATCCGGCCGGCCAGCGGGATATCGGTGAGAGCGGGAATATGGAGATGCGGCGCCGGCGTGATCTTCTCGCCGACGAAGCGGGCGCCGATCAGGCCCGACAGTCCGATGCCGAGGATGGTCAGCGCCAGACCGGTCGCGACCTGGTTGACCGCGAGCCCCAGCGTCATCAGCGCGAAGATCAGCGACAGCAGGGTGCCGGCGATAATCCCGCATAGCGCACCGACGATGATCGAGCCGGACATCCAGGCGCCGCCGAAGCCGCAGGCCGCGCCCACGATCATCATGCCTTCGACGCCGAGGTTCAGCACGCCGGCGCGCTCGGTGACGAGTTCGCCGGTCGCAGCCAGCAGCAGCGGCGTGGAGGCCGCGAGCACCGCAAGGATGATGGCTTCGACGAGCTCCATCAGGCCACCTTTGCTGACGCGAAAATAAGCTTGAACCGGTAGAGAATGAGGGAATCGCAGGCGAGCACATAGAACAGCAGGATGCCCTGGAAAACCTTGGTGACGTCCAACGGGATCTTCATTGCGATCTGGGCCTGCTCGCCGCCGATAAAGGTGAGTGCGAGAAAAAGTCCTGCAATTAATATTCCAACCGGGTTCAGCCGCCCCAGGAAGGCGACGATGATCGCGGTGAAGCCGTAGCCGGGCGAGATGCCGGGCTGCAGATGACCGACGGGACCGGCGACCTCGATGATCCCGGCCAGCCCCGCCAGCGCGCCCGAGATCGCGAAGGTCAGGAGGATCAGCTGGTTGGAGTTGAAGCCGCCGAAGCGGGCGGCGCGCGGGGCGGCGCCGACCACGCGGATTTCAAACCCCTTGATGGTCCTCCCGAGCAGCACCGCGCCAGCCGCCACCACGACCAGCGCAATCACGGCGCCGAGGTGCAGGCGGCCGCCGTCGATCAACACCGGCACGGTCGCGACCGGATCGAACTCGGCGGTAGTCGGAAAGTTGAAGCCCTTGGGATCGCGCCACGGACCGCGCACGAGATAGTCGAGAAAGAGATCGGCGACATAGACCAGCATCAGGCTGGTCAGGATTTCGCTGGCGCCGAACCGGACCCTGCAGATCGCCGGGATCAGGGCATAGAGCGCGCCGGCCGCAGCGCCCAGCAGCAGCATTGCCGGCATCACCCAATAGCCCGCATCGGTGCCGTTGGTCTTCACCGCGAGCCAGCTACCGGCCACCGCGCCGACCAGGAACTGGCCTTCGGCGCCGATATTCCAGGCGTTGGCGAGATAGCACAGCGACAGGCCGATCGCGATCATCACCAAAGGCGATGCCTTCACGGCGATCTCCTGCAGCGAATAGCTGTCGGTGAGCGGGTCGATGAAGTAGACACCAAGCGCCGAGATCGGATTTTTGCCGAGGATGACGAACAGAATGCTCATGGTCACGATCGTGAGCCCGATCGCGATCAAGGGCGAAATCAGCGCGATCGTGTTCGATCGCTCGGCGCGCTTTTCAAGCACCAACTGCATGCGCCGCTTCCTTCTGTTCCAGACTGGCTCCGCCCATCAACAGTCCGAGTTTTTCCCGGCTGGCTTCGCTGGTGGCCATCGGTGCCGACAAATGGCCGTGGAACATCACGGCAATGCGGTCGGTGATTTCGGCGAGCTCGTCGAGGTCCTGGCTGGTGACCAGCACCGCAGCACCGGCGGCGGCAAGATCGAGCAGCGCCTGCCGGATCACGGCGGCCGCACCGGCATCGACGCCCCAGGTCGGCTGGCTCACGACCAGCACCCCCGGGTTACGCAGGATTTCGCGGCCGACGATGAATTTCTGCAAATTGCCGCCGGACAGGCTGGCAGCCTCGGGATCGCGCTTGGCCTTGCGGACATCAAAGGCCGCGGTGGCCTTGTCGACCGTGTTGAGGGTCGCTGCGGTGTTGACGAAGCCGTGCTGGACCATGCCGCTGGCGGCATGACCGGTCAGCAGTGCGTTCTCGGAAAGCCGCATCCGCGGCGCGGTGCCGTGACCGAGCCGCTCCTCGGGAACGAAGGCCGCGCCGAGCTTGCGTCGCTTGGTGATCGAAAGGTGTCCCGCGGCATGTCCGTCGATCACGACCGTGCCCGGGTCCTGCGCCAGCCGCTCGCCCGAAAGGGCTGCGAACAATTCGTCCTGGCCGTTACCGGCAACGCCGGCAATGCCCAAGATTTCACCACCCTTGAGTTCGAAGGAGATGTGCTGGAGCCGTACGCCGTGCGGATCGTCCGGCTCGAGACTGAGGTCGTTGACCACGAGCCGCGGCACCGTGGTCTGGCGGTTCGCCGCGGCCTTCACTTCCTTGATCTCGCCGCCGACCATCATGCGCGCCAGCGATGCCGCGGTCTCCGCCTTGGGATTGCAGGTCGATATCTTCTTGCCGCCGCGCAGGATGGTGGCGGTGTCGCAGAGCCGTTTCACCTCGTCCAGCTTGTGGCTGATATAGAGGATCGCACGCCCCTCGGACTTCAGGCGGTTGAGCACGACGAAGAGCTGGTCGGCTTCCTGCGGCGTCAGCACCGCGGTCGGTTCGTCGAGGATCAGGAATTTCGGATTCTGCATCAGCGCACGGACGATCTCGATGCGCTGACGCTCGCCGACCGACAACTGCCAGACCTGGCGCCTGGGATCGAGCGGAAGCCCGTAAACACGGGATACTTCTTCAAGACGTGCCGACATGTCCTTGAAGGATTCCTTGCCGTCGAGCCCAAGCGCCACGTTCTCGGCGACGGTGAGATTGTCGAACAGCGAGAAGTGCTGGAACACCATGCCGATACCGCGGCGGCGGGCTTCCGACGGACCTGACAGAACCATTTTCTCGCCCTGCCAGAGCATCTCGCCCTCGCTCGGCTGCACCAGTCCGTAGATGGTTTTGACCAGCGTCGACTTTCCCGCGCCGTTCTCGCCGAGCAGGGCATGGATTTCCTGCGGCCGGATCTCGATGTCGATCGCATCGTTGGCGAGGAAGGTGCCGTACCGCTTGGTCAACCCGACTGTCTGGAGCAGCGGCGTGCTACCTGTGTGCAGCGCGGCAGGCGTCGAATCCAACATTCGTTGTCACGCGTCTGAGGAAAGGATGCCTCAATACTGTGCCAGTTTGGACGCATGCGTAAGTGGGGAAAAAGCGCCAGCCTTTGCTCAACTCTTTGGCAAAACGGAAGCGGCGCGATTCCCGGCCGGATTCGTGGCGCTTTCGATCCGGGGCTCTCGTTGAGCCCGCGTCGGTGCGCCGCGTGGCGCCGGTGACCGGCAAAACGCCTGTCACGTTGTTGTAAATTTGTGACGGTCCAGACAATTCGAAATGTCCTAGGCAGCACTGCTGAGAACTTGAGCAATTTTGTCGCATCTGTGTACGCGTCGCCTTGAATGCCCTGTTCGCGCATTTTGCGCGGAACTCCTGCGCCCGATCGTCGCAGAAAACCCCAATTCTTCCGGGCACAAGTGAAAAATCCGGTTCTACCGGAGATTGCTTTGTCCCGGCAGTCGACCGGCCGTCCGCCGCACAAGCAGCGCAACCCTCCCTTCTTCTTGATGAAACTTGCAGCAAGCCATGGGGAATCTTGAGGCTTCTCACTTCATGTGAACGGCGCAAGGGTCGCCTCCAAGGGCCTCGATCATTCGGTCGTTCAACTTGGGGGTAAATTGGGATGTCTAGTCTTCGCAGAACATTGGCAGCAGCGGCGCTGTCACTTGCTACGCTCGTACCGGCTGGCTACGCCGCGGCGGCCGATCTTCCCTACAAGGTCAAAGCGCCGCCCCCGCCGAAGGATCTTCCGTTCTTCCTCGTCATCGACGATCGGGTGACATTCTCCTACATCTTCACCGCGGCTCAGCCCGGCGCGTGGTCGCTCAACCCGAACGGCACGATCAACGCCAAGGAGGCCAAGCAGGTCTACTCGTTCACCCACTTCGACGCCTGGGCCTACGGCACCAACTTCTTTACCGTCTCGCTCTACAAGTCGGGCAAGAACGACTCGGCCAATCCCTGCACGAGCACGGGAGCGATCACCGATCCCCTGAACGGCTTCGCGACCGTTGCGGCGAGCTGCGCCGGCGCCAGCGAGGTTTATGGCCTGTTCCGCTCGACCTTCGGCTTCAACGAGATCTTCAACACCAAGGCCTTCTCGATGGGGCCGCTGCACAACGTGTCGTTCGAAGTGGGCATGGATGCCAACACCGAGAACCGCTATTTCGGCGCCGCCAAGCGTGACGTCGTTGCCGGTCTGCAGTTCGCCTTCGACCTGCCCTACAAGGGTTACTTCAACCTCGCTCCCTTGGTCTACTGGGAGTACGCCAATCATGACAGCTACAGCCAGTGCGGCGCCGGCTGGACGATCAACAACATTCCGGGTGTGGGCTGTAACCCCGACGGCAACATGAGGTTCAAGCCGACCTGGGCGATCGAGACCAACTACTACATGGACCTCGGCTTCCTGCCCGAGAACATGCAGTTCTTCTCGGTCAGCGGACGCCTGGCATGGTACGGCCCGAAGGGATCGGATACCGCACCGCTGCCGAACAATCCTGCGAACAACGTGTTCCCGACCAAGGTCGAATTTAACTCCGAGCCGATCCGTCTGACCTTCGACGCTTCCAAGGCGTTCTGGGGTCCGAAGTACTCGCACTTCGTCGACGTCTGGGTTGCTTACCGCTACTGGCAGAACAAGTTCGGCGAAGACCACAACGCCCCCTCGGTTGCCTGCTCCGCGACCATTGGCGGCGTCAACCGTCCGACCGGTGCCTGCACCGAGTCCTCGCTCTATTCGGGCATCACTGTGAAGTTCTAACCACCTGATCATCTCCACAGGTGACAAAGCGATGGCGCCGCGATGTTCCCCGCGGCGCCATTTTTCTGTTTGAAGAAGGTCGAAACCTTCGTGTCCCGGACGCGGTGCAGCGTGTAACGCTGCGCCGCAGAGCCGGGACCCATCGCTGCGGCGTGTGGACCCCGGATTAGCAGCGCACCACGCCGCAAATGCGGCGCGCTGCGCAGCATCCGGGGAACGCAGCACGGTACAGATACCGCACGGACGGCGGTAAGTTGGGAGCGGCCGAGGCTAAAACCCTACTTGCCCCACACGCCGTCGTGCAGCGCGGCGGCCTCGTCTTCCAGCAGCGGGCCGACCACCTCGGTTGAGCGCTGGCCGCTGCCGAAGACGTCGCGGCACGGCAGGTTGAGCGTCGGGTTTTCCGGATGGTTGCCGGTGATGTCGCGCAGCCGGTGTTCGCTCAGGCCGTAGACCAGCCGGCCGATCCCGGCCCAGTACATCGCGCCCGCGCACATCGCGCAGGGCTCGGCCGACGAGTAGAGTGTGGCGGCGCGGAGCACGTCCGCCGGGATCGTGGTGCAGGCCTGCGTCGCCAGCAGGCGCTCGGCATGCGCGGTGCCGTCATGCGCGGGCATGTAGCCGTTCTCGGCCTCGATCAGCACGTTGCCATCGGCATCGACCAGCAGCGCGCCAAAGGGATGGTTGCCGTGGCTCATGGCGCGGCGGGCGATCTCGAACGACCGGCGCAGAAAGTGCGCGTCGCGCTCCGCCGGGCTCAACGTGGATATATCGACCATCAGTGCATGACCGTTACTGTCGTCAGTTTCCTAACATTAGTGCCCCGCCATATGCCGCCCGATTTCAGTCAGGTCGGCCTCGCTGGCGCGGGCCTCGTGGACGAATTCGCCGTGGAACATCACGACCAGCCGGTCGGACAACTCGAGCAGTTCGTCGAGGTCCTCGCTGACCAGAAGCACCGCGGCGCCGCGGTTGCGCGCGGCCATGATCTCGGCGTGGATTTGGGCTACGGCGGCAAAGTCCAGCCCGAAGCAGGGATTGGCAGCGATCAGCACCTCGACCTCGCCGCCGAGCTCGCGCGCCAGCACCGCGCGCTGCACGTTGCCGCCCGACAGCGCCGAGATCGGCGTATCCGGCGTGCGGGTCTTGATCTTGTAAAGCCCGATCTTGCGCATCGCGCTCTTGCGGAACGCCGCCTTGTTCAGCCACCAGCCGCCGCTGGCAAAGGGCGCGCGGTCGAATTCGCGGAAGGCGATGTTGTCGGCGACGCTCATGCCGCCGACGCAGGCGTTCTTCAAGGGCTCCTCGGGCAATAGCGACATCTTGTGCCGGCGCATTTCCTCGCGGCTCGCCGAATAGAGATCGCCGCGGACGCGGACTTCGCCGCTCTCGGCCTCGCGCTGGCCGGCCAGCACCTCGACCAGTTGGCGCTGGCCGTTGCCGGAGACGCCGGCGATCCCTACGATTTCGCCGCCACGCACCGACAGCGACACGTCATGAACCGCGACCGCGCCGGCATCGTCGAGCGCGTTGAGTTTTGTCAGTTCCAGCCGGACCTCACCGACCTCGCCAACCCGCGGCGGCTGCACCGTCAACTGCTCGGCGCCGATCATGGTGCGGGCCATGTCGTCCGGCGTCAGTTCGGAAACCTTGCCGGCACCGGCGAGCTTGCCGCGGCGCAGGATCGTCACCTCGTCGGCAAACGCCATCACTTCGCGGAACTTGTGGGTGATCATTAGGATGGTGAGGTCGCCGGCCACCACCATGGCGCGCAGCATGCCCAGCACCTCGTCGGCTTCGCCGGGCGTCAGCACCGAGGTCGGCTCGTCGAGAATCAGGAAACGCCGCTTCAGATAGAGCTGCTTGAGGATCTCGCATTTCTGCCGCTCGCCGGCGGAGATATCCGAGACCTTGGCGTTGAGCGGCACCTTGAACGGCATCCGCGCCAGAAACGCCTCGAGCTCCTTCTTCTCCCTGGCCCAGTCGACCACGGCGGGCACGTCGTCGCGCGCCAGCACCAGGTTTTCCGCGACCGTCATCGCCGGCACCAGCGTGAAATGCTGGTAGACCATGCCAAGCCCGAGCGCGTGGGCTTCCTTAGGGTTCGCGATCGCCTGCTCGCGGCCGCCGACCAGCACGTCGCCCTCGGTGGCGCGGTAATAGCCCATGATGCATTTCACCAGCGTGCTTTTGCCGGCGCCGTTTTCGCCGAGCAGTGCGTGGAACGAGCCGGGGCGCACTTTCAATGCGACATTGTCCAGCGCCTTGAAGTCGCCGAACCGCATGGTCATGGCGACGGCATCGACGCCGAGCGCGCCACTGGGAAGCGGCGTTTCGCCGATGATCATGACAGCGCCCCGATCAGTGCGGTGGAGGTCGCGACCGCGCCGAACACGCCGCCCTGCATCTTGATCATCTTCAGCGCGTGCTCGTGGTTGCTCTTGTCGGTCGCCGCACAGCAGTCCTCGATCAGCACGCATTCGAAGCCGCGGTCGTTGGCTTCGCGCATGGTGGTATGGACGCAGACGTCGGTGGTGATGCCGGTCAGCACGATGTTTTCGATGCCGCGCAGCCGCAGCATCAGTTCGAGGTCGGTGGCGCAGAACGAGCCCTTGCCGGGCTTGTCGATGATGGGCTCGCCCGGCAGCGGCGCCAGGTCCGGAATGATCTCCCAGCCGGGCTCGCCGCGCACCAGCACCCGGCCGCAAGGACCGGGATCGCCGATCCCGGCGCCGATCTGGCGCGAGCGCCACTGCTTGTTGGCGGGCAGGTCCGTGAGGTCAGGGCGGTGGCCCTCGCGGGTGTGGATGATATGAAAGCCCTGCGCGCGCATGGTCGCCAGCAGTTTCTTGATCGGCTCGATCGGCGCGCGGGTCAGCGACAGGTCGTAGCCCATCTTGTCGACATAGCCGCCGACGCCGCAGAAGTCGGTCTGCATGTCGATGATGATGAGTGCGGTGTTTTGCGGGCGCAGGTCGCCGTTATAGGGCCACGCATAGGGTTCGGATTTCAGGTAGCGCTCGGGCATGTCACGTTCTCGCCTATCGGGTGATGGACAACTCCGCCGGCGCGCCGGTCAGCGTGCGCTTCGGCGAACAGGTGATGATCATGATCGCCAGCGTCAGGATGTAGGGCGCGGCGTTGAACAGGTGATAGCCGGAGGTGACCCCGACCGATTGCAGCGCAGGTCCCAGCGCCGCGGCGCCGCCGAACGCCAGCGAGGCCCACAGGCACAGCATCGGATCCCAGCGCGCGAAGATCACCAGCGCCACCGCGGTGATGCCCTGGCCGCTGGAGAGGCCTTCATTCCAGCTGCCGGGATAGAACAGCGACAGGAACGAGCCGCCGATCCCGGCGAGGAAACCGCCGACCATGGTGGCGCGCAGCCGGATCCACAGCACCGAATAACCCATCGCGCGCGCCGCATCCGAGCTTTCGCCGGCGGTGCGGATCAGAAGACCCCAGCGCGTGGTCCGGAACGCCCAGTACAGAATCGGCGCAATCGCGACGCCAATTAGAAACAGCACGTTGATGCGCAGCGCCGCGCGGACCTGGGAGACATCGCTCCACCAGCCGAAATCGATCGCCGGCAAGCGAGCCGCCGTCGGCTCGATCAGCGGTTTGCCGAGATAGAATGCGAGCCCCGTGCCGAACAGCATCAGTGCGATGCCGACCGCGACGTCGTTGACCCGCGGCAGCGAACAGATCCCGGCATGCAGCGCGCCCAGCAGCGCGCCGGTGAAGCCTGCGGCGAGCACGCCGAGCCAGGGCGAGCCGGTGAGATAGGAGATGCCGTAGGCGCTCATCGCGCCCATCACCAGCGTGCCCTCGAGGCCGAGATTGATGCGGCCCGAACGCTCGGTGATGCATTCCCCTAAGCTGACGAACAGGAACGGCGTCGAGACGCGGATGGCGCCGCCGAACACCGCGAGCGGGACGGTCCAGAGTCCGATCGTTCCATCCGCCATGTCAGGATTTTCCTTTCAGGAAGCCGATGCGTCCGTACAGCGCGTCGCTGGCGAGCACGAACACGAAGATGATCCCCTGCAGCACCTGCACCGAGGCGTCGGGCAGGCCGAGCCGCCGCTGCAACAGCCCGCCGCTGGCGCTGATGCCGCCAAGCAATATCGCGACCGGAATGATCGCCAGCGGATTTTGCCGTGCCAGGAAGGCGACCAGGATGCCCGTAAAGCCGTAGCCCGCGGCGAGATTGGCGTTGGTGCGGCCCTGCACCGCCGCGACCTCGATCATGCCGGCCAACCCCGCGGCGCCACCGGCGAGAAAGCAGATCGTGAGAATCAGCTTGCTGACACCGAGGCCGACGATTTTCGCCGCGCGGATGTTGCCGCCGGCGACGCGCGCGGCGAAGCCGAACACGGTGTGATAGATCAGGATATAGGACGCGATCGCGGCAATCACGCCGAACACCAGTCCCCAGTGGATGTCGGTGCCGGGAATGCTGCCGATCATGTTGGCGGCGCCGATCTCGCGGGTCGACGGCTTGTTGAGGCTGCCCGGATCGCGCATCGGTCCCTCGACCAGATGGTTGAGGATCGCTAGCCCGATATAGACCAGCAGCAGACTCGAAATGGTTTCGTTGACGCCGCGGTATTGCCGCATCGCGCCCGCCAGCATGATCCAGAGCCCGCCGCCGGCGACGCCGGCGCAGACCATCGCGACCTGCACGACAAGGGGCGGCGCCCACGGCATTGCCAGCGCGATCGAGGTCGCCGACAGCGCGCCGATCAGAAGCGCGCCTTCGCCGCCGATAATCACCATACCAAGCTGCGCCGGCAGCGCCGTGCATAGCGCGGTCAGGATCAGGGGGGCGGCGCGCGTCAGCGTGTTCTGCCAGGAGAACCAGGTGCCGAACGCGCCCTGGTACATGTAGAAATACAGGTCGAGCGGGCTCTTGCCGAACAGCGCCACGAACACGCCGAACACCGCGAGCGCGCCGACCAGCGCCGCGCCCGGGATCAGGATGTATTCGATGCTGGCGCCGTAGCGTTGCAGGAATCCGGCATCGGCGGCCGGCGCAATGCCGATCGCCTCCGCCGGATCCGCCGCGTCAGTGGTCACGAAGTGGCTCCGATCACGCCCTCGACCAGATAATCCATCTTCTCGAGTTCAGGATCCTTCTGGCCGCGATCAGTGCCGGCCGTGATCACGGTCTTGCCCTTGTTGTCCATGATCGGGCCCTTGAAGATGGTGTAACCGTCGGCGGACAGGAACTTGGCCTTGATGTCGTCGGCGTGCTTGCGCGCTTCGGCCGAGACTGCTTCGCCGTAGGGCGAGCATTTTACGATCTCTTCCTTGAGGCCGCCGCGATAGAAGTTCGGGATGGTCTCGCCGGCCGCGATCATCTTGACGAATTTCGGATACAATGCCTCCCAGTTCCATTCGGCCCCGGTGAGATAGGCTTTTGGCGCCAGCGGCGACTGGTTGACGTGATAGCCGCAGACCATGGCGCCGCGGCGCGCGGCGTTCTCGACCATGGTCTTCGGACCGTCGACGTGACAGGTGAGGACGTCGACGCCCTGGTCGATCAGGCTGTTGGTGGCTTCGGCTTCCTTGACCGGCATCGACCAGTCACCGGTGAAGATCACCTGGCAGGTCGCCTTCGGGTTGGCGAGTTTGGCGCCGAGCGTGAAGGCGTTGATGTTGCGCAGCACCTGGGGGATCGGTTTCGCCGCGACGAAACCGAGCTTGCCGGTCTTGGAGGAGTAGCCGGCAACGATCCCGGAAATATACTGGGCCTCGTCGATATAACCGAAATAGCTGCCGGCATTCTTGGGATCCTTGTCGGCCCACTGGCCGCCGCAATGTTCGAAGCGAAGCTTTGGAAACTTGTTCGCCATCTTGATCATGTGCGGGTTGTAGTAACCGAACGAGGTCGGAAACAGCAGCGAGGCGCCGTCGAGATTGATCATCGACTCCATGGTCTTCTCGACCGCGTCGGTCTCGGGGACCTTTTCTTCCTCGACCACTTTCAGGCCGGGCATCTTCTTCAGCGCGGCCGCACCCACCGCATGCGCCTGGTTGTAGCCGTAGTCGTCGCGCGACCCGACATAGATGAAGCCGATGGTGGTATCGGCCGCAAAGGCGCGGCCGGCGCCAAGGGGACCACCAAGCGTGCCGCCGAGCGCCATCGCGGCGCCGCCCTGCAACAGATGTCGTCGTGAAATCCTGCTGAAATCCATATGCCTGCTCCCTCTGGCGGACGAACCGCCCCTTATCTCGCAGCCGCGCCGACACGGCGGGCTCAGAGGGCATGTCGCAATCTTCGTGCCAGAGCACATCTTATGAGCATGACTTAATAAGATATTGAAATTATTATAGTAATTAGGAGGATGTTCGGTCGTTCAAAGTTTGAGCAGATGCTGAGTAGATTATTATTTAGGCGTCATTTTATAATTGTATGCAAGACGGTTAAGCAATTCTTAGCCCGCAAGACGCCTTCCGAAGGCTGGCTTATGCACGGATTCCGCCTGATGGCGGCTGGTCAGCCGGACTGGGGTTGCTACCTGTGAGAAAGTCAGCAGCGCGCCAAGTCCCGCGTTTCATCCGCTGGCATTGAACTTGTATCGATGGAGCGTGCGGTATGCGCCGCGACACTGGAACAGCATGAGCAATACAAAGGTGGCGAGCCAACCCCAGCTCGGCGATGAAATCGCCCGCCGGATCAACCAACTCGGGACGATCTCGGAAACGCCGGAGCATCTGGCGCGGGTTTTCCTTTCTCCCGAACACCGCATCGCCGCCGATCTGATCCTGTCCTGGATGGTTGAGGCCGGCATGAACGCGCGGCTCGACGCCATCGGCAATGTCTGCGGCCGCTATGAGGGCGAGCGTCCGGGCCTGCCGTGCCTGATGCTGGGCTCTCACTATGATACGGTGCGTGACGCCGGCAAATGGGACGGGCCGCTCGGCGTCATCACCGCGATTTCCTGCGTCGCCGATCTGCACAGAAGAGGCAAGCGCTTGCCGTTCGCGATCGAGGTCGTTGGCTTCGCCGACGAGGAAGGCGTGCGCTTTGCGTCGACGCTGCTCGGCAGCCGCGCGGTGGCGGGCACGTTCGTGGAGAGCGTGCTCGCCGGCAAGGACCGCGCCGGCATCACCATGCGCGAGGCGATGATCGCGTTCGGGCTCGACCCCGACCACATCGGCGCGGCGGCGCGCGCCCGCGGCGAGTTGCTTGGCTATGTCGAATTGCACATCGAGCAGGGGCCGGTGCTGGAAAAGCAGCAGCTTCCGGTCGGCGTCGTCACCGCAATCGCGGGCGCGACGCGGCTGGCGGCCAGTCTCACCGGCATGGCCGGCCACGCCGGCACCGTGCCGATGGCGCTGCGCCGGGATGCGCTGACGGGCGCTGCCGAATGCATCGTCGCGATCGAGGAACTGTGCCGGACCGATCCGGACGGCCTGGTCGGCACCGTCGGTTACATCAATGCGATGCCGGGTGCGACCAATGTCATTCCCGGGAAAGTGTCGTTCACGATGGACATCCGCGCGCCGACCGATACGCATCGCCGCAAGGCGGTTGCCGATATCGTTCGCCGCATCGAAAGCATTGCCAAATCCAGATCGCTTGGCCTTCAGGTCGACGTCACCCACGAAAACCGCACCGTGCCCTGCGCGCCGTGGCTGAAAGCCCAGGTCGCTGAAGCCGTCGCCGCTGAGGGATATCCGGTGTTCGAACTGCCGAGCGGGGCAGGGCATGACGGCATGGCGATGATCGACATTGCCGATGTCGCGATGCTGTTCGTCCGCTGCCGCGGCGGCATCAGCCACCATCCCGACGAGCACGTCGAACTCGCCGACGCCGACGCCGGCGCGCGGGTGCTGTTGCGGCTGATCGAGAATTTCCGGCCGGGCAAAATGGGCGGGGCAGGATAGTCGTCAGGACCAGGCGTTGGTCTGGCCGATGTCCGGTCCGGACTTGGGTTTGAAAGAACGGCCATCTCCGACATCGGACCTGAAGGAGCGAGATAAAGATGTAACGTTATAACATCTGATAGATCAAATCATATTGTTCGATCGTCCTTGGGCATCGCTGGCGGGCTCCCTACCTCATTGAATGATAGTGCTAGATGAGACACCCGAGCCGTTCGCAAGGAGCGTCGACAATGACCACATGCACCGAGAAACACCATGCCAACCACACCCATCAGCATGGCCCGAATTGTGGACACACCGCCATTCGCCATGAGGGTCACGTGGATTATCTTCACGACGGACATCTCCATCATATGCATGGGGATCACGTGGACGAGCATGTCCTCCCAGTCAATGCAACAAATCCTGTGAAATGCACGCCCCAAGTCCACTGCTCACACGAACACGGTCCAAACTGCGGACATGAACAGGTGCCGCATGGCGACCATGTCGACTATCTCGTCGATGGCCGACTGCACCATCCACACGGCGATCATTGCGATGATCATGGGCCCGCGCAGTTAGCCTGAGGGCCCAGGTGACGGAAGCCGTCGCCGGCGAAGGCTTTCCGGTGTTCGAACTGCCGAGCGGGGCAGGGCATGACGGCATGGCGATGATCGACATTGCCGATGTCGCGATGCTGTTCGTCCGCTGCCGCGGCGGCATCAGCCATCATCCCGACGAGCATGTCGAGGTATCAGATGCCGATACCGGAGCGCGGGCGCTGTGCGGCTGATCGAGAACTTTCGGCCGGGGGAAGCAGATGCGGTAGGGCGGATTAGCGCAGCGTAATCCGCCGTTTGCTCGACGAAAAGGCGGCGGGTTACGCTTCGCTAACCCGCCCTACATACCTGATCGAGAACTTTCAGTCGCGGGACGCGGCGGGATAGTAGTGCGGACAGATCGCTAACGCGCCGCCTCGTATCCCTTTTCCGACGCAAATTTGCCGCCGACTCAATCGACGTTATCCCCTGAACGCGCCGCCGGCGCGCGTCCAGATCGGGGATTTGCCATGAGTATCGGACATCCGCCGCACAACCGGCAGGATCGACGCGACGAATTTCTTGCAGCCTTGTCGCCTCTGCTTGAAGAGGCCGAGACACTTGAATCGCAACCAGCGGAAGCCAATGATTTGCTGCAGCTGCTCGAGGAGAATGCCCGGCTTCGAAAGCTCGCCGTCAAGCTATCGAACCTGCTCGGAGACCTTCCTGATAGAGCCGCGTGCGAAATCCAGCCGGAGTCGTCGCGCGGATCTCCGTGATCGTCGATCAATCGAAGCTGACACGTCGTAAGCCTGATCCGCATCGAGCAATATGACAGTTCGATGACATTCATCGCGCTCTGGCGCAGAGACGAATCAATGGCGTTTGCAGTACGAACGAGGTAACACCCGCCGCATCGGACATCGCTCATTTTAGGCCTATGAATAGCCAGATTACATTTCGCTCGCATCGCCAAGTCAGATTTTACCAGGGCCTGTTCGCATCCTTTGTCGCCAACGGTATTCAGGCTGTCAATTTTCTCGGCGATCGGTTCTTGCGAAAATATCATCTCTCGGCGGCGATCGACGAGCTGTACCGGCACTCGATGAAGTCTGCGTTTTCCGAGACCGAAGCCTTTCTCGTTACCGGTGCGCCGCACGCATCCGCCTATTATCCGCGCGACTTCGCCTGGTTCTATCCCGACGTGCTCGATCCCGAAACCGTGATGGATGCCGCGGATGCGGTGCGCAGGGTTCGCCTGCTGGAAAAAAGCGTGCGGTTGATGCTGGAGGCGGTTCGCGCCGGTGTCGTCACGACCACGATCGTTCCCGCCGGACGCAACCGCTACATCGGCATCAATTATTTCTCGCTGCCTTCGGATACGCTGCTCGGCATCCTCGCGGGTCTGGAGCAATTGCTGACCGCGGAGCAGAGGCCGTCATCCTATGTGGCGATGTCACAAGGCGCGCATGCCGGACGCCTGCTGCTGGCCGAGTATCGCAACGACCTGAAGCGGGCGATCCTTGACCTCGCCGGATCGTTGCAACGATTCGATCACAACGGCCTCTCGGCCTTGCTGTGTGATGCTATGGCGCCGCGATCTGCCGCCACCGATACCCGCGCCGAACGCCGGCGCTTCGTCACCAATGCCAGCGTCTACGCCACGTTTCTGCGCGGCATCAAACTCGGGGTGATCGAACGGACCGAGCTGGAACGGCTGCTCGGCCGCGCGCTTTCGCAACATAAGAACGAGCTCCTGCAGTTGTTCGGCCGGAACGGCTATATCAGCCACGCGCTGGACTTCGATCACCAGCCGCCGGTCTCTTCCGTGGCGCTGGATTTCGTCAACGTGCACCAGGGATTTTGGGATCTGAGTGACGCGAACGAGCGCGCTTTGTTCGCGGCCACGACGGATCTCATCCTCGCCGAACCGCGGTTTCGAATCCCGGATACGTCGCACTTCCTGGTTTCCGCGGATAACCCGCTGAACAAGATGATCCACAGATTGGCGGCGCCGGCCTATCAGGGGCGTTCGTCCTGGCCGACATTCAATGTCGAATTCGCCGACCGCATGCTGGACTACGACGAATGCGGGGGCATCGATACCTATCGGTCTTGCGCGCGCGACATCTTGCGCGACATTCGTACCGCGACCGAAACCCACGGTGGCTATCAGGAACTGCTGTCGGAAAAGGGCCAGAAATATCAGACCTGGGCGTATCAGAGCGCCGTCGCGCATTCCTGGTTTCCGCGCTTCCTGTCGGTGTGGAAGCGGGCGTTCGGAACGTCGCTGCTGAATGGGAGCTAGCTGCCTATTGAAGCTGTTCCCGCATCGCTTCACGCGACAAACGGAAGTGACGATCTCCGCGCCGTCATTCTATCACCTCGTCGGCCGAGCTTTTCGGCATCGGTGAATGTGGTGTCTTCCAGCTCGGCATTGCTTGCCGCAGGTTGAGAAACTAACTTCCGTGTCAGAATCTGTCACATTATTCAGTTGAAATCATTGGATCATTTGCCTCTCTTTCGTCGTGGCAATTCAACCACGGAGGAGGATTGGGATGACCAACAAAGTCCTTAGTTGCCTCATCGCAGGTGCGCTGAGTGCGACACTTGCTCTCGCGCCGCCGGCATTCGCGCGCGGCGGCGGCGGTGGCGGAATGGGAGGCGGCATGCATGGCGGCGGTATGGGAGGCGGAATGCATGGCGGCGGCATGGGAGGCGGAATGCATGCCGGCGGCATGGGCGGAGGCATGCACTTCGGCGGCATGGGCGGAGGCCCGCACTTCGGAGCCATGACTGGCGGTGCGCGGTTCAGCGGCCCCCGTTTCGCCACTGCGCACTTTGCGCACGCCGCCTTCACGCCCCGGTTTTCGCGGTTCGCCTTCCGGGACCATCGCTTCTTCCGCCATCACCGGTTCCATCGCTTTGCGTTCGTCGGCGCACCCTTTGCCTATGCCGCCTACGACAGCTGCTGGCGCCGGGTGTGGACGCCATATGGCGTGCGATTGATCAATGTCTGCGGCGACTACGGCTATTACTGAGGCTGCAGATACATATGCGATCGATGCGGCATCGTCCGGCCGATCTGACCGGGCGCTGAAGCGACACGCGACGCGTCGGTGGCGGGCCCGACGCGTCGGCGCGGTTCGCGGGAAAACAACCCGGATGCAACTTTTTGATCACAATTGCGTTGATTTTTCGAGCCAGTTTGGCTGCTGATCCGCCGTTCGGAGGCTACAGGCCATGACGGGAGGCCATCGCCGCATTCTGGTCGTCGAGGACGACCCGGAAACCGCCGGCCAACTCGTGGATTCGTTCACGACGAATGGTTACCAGGTGGACCTGGCGACCAACGGCAAGGAGGCGCTGAACCGCGGCACCACCGGCGACTATGCGATCATTACGATCGACCGCATGCTTCCGGACATCGACGGCATCGCGGTCATGCGTCAATTGCGCGACGACGGCATTGCCGCTCCCGTCCTGATCATCAGTGCGCTCGGGGAGGTCGACGATCGCGTACGCGGCCTGCGCGCCGGCGGCGACGACTATCTGGTTAAACCGTTTTCCTTTGTCGAATTGCTGGCACGTGTCGAGGCGCTGGGACGACGCAGCGACACCTTTGCCAGGGAGACGATCTTGCGTGTCGGCGACCTCGCGATCGATTTGGTATCGCGGACCGTGAGCCGCCGCGGCAAGGAAATTGCCCTGCTGCATCGGGAATTCCAGCTTCTTGAGTACCTAGTGCGCAACGAAGGCCGCGCCGTATCCCGGGCGATGCTGCTGCAGCACGTCTGGGATCTTCATTTCGATCCTTCGACGAACATCATCGACGTCTATGTCGGGCGTGTACGTCGCAAGGTCGATGGCCAGCAGGCCTATCCGCTGATTCATACCGTTCGCGGCATCGGGTATTGTCTCCGTGCTCCTGGCTAAGACCCTGACGTCATCGACGTTCAAGCAGGCGCTGATCGCTATCGGGATGTTCGGCGTGATCGTGATGGCCGTATTCGGCTATGTCTATTTGTCGACTTCCTCCTATGTGCGCAGCCGGTCGGATCGCGCGATCCTGGCCGAATATTCGACCCTGCAGGGTGCTTATCTGCGATCGGGCCGCGGCGGGCTGATCGCCCTGATTGAGCAACGCATCGCCGACACGGGCTTTGCGGACAATGCCTATCTGCTGGTCGATCGTTCTTTGACCCCGGTGAGCGGCAACCTCAAGGCATGGCCATCGACGGTCGCGGCCGCCAGCGGATGGATCGAGTTTCGCGGATCGGAGCCGCTGCCCGGCGCGAGCAACCCTCCGCTCGTGCGGGCAATGCTCGAAACATTCGCAAGCGGCGATCGCCTGCTGGTGGGCAAGGATGTCAGCGACCTCGACAACTTCACCGACAGGATTGAGACAGCCGTGATCCTGAGCGTTGCATTGATGTTCCTGATAGCGGCGGTCGCGAGCATCCTGGTGACGCGGCGGACCGTCGGGCGGATTGAATCGATCAACGCGACCAGCCGGGCCATCATGCTCAGCGGTCTCGACAAGCGTATCCCGTTGCGTGGTACCCATGACGAATGGGACCGCGTGGCGGAAAACCTCAATCTGATGCTGGAACGCATCGAAACCTTGATGGGGGAGGTCAAGCAGGTGAGCGACAACGTCGCGCACGACCTGCGGACGCCGTTGACGCGAATGCGCGGACGGCTGGAGAAGGCCTTTCACAGTCGGCGCGTCAGTGAGGACGACCAGGCACTGATCGGCGATACGATCGCCGACCTCGATGCCGTGTTGCGGATATTCTCGTCACTCACGCGAATCGCACAGATCGAGACCCAGGCGCGCAAGGGAGCGTTCCGCACCGTGAACCTCGCCGAAGTCGCCGGTGAAGTCGTTGAACTGTACGATGCCGCAGCCGAACAGGACGGAACCCGTCTCATGGTTGTCGGCGACCGTGAGGTACTGGTGACCGGCGATCGTGATCTGATCTTTGATGCCATCGCCAACGTCGTGGACAATGCGATCAAGCATGGCCGCGCGGGAGGGCAGGTGGTCGTCACCAACGAAAACATTGACGGTCAACCGGTGATCTCGATTGCCGATGACGGGCCGGGAATTCCAGCCGACGAATATGAGCATGTGTTCAAGCGCTTTTACCGGCTCGAACAGAACCGTTACACCCCGGGGAACGGTCTCGGCCTCAGCTTGGTCGCGGCCGTCGCCCGCCTTCACGGCGTGCGGATAGAAATGCTTGATAACTCGCCCGGTCTCAAACTCAGATTGTGCTTCCTCGCACCCACGAGTTAACCGGAATTGCGCTGCCGGTCGGCGTGGCAACCCGCGGACGCGGCGCCATGGAGTGCTTCGCTTGCGCACGCAATGGCGAATTTACTTGTCGCCCTGCGACAAAACAACCCGACGGGCAAATCACCAAAAGTCTGTCCAGCCCTTCGCGCAAAAATATTTCTGTTGCCCCGTCGGGCAAATCAAAAGTCTAACTCCCGCCATCCTGTCCCACCAGAGGGGCGTTGGCCATCGTCGCAAACGAGGGGCAGGGAGCGGTGGACGCGAAGGCTGCGACTGACGAGCGTGGCAGACGCGTACGGCGAAATCGTTTGGGTCCGACGCCCCGGTGCTGGCGTCAAGTTGGCGGAAGCGAAAGCCTACGCCGATGATGGTGGCAAGAAAGCCGGTCACCAGGACGATCACGTATAAGCCGTAAAGCCATTGCGCAGGGAAGGCCGGGTGTTCTCCGCTGAACCTGTATGCTCGTGTGCGCATCTTGTTGCATCTATTGCACGCGAGACCGCGGGTGCAGCGCGCACCCGGTCTTCCCTGCGCCCTCTGATTTGGAGGGTGAGGTTTTCTTGCAAAACTTCGGGCGCATCGCGCCGCGAGATCGAGAAGTCGTATCCATCAACCCGTCGTCCCCGCGTACGCGGGGACCCATACGCCGCGGCAGAGATTATTTAGCAAGATGGTCGACGACTTTCCTTCAGCAACTGACATTTGTGGCTATGCAAGGCCGGGACGACGCGTTGATGGAGGGGGCCCAATTCACTCCGCCGCCTTCGCGGTCTTGCCGAACATCCGCGTCGGCGCCGGGAAGCCGCACGAGGTGCCGTCGGTGACCTTGACCTGGTCTTCCCACGGCAGGCGGAAGGTGCCGGCGACCATGTCCTGCATGAAGGTGTAGGGACAATCCATCGCGCCGCCTTTCACCGCGACGTAGCCGCGATGCCAGAGTTGATAGATGTTGTTCTCGACGCCCCAGTGGATCCGTGCCTCGCGCACCAGATCGGGGCGGACCTCGGCGGTAATGATCTCGTCGACACGGCCGGTGGTGCCGTGGGCGATGATCGAGCCGTCGAAATTCACGATCATGCCTTCGCCCATGGAATCGAACGAACCGTCGGAGCCGCACATGCAGACATTGGCAGTCACCATCAGGTTCTGGAACGCATTGGCCTGGTTGGTGAAGCGCCAGCTTTCGCGGATCGGCGCGGTGTAGCCGGCGGTGCGGATCATGATCTCGGCGCCCTTGTAGGCGCACTCTCGCGCCATTTCCGGGAACATGCCGTCATGGCAGATGATCAGCGCGAGTTTTGCGCCTTTCGGGCCCTCGATCATGGGAATGCCGATATCACCGGGCTCCCACGGTTCGACCGGAATCCAGGGATGGAATTTGCGGTAATAGAGCTTGATCTCGCCGTGATCGTCGATAATGAGCCCGGAATTGTAGGGATTTCCGTCCGGGTTGAACTCCATGATGGAGAAGCAGCCCCAGATCTTGTTGTCGATGCAGGCGCGCTTGAAAGCCGCGACCTCCGGGCCGTCGAGCCGGCACATGATTTCCGGGTTGGTGTCCATCGACAGGCCGTGCAGCGAATATTCCGGAAACACCACCAGGTCCATGGTGCCGAGATTCCGTCGTGCCTTGCCCACCATATAGACGATGCGCTCGGTCTGCCGCGCCAGGTCGGCCCGGGTCACGACCACGGGCAGTTGCAATTGAACCAGCCCGATGACGACGCCATCGGGGGATTTGTTCAGGCCGCCAAGTCCGTTCATTGGTTCCTCCATGCGGTTGTCTTGCGCGGGATGGTCGTACGCAGACGTTTTGCCGTTCCGATGCGGCGGTATTCAGCAACAACCATGCCAGCGAAAAGCCGCGTTGCGCAAATCCAGTGCAGCGAAAAATTCGCTTAGCTCTTGAGCAAATGCCCGTCGCGAAAGCTGCGCACAGAGAATGAGCAGCCGCCGGCGCTTCAGCCAATGGATTGAAAATACGATGGATTCAGTTTCAGGCGACGGCGCGGCGGCATTGTACACAATGGCACGCGCCTTGCTTAGCTAGCTTTGGGTACTCTCGTTCGGGGCGTGTGCATCATGGCGAACTCTCGAGGTCCACTGTCAGGCACGGTCGCCGCAGAGCCGGAGCCGATTGCGCTCGACTTTGCCGCCACGGCACTTCTCATCATCGACATGCAGCGCGATTTCATGGAGCCCGGCGGCTTCGGCGAAACGCTCGGCAACGATGTCTCCCAGCTCGCGCGTGCGGTGAAGCCGATCGCGGCGGTGCTGGAGGCGGCCCGCGACATCGGCATGCTGGTCGTGCACACCCGCGAGGGCCATCTGCCCGATCTGTCGGATGCACCGCCGGCCAAGATCGAACGCGGCGCGCCGTCGTTGCGTATCGGCGATCCCGGTCCGATGGGGCGCATTCTCATTCGCGGCGAGGCCGGCCACGACATCATTCCCGAGCTCTATCCGCTCGACAATGAGGTGGTGATCGACAAGCCGGGCAAGGGCGCGTTCTACGCCACCGAACTTGGCGACGTGCTGCAGCAATACGGCATCGAGAATCTGCTGGTGTGCGGCGTCACCACCGAGGTCTGCGTCAACACCACAGTGCGCGAGGCCAACGACCGCGGCTATCGCTGCGTGGTGCTGGCCGACGGCTGCGCATCCTATTTTCCCGAATTTCACGAGATGGGCCTGAAGATGATCAAGGCCCAGGGCGGAATCTTCGGCTGGGTCTCCGATTCAGTCGCGGTACTGGAGGCACTTTCACCGGAGACTTCAAAAACAGCAGCAGCGGGGGCATCACGATGAGCACGAGCACGACGGGGACGGCAGGCAAACTCGATTTCAAACCGGTGCTGTGGACACCGGGTGACTGGAACGCGTTCTTTGGTTTCGGCACCAACATCCTCGTCAACATGCTGGTATTGACCGGCCTGTTGCGGTTCGTGCTGAAGATGCCGGACTCCCTGGTGTTCGGCCGCATCCTGCCGGCGCTCGGCCTGATGATGTGCCTCTCGACCTTCTATTACGCCTTCCTCGCCTACAAGCTGGCGCAGAAGACCGGCCGCACCGACGTCTGCGCGCTGCCGTCGGGCGTCAGCGTGCCGCACATGTTCATCGTCACCTTCGTGATCATGCTGCCGATCACGATTAAGACCGGCGACCCCATGAAGGGCTGGTCCGCCGGCCTGGTCTGGGTGTTCTTCCAGAGTTTTATTCTGATGATCGGCGGCTTCATCGCGCCATATATTCGAAAAATCACGCCGCGCGCGGCGCTGCTCGGCACGCTCGCCGGCGTCTCCGTCACCTTCATCTCGATGCGGCCGGCGCTGGAAATGTACATGACGCCGCAGATCGGGCTGGTCTGCTTCGCCATCATCCTGGTGAGCTGGTTCGGCGGGGTGAAATACTGGAAGAACATTCCGGCCGGTCTCGTCGCCATCGCGGTCGGCATGGTCATCGCCTGGGGCTCGAACCTGTTCGGTCTCGGGCTCGGCGGGCTCAGCGTCAAGGGCCTCGGCGACGCCTTTGCCTCGTTCGGCTTCTCGGTGCCGCTGCCGGCCGTCGGCCAGGTATTCTCCGGCTTCGAGTTCCTCGGCGTCATCCTCGTCACCGCGATTCCGTTCGGTATCTACGACCTCGTCGAGGCCATGGATAACGTCGAGAGCGCGGAAGCCGCCGGCGACGAATATCCGACCACGCGGGTGCTGACCGCCGACGGCGTCGTCAGCCTGATCGGCTGCCTGATGGGCAACCCCTTCATCAACGCGGTCTATATCGGACATCCCGGCTGGAAAGCGATGGGCGGCCGGATCGGCTATTCCGCCGCGACCGGCCTGATGGTGGTGATCCTGTCCTGGTTCGGCATCATCTCGGTGCTGCTGGCGCTGGTGCCGGTCGTCGCGATCTCGCCGATCCTGCTCTATATCGGCATGCTGATCGGTGCGCAGGCGTTCCAGACCACCCCGGTCAAGCACGCGCCCGCGGTCGTGCTGGCGCTGACGCCGCATCTGGCGGCCTGGGCCAAGCTGCAGATCGACACCATGCTCGGTGCCACGATGAATGCCGCGCAGAGCGTCGGCGGTCTCGCCGCCGACAAGGTCGGTGCGGTCAAGTCGGCTGCGATCGCGTCATTGCCACAGCAGGGCGTGCTGTATCACGGTCTCGACGTGATGGGCGGCGGATCGATCCTCGCCGGGCTCATTCTCGGCGCGATCGGCGTGTTCGTGATCGAGCGTGACTTCCTCAAGGCCTCGGCCTTCGCGCTGGCCGGCGCCGTCATGACCTATTTCGGCTTCATGCACGGCGAAGCGGTCGGCATCGGCGGCGGTCTTGGTGTTACACCGGGCGTCGCACTCGCCTACCTCGTGATGGCCGGTGGCTTCTATGCGCTGGGCCGGACCAGCGTCAGCGTGCCCTACACCGCGCACAGGGACATGCCGCACGGGGTACCTGCGGAATAAGGAGTTCGATCAACCGCCCTTGACGGCACCTGCGGTTAGCCCGGCGACGATCTGTCGCTGGGCTAATACCGTCAGCAGCAGCACCGGCAACGTCACGATCAGGGCTGCGGCCGCCAGCGGTCCCCAGCTCAATTGATCGAACGAAATCATGTTGTAGACCGCGACCGGCAACGTGCGCGTTTCGCGTCCCGCCAGCACGATGCCGAACACAAAGTTGTTCCAGGAGAAAATCACCGCGAGGATGAAGGCGACCGCCATGCCAGGCCTCGCGATCGGCAGCGCGACATGCCGGAACACCTGCCAGCGCGTGGCGCCGTCGATCAATGCGGCTTCCTCGAGCTCCAGCGGTGTGGTCTCGAAATAGCCGATCATGATCCAGATCACGATCGGCACGGTCACGACCAGGTGGATGATGATCTGCGGCACCAGCGTGCCGAGCAGGCCGAGCCACTGGAACAACAGGAACAGGGGAATGAGGTAGGACAGACCCGGCGTGATGCGCGCGATCAGGATCACGACCGCCGATTTGTGCGCGGCCATGCGCGCGATCCCGTAACCGGCCGGCACGCCGATCAGCATCGCCAGCAAGGTCGCGCTGCCGGTCACCACCAGGCTGTTGACGAAATAGGTCAGGAACCGGTTGGAGGCGAGCACGTCGGCATAATTTTTCCAGGCGAAGTGCTCGGGGATGAAGACCGGCGGATAGGCGGCGTTGTCGACCTCGAACTTGAGCGAGAGCGAGAGCATCCAGAGAAAAAACAGGATGGCGGGCGAGACGATGACGAGCACCGAAAGCCATAGCGCGATCTTGCCGAGGATCTGCCGTGCGCTCATGCGTCACCGCCGATCTCGGCCCACACCGTGCGCTGGCGCAGATACAGCAGCAGCGCCGCCAGGACGATGATCAGGACGAAGAAGATGACCGCGATCGCCGATCCATAGCCGAGGTCGTAGTAGATGAAGGCGACGCTGTAGAGATAAAGGTTGATGGTCTCCGACGCCGAGCCGGGCCCGCCTTGCGTGATCGCAAAGATGATATCGAAGCTTTTGACGGCATCGATCATGCGGATCATGCCGGCGATGAACAAAAACGGCGCGATCAGCGGCAGCGTGATGTAACGGAACATCTGCCAGAAATTGGCGCCATCGATCTCGGCGCTCTCGTAGGGCTCGATCGGGATCGCCGCGAGACCGCCGAGCACGATCAGCATCACCAGCGGCGTCCACTGCCAGGTTTCGACCAGCACCAGCGAGGGGATCACGGTGCCGGGATGAAATACCCAGAGCTGCGGCGGCAGGCCGACCAGCGAGAGCAGATAATTGAGCACGCCGAGCTGCGGGTGAAACATCATGGTCCAGACCAGCGCGATCGCCACGGGGGTCGCCATCATCGGCATGATGAAGACGCCGCGCAGGAAACCGCGCCCGGGAAATTTCTGGTGGAACACCACGGCGGCGAGGGTGCCGAAGATCAGCGGCAGAGCCACGGACAGAGCGGTGTAAAGAATGGTGTGGCCCACCGCCTCGACGAAGCGGGGGTCGTTCGGCAGCCGCATGTAATTGGCGAGGCCGACGAAGGCGATCGGCGAGCCGACCTTCCATTCGTTCAGGCTCATCCAGATCGTGAACACCCACGGAAAGATGATGATCGCGAGCACGACGACGAGCGCCGGCACCACGAACGGCCAGTATGACGGCTTCCGCAATTCCTGCTCCGGCGCGGCGACCTCTGCCGCGCCCGGAGCGACTTCTGTGATGGCCTTCACGCTTTCTCGCTGCGCTCCAGGATCGGACGGAATTGCTCGTGCGCCTTCTTCAGTTCGGTGGCCGGATCGGCGCCTGACAGCGTCGACGTCAGCGCCGCACCGACGAGGTCGCGGAATTCCGCGACCGGGATCACGACGGGAAGGCCGAGCTTGGAGATCTTGGCGGAATCGATCACCGACTGCAGCCATTCCCGATTCTTGACGCCCTTCTGCACTTCCGCGTCATTGAGGATCGAGTTGCGGAACGGCACGCCACCGCCGCTCTGCAATAGCCGCGCGCCTTGCGTCTTGGAGACCGCCCATTGGCACAGCAGATAGGCGGCTTCCTTGTTCTTGCTCGCCGCCGCGATGCCGAGGCCGTCGCCATAGGTCGCGGAATATTGCCCTTTCGGCCCCGCCGGCACCACGGTGTAGCCGACCTTGCCGACGATGCGCGAGGCGGCCGGGTCTTCCAGCGGCGGCGCCCAGCCGACGCCGTCGATCCACATCGCCGAACGTCCTTGCGTGAACGAGGCCATCGACTCCATCCAGTTGAAGCCGGCAACACCGGGAGGCGCGACCTTGGTCAGTAGCGTCTGATAGAGTTTTGTGGCCGCGATCGCCTCGGGGCCGTCGGTCAGGATGCCGCCCTTGGCGTCGAGGAACTCGCCGCCATAGTTGAGGAAGAAGTTAGTCCACAGCGTCATGTTGGCGTTGCGCAGGCCGCGCCCGACGAAGCCGAAGGTGCCGTCCTTGGCGTCGGTGAGCTTTTCGGCGGCCGTGACCATCTCGTCCAGTGTCTTCGGCACCGCGACGCCCTTCTTCTGGAACAGCTCCTTGTTGTAATAGAGAATGAAGTAGTCGACCGACCATGGCAGCGACAGCATCTGCCCCTTGTCGTTCTTGGCGTACTGCAGGCCGGCGGCCGAAAAATCGCTTTCGACCAGGTCGGGCGCGGTGAGGTTCGGATCCTTCATGTAGCCGGAGATGTCGGCGAGCCAGCCGGCCTTCTCGAACTGCCGCTTCTGCACGTGATAGCTGAGGTGGACGACGTCGAAGCTCGGCTTGCCGGAGGCGAGCTCGATCACGGCTTTCTGGCGCTGCTGCTGCTCGGGGATCTGCTCCGACTCAACCTGAATGCCGGTGAGGTCGGTGAATTCCTTGATGTTCTTCTGCAGATTGTCGCCGCGCGGACCCTTGGCGAGGATCACCTCGAGTTTGGTGCCGGCGTACTTCTTCCATTGCACGTCCGCGCGTGCCGGAAAGCCGCTGAGGCCGAGGGCGCCCGCGGCAGCCGTGCCGGCCAGAAGTTTGCGGCGCGAGATAAAGTGGTTGTTCATTGTTGTTCTCTCCCTGGGGTCGGCTTGTTTTGCGCGAATTCTAGCGTCCGCGAACGGTCTGCATAGCCCTATTGTGCGGTATATTGGTGCAAGCACAATTTTTCCGGCGGCCGCGCATCGCGCGGTCGCCGATGTCCAGCGGCAACGGATGCTGCAATAAAAGTGGAACGCCTACGCCTTGACGAAGGCGAGCAGGGTGCCGTTGCCGGCGGCCGGCGGCACGACAATGCCGCCTGCGCTGTGTACGCCGGTCGTACCCAGCGCCTTCTCGGCCGCGGCAACATCGGCCGCGATCACGAGACCCGCGCCGCCGCGTTCGGGCAGGCCGGCCAGTGACACGCCGGGATAGCGCTTGCCGAGTTGATCCCGGGTCAGGAACACGAAGTCGGCGCGATCACCGCCCGAGGGCACCGCGACCGCACCATCCGCCTCGTTGCGCACGTCGCGATCGGTCATCTTTGACAGATGCGCGGCGTCCTTGGCCGGCTCCGGCGACACGATGACCACCTGCTTCAGGCGCTTCGCGCCATTGGCATGCTGCATCAGTTCGGGAATCCACACCGTCTCGCGGGTCTTGTGCTGGCAGGCGAAGATGCGAATGCCGCCCGGCGTTTCCGCCCTCGGCCATTCAAAAGTCCGGAACTTGGCCGCCGATATGGTGCCGTTGGGCATCGTCACCGGCCGCTCGAAATCGGTCGGTCCAACCGGCGGATAGCCGCGCGCGCGGATTTCCTCGGCGCCTTCAGCCGAATCCACGGCGGTGAAGGCGACGCGCTCGATGCCTTCGCCGCGCGTGTCGAGATAGGCGCGCGCCGGAGCATTATGTTCTGTCGGGGTGAGCACGCCGAGCAATTCCATATAGTCAGGGTCGAACATGATGGTGTAATTGCCCGATCCCATATGCGCGCTGTGGGTGCCGCGCGGCGACACGGTAAAGCCGAGCCGCTTGTAGTTGGCGGCAGCCTGGTCGAGGTCTTTCACCATGATGACGGCGTGATCGATACCGATGACGTTCTTGAGTGCCACTCTGTTATTTCCTCAGGATGAATTAGCTGATTAAACTAAGCAGAACGATCAGTCGTCTGCAAGAAAGGATCACGATGGTTACGACCAACGTCCGCTGGCCCAGTTCGCTGTGGGCCGCCGTGACGCCGCCGGGGCCCGATCTTCCGGAATTGATCGGCACCGAACGGGCCGACGTTATCGTGATTGGCGCCGGCTTTACCGGCCTCTCCACCGCGCTGCATTTGCGCGAGGCGGGTGTCGATGTCGCTGTCGTCGAAGCGGCGGAGCCGGGATGGGGCGCCTCGGGGCGCAACAACGGCCAGGTGATTCCGACACTGTCGCGGCCCGATCCTGAGGATATCATCGCAAAACACGGCGCGGCCGGCGAACGCTTCGTCGCAATGCTGCGCGACAGCGCCTCGGCGCTGTTCGACGTCGTGCAAAAGTACAAGATCGAAGCCGAGCAGGAGCAGGCCGGCTGGGTGCAGCCGGTGCATTCGCCCGGCCGCATCAAGATCGCCGAACGTCGCGTAAAACAGTGGTCGAAGTTCGGTGCGCCGGTCGAACTGCTGTCGCGCGACCAGGTCAGCGATATGACCGGTTCGAATGCGTGGTACGGCGGCTTCTGGAACAAGACCGGCGGCCACGTCAATCCGCTGGCGCTGGCCCGTGGGCTGGCGCACGCCGCGCTTGGCCTCGGCGCGCGCATTTACGCGCGCTCGCCCGCGATCAGCTTCGAACGCCGCAACGACAAATGGATCGTGAAGACGGAGAAGGGCGAGATTTCAGGCCGTGCGCTGGTCATGGCAACCAATGCCTATAGCGGCGAGTTCTCCAAATCGCTGGTGCCTGAAATCGCCACCGAAGTAATGCCGGTGCTGTCCTGGCAGATGTCGACGCAGCCGCTGTCGGATAACGTCCGCAAGACCATCATTCCCGGCCGGCAGGCGATGTCGGACACCCATGGCGAACTCTATTTTGCACGCTACGATGCGCGTAACCGGCTGATCACCGGCGGCGCCGTGCTCGGTCCCGGCAACAAGGTGGAGCGGATGAAGGCGCGGGTGACGGAGCGGTTGCAGCGGCTGTGGCCGCAAATCGGTGACGTTTCTTTCGACTATGTCTGGAATGGCTATGTCGGCATGACGGCGGATTTTTTGCCGCGCATCCACCGGCTGGGGCCGAACGCCTATGGCTGGACCGGCTGCAACGGCCGCGCCGTTGCGCTGACGATCCCGCTCGGCCGCGCATTGTCGAGGGCGGTCCAGGGCGTGCCGGAAAGCGAACTGGCACTCCCGTTCACGGAGCCGGTGACGTACATGGCGCACGGATTATTGCGCAAGATCGCACCGTGGATGCTGCTGCTCTACCGGCGCCGCGACGCGCAGGAATTGCTCAAGGGCGATAACTTCGAATTGCTAAAATGGGCGGAGCATTTCCTGGCCTCGCGCCGCTGACGAACCCGCAGCTCGATTGATTCAAAATGCGGATCGAACGTGCGCTATCAATTGTGCAAGAAATTCATCGGGACGATCGAACGGAATAAAATGCTCGCCGCCCTCGAACTTCACGAATTCCTTCCGGGGCGCCTTGATCTGTTCGAAATATGCGTAAGCCGGTTCGATCGGCGTAACGATGTCCTCGGTGCCCTCGAAAAAGAACACCGGAATGGAAAAGTCAGTGCCTAGAGACCACAGATCGCTGTGAACCATGGGTCCGTTCCTTCCGCGTAGATGGGTCGCCGAAAATGAGAGGCCTCTTTGCCAATAGTACCAATCGAGCAGTGAAAAATCCGGCATGAACGCCGGCGGGATCGGGCCGACGGGCTGGAACGCCTCGATCGGCGGTAGTGACAGCGCTTTCGCCCATTTCTCCACGATGTCAGGCTTGGTCATGCTGACCCCGGGGGCGACGGAAATCGCCGCGAGTTCGGTCAACGCCTGTTTGTTGTCTGCAGCTTGCGCCAATCCCTTCAGACGGGCGACGACGAGGTCGAACTGCTTTTCGAAGGTTTGCCTGCCAACGACTTGTCCGGTGCCGACATAGGCATGAAACAGGTCCGGGCGCTGTTTGACGATATGAATGCCGAGAAACGAGCCCCACGAATGTCCGATCAGGACAATCCTGTCCTTATGAAGATAGGCTCGAAGAAATTCGGCCACTTCGACGCCGTCCTGCGTCATCTGCGCCAAGGTCATGGTCGCCGCAACGGATTCGCCGGTCATGCGAAACGTACGCCCGGCGCCCCGCTGGTCCCATTGAACGACGGTGAAATACTTCGCCCATGGCTGCCAGCCCGACGACATCGGAAGCGTCGAACCACCGGGGCCGCCGTGGACAAAGAGGATGACCGGATTGCTGCGATCTTCGCCGCGAATCTGAATCCATTGATCGATGCCGCCGATTTTGACGTACATTCCCTCCTCGACGCCGTTCGGGGATTGAATCGCGAGGGCACGCGCGCCGAGTTGCTGGCGATAAGCGCGAAAGCCCAGTCCGCACCCAATCGCAAGAACCGCCAGCACGGCAACTGCAAGCAAGCTGACTTTGGCGATCCTGAGCATCCGTTTCATCGACGCGCCGTCTTGGCGATTATCGGAATCCACGGGACTCTGTTTCGCGCGAAATCGCCTGTTACACAATGGCCGCATCGCGCTTGCGGGTAAAGTCGCCGCCGGGAATCGAAGCCAGCAACGCCTGCGTATACGGATGTTGCGGGTTGCCGAACACCTCGCCGGCCAGCCCTTGCTCGACCACGGCGCCGTCCTTCATGACCGCGACGAGGTCGCAGATTTGCGCGGCCACGCGCAGATCATGGGTGATGAAGACGATCGATAGCCCGAGCCGCTGACGCAGGTCCGCGAGTAGTTTCAGCACCTGCGCCTGCACGGAAACATCCAGCGCGGAGACCGGCTCGTCGGCGACCAGCACGTCGGGCTTCAGCGCGAGTGCGCGCGCCAGCCCAATGCGCTGGCGTTGGCCGCCGGAGAATTCGTGCGGGAATCGGTCGCCGGCGGAAGGATCGAGCCCGACCAGCGCGAACAATTCCCGGGCGTCGGCGATGGCCTTGGCGCGCGGCGTGCCGTGCACGATCGGACCCTGCGCCACCAGTTCGGCGGCCTTGCGGCGCGGATTGAGCGAGGCGAACGGATCCTGAAACACCATCTGGATGTGCCGCGTCTCGCGACGTACTTCCTCGCGCGACAGTTTCGCCCAGTCCTTGCCCTCGAGCAGGATTGAGCCTGCGTCCGGATCGATCAGCCGCACCAGGCAGCGCGCCAGGGTCGACTTGCCCGAGCCGGATTCACCGACAATTCCGAGCGTCGCGCCCCTGGGTAGATGGAGCGTCACGTCCTTCACCGCCGGCGTTACGCGCGCGCCGCGCCCGAGAAAGCCGCCGGTGCGATAGGTCTTCGACACGCCTGAGATGGTGAGGATATTGTCGCCCGAAATCGCGCGCGGCGGCGGCGCCTTGAGCGGCGGCACGGCGGCGATGAGCTGCCTGGTGTAGGCGTGCTGCGGGTTGTTGAGCACGTCGGTGGCGGCGCCCTGTTCGACGATGACGCCGTGCTGCATCACCACGACGCGGTCGGCGATCTCGGCGACGACGCCGAAATCGTGGGTGATGAACAGGACCGCGGCCTTGCGGCGCTGCTGCAGCTCGCGGATCAGTTTCAATATCTGTGCCTGCGTCGTGACGTCGAGCGCCGTGGTCGGCTCGTCGGCGATCAAGAGCCTTGGGTCGAGTGCCAGCGCCATCGCGATCATGGCGCGCTGACGCTGGCCGCCCGACAGTTCGTGCGGATAGGCTTTTGCCGCTACGATCGGATCGGGAATGTGGACGTCGGCGAGCAGGGCCTGCACCTTCTCCGAGATCTCGGCCTTCGACAGCTCGGTGTGAATCGAAAACATCTCGGCGATCTGGTCGCCGATGGTGCGGAGCGGATTGAGCGCGGTCATCGGCTCCTGGAAGATCATGGCGATGCCGGCGCCGCGCACCTGGCGCATCTCGGCCACGGTCGCCGCAGCGAGGTCCTTGCCCTCGAACATCACCCGGCCGCCATCGATCGTCACTTCATTGGGGAGCAGCCGCATGATGGCGTTTGCCATCATCGACTTGCCGGACCCGGACTCGCCGACCACGCAGAGGATTTCGTCGGGCTTGATCGCCAGTGACACATCCGACAGCGCGTGGCTCCGGTCCGCGCCTTTGGGCAGGCAGACGCCGAGATGTTCGATCGAGAGAATGCTGTCGCTCATCGGCTCTTCAGCCTCGGATTGAGCGCGTCGTTGAGGCCCTGGCCGACCAGCGACACCGCCAGCACCGTGACCAGGATCGCGATGCCGGGGATCGCCGAGACGTACCACTGCACCCGCAGCACGTCGCGGCCGAGCCCGATCAGATTGCCCCAGGAAGCGACATTGGGATCGGACAGCCGCAGGAAGGCCAGCGCGCTTTCCAGCAGGATTGCCACCGCCATCACCACGCTGGCATAGACGATGACCGGCGGCAGCGCGTTGGGCAGGATTTCACCGAGGATCAGCTGGACGTCCTTCATGCCGAGCGTCCGTCCGGCCTGGACGAATTCGCGGTTGCGCAGCGACAGGAATTCGGCGCGGGTGAGCCGTGCGGGCGCAGGCCACGACACCACGCCGACCGCGATGGTGACGGTGGTGAGTGTCGAGCCGAACACCGCGACCAGCACCAAGAGCAGCACGAAATTCGGCAGCGTCTGGAACGCTTCGGTGATGCGCATCAGCACGTTGTCGACCCAGCCGCCATAATAGCCGGCGAAAGCACCGACCAGGATGCCGATCAGGATCGCGATCGCGGTGGCGACGCCGCCGATCAAGAGCGAGATCCGCGCGCCGTAGAAGATTTGCGCCGCGATATCCCGCCCGGAATTGTCGGTGCCGAGCAGGAAGCGTGGATTGGAGAACGGCCAGATCAGCGGGCGCCCGGCCAGCGCCAGCGGGTCGCGCGGGTAGAGAAAGCCGGCGCTGACAGCCATCGCGATCACGACCAGCAGCAGGAACAGGCCTGCGACCGCGGCCGGACTTCGGAAATAGCGCTTGATCGCGTCCATGACCTTACCCCTCGGCCGCGATGCGCGGGTCGAGCCGCGCATAGACCAGGTCGACCGCGAAGTTGACGACGATGACGAGCAACGCGGAAACGAACACGATGCCGAGCAGGGTGTTGAGGTCGCGCTGCACCACCGATTCATAGGCGAGCCGGCCGAGGCCGGGCAGCGAGAACACACTTTCGACCACGACCGATCCGCCGAGCATGGTCCCGGCCTGCAGCCCGATCAGCGTCACCATCGGCAGCAGGGCGTTGCGCAGCACATGCCGCGTCACCACGCGGGTCTCGTCGAGGCCTTTTGCGCGCGCGGTCCGGACATAATCCAGGTTGAGAACCTCCAGCATCGAGGCCCGCATGATGCGCAGATAGATCGCCAGAAAGATCAGGCCGAGCGTCAGCGTCGGCAGCACCAGATGGCGGGCGATATCGATGACGCCCCAGATGCCGGTCTGCACGGTGCCGATGTCCTGAAAGCCGCCGGCCGGCAGCCACTGCAGATAGATCGAGAACACCACGATCGCCATCAGCCCGAACCAGAACGAGGGCGTCGCGTAGAAGATCAGGCCGAGCGTGGAGATCAGCGTATCCGGCCAGCGGTTGACGCCGCGGGCGGCGATCACGCCGAACAGCAGGCCGAAGAAGAACGCAAACGACAGCGACGCGGTCATCAGCAGGATGGTCGGCGGCAGCCGCTCCAGGATGACCGACGCCACCGGCTTGCCATAGATCGAGGAGAATCCGAGATCGAGGCGCACCAGGCGCCAGAGGTAATTGCCGAGCTGGACGGGTATCGAAAGGTCGAGCCCGTAGAACTTGCGCAACTCGCGCGCGGTCGCGGCATCGCCGCCACCCATTTGCGCCATCATCGCGTCGACGGTGTCGCCCGGCGCGAACTGCAGCAGCAGGAACACGCCGATCAGGATCAGGAACAAGGTCGGGATCGAGGCGGCCAGACGCCGCCCCGCGAGGCCAAGGATACGCATGTCTTATCTATAACGTCTTCGAAGTAATTAGACACTGGTGCGCTGTCACCTCGCCCCGCTTGCGGGGAGAGGTCGGATTGCATCGCAGATGCAATCCGGGTGAGGGGGTATCGGTCTAACCGCAGTCACCTCATTTGCAGAAAGAGCCCCTCACCCCAACCCTCTAAGAGCGAGCTGCGCTCGTCTCGACCCCGCAAGCGCGGGGCGAGGGAGAGGGGACCGCGCCGCCTCAGGCGGAAAGCCAAAGATCGTGCCAGCTCGCCGAGCCCCAGCGCGGGGTGTTGGAATGGTTGCGGGCCTTGGCCGAGATCACGGTGACGAAAATCTGCTCGATCGGCATCCAGACCGGCAGCTCCGTATTCACCTCCTTGACGAACTCGGCATACAGCGCCTTGCGCTTGGCCGGATCGACCTCGGTGGCGGCGTCATCGATGGTCTTGTCGACGGTCTTGTCCTCCCAGCCCCACTGGTTGGTCCAGGGCGCGCCCTTGGGCTGGCCCGAGCGGTACCAGACCGTGGTCGAGACCGCGGGATCGTTGCGGTACTGGTGCCAGCCGGTGGCGAGGTCGAAGGCGTGGTCGTCATAGACCTGCTTGAGGAAGCCGCCGCCGTCGTTGCGCACGATCTCGACGGGGATGCCGATCTCGCCCAGCGACTGCTGGATGAAGGTCGACCACAGCGAGATGTCCTCGCCCCACGGCGCCGGAAGCAGCTTTAGCGAAAACCGCGTGCCGCCGGTGCCGGCCTTGAAGCCGGCCTCGTCGAGCAGCGCCGCCGCCTTGGCCTTGTCGTAAGGGTATTGCGGCGTGCTGCTGCCTGGATAGAAATCGGTCGAGGTCGAGGGGATCGGCCCGGTGCCGAGCTTGGCGAAATCGCCGAGGAAGTTGTCGATGAAGAACGGCACGTTGATCGCGTGCGCGATGGCGCGGCGCACCTTGATGTCGGACAATTCCTTGCGGCGGAAGTTGAACTCGATGGTGTTGGTGCGCGCGTTGCCTTCATTGCCCTTGGTCGAGACGATGAAGCGCTTGTCCTTGCCGAGGCGGGCCATGTCCGAGATGGTGAGGCCCGAGAACGGGCTGTAGTGCAGTTCGCCGGCTTCCATCTGGGCGGCAGCGGCGGCGCGATCGGTGATGACGCGCCAGACGATGCGGTCGAGATAGGGCGCGTTGGGCCGCCAGTAGTCGACGTTGCGGTCGGCGATGATGTATTGGCCGCGCTCGTATTTGACGAACTTGAACGGCCCGGTGCCGACAGGCGCGAGGTTGGTCGGGTTCTGCCGGATGTCGCCGCTTTCATAGAGGTGCTTGGCCGAGATGTAGCCGAGGTCGGGTAGCGCGCGCAGCAACAGGTTCAGCGGCATCGGCCGCTCGTATTTGAAGATCGCGGTCTGCGGATCCGGCGTTTCGACCGCGGTCAGGAACAGTTGCAGCGTCGAGCCGTAATTGAGGATCTTCTTCCACATGTTCATGGCGGTGAACTCGACATCGGCAGAGGTGAACGGCTTGCCGTCGTGCCAGGTGACGCCCTTGCGCAAATGGAAGGTCACGGTCTTGCCGTCGGGGGTTGCTTCCCAGCTCTCCGCGAGCACGCCGACCGGCTGGCCGTTGGCATCGAGATCGACCAGGTTTTCCTGAATCTTGCCGCCGATGATGTAGACGCCGGTGGAAGCCTGGATGCTCGGATTGAGCTGGCGCTGTTCGGCGCCGTAGTGAACGTTGAACACGCCGCCCTTCTTCGGCGTTTCCTGCGCAAAGGCACGCATCGGATTGATCACGTTGGCGGCGATCGCGGCCGACGTCAGCAGTGCGGTGCGGCGATTGATCTCAAGGCGCGTCAAATCCATGCGAACTCTCCGAAGGGGGACATCAGGTGGCGCGCCGTTCGGACGGCGGCCTTTAAAGGCGATGTTACGATGGAAGGGGAACGCGAGTCATTTTCTAATGCAGGCGCGCATGAGGAAAATCGTTGCCAAAACATGCAGTGAAAGCAGGCCATTGCGCGCGGCGTCATCGCCGCTTTTTGCCGCGGAATCGGAGTCAGAAGCCCGCCGCAATGGATCTTGAGGCCGGGAAATGACCGGGAATCGCGGGGCTGGAAGGGGACAATGTGTCCCATCACCCCTAAAAAACAGGGGTTTGGAGCCCTCAGGATGCGAAAAACCGCGCTAGATCGCGCGAATCAGTCTAAGTCAACTGGCGATATAGTTGTGAAGAATGCCAAAAGGCCTGTTTTTTTAGGCAATTTCCGCCATAACGTCGCACTTCCAGAATCAATGGAGCAAACATGGCTACCCAAATGTCTAAGTCGCAGCTGATCGAAAAGATCGCGACCACCACCGAAGTTTCGAAGAAGGAAGTCAAAGGCGTGATGGAAGCGCTGGTTGACGTCGGTCACAAGGAACTCAAGAAGAACGGCGTGTTCCTCGTCCCCGGCTTCGCGAAGTTCGTCGTGGTCAAGAAGCCCGCGACCAAGGCCCGCAAGGGTACCAACCCCTTCACGGGCGAGGAAATGATGTTCAAGGCCAAGCCGGCACGCAAGATCGTCCGTGCCAGGCCGGTCAAGGCCGCCAAGGACGCGGTCTAAGAAAAGCGAAAAGGCCTCCGGAAACGGAGGCCTTTTTGTTTGTGGGGGCGCGGATGCCGCTGCTCCTCTCCCTCGCCCCGCTCTTGCGGGGTCGAGACGAGCGCAGCTCGCTCTTAGAGGGTTGGGGTGAGGGGCTCTCTCCGCGAGTCCGGTGTGAGCGGTTAGACCTGTACCCCCTCACCCGGATTGCATCTGCGATGCAATCCGACCTCTCCCGCAAGCGGGGCGAGGTGAAGCGAGCGGCTTCAGGCTTCCTTATTCACACCACCGGCGAGCGGCCACCGTCGACATTGATGGCGGTGCCGGTGATGTACGAGCCCTGATCGGAAGCGAGGAAGCACGCCAGATTGGCGAATTCCTCCGATGTTCCGATCCGGCCCAACGGCGTGCCCTTGGCGAGGCCTTTGGCGAACACCTCGAAATCCATGTCGGGTGCCTGCTTGGCGTGCCGCTGTACCCACTGATCGCTCATGATCAGGCCGACCAGCATCGCATTGACCAGAATGTTGTGCTCGCCGCCCTCGTTCGCCATCACCTTGGTGAGCGCCATGCCGGCCGCCCGGGACACCGAGGTGGGCGCCGAGGACGCCGCAGGGGCCTTCGCAAACGTGTTCAGCACGTTGATGATGCGGCCCCATTTGCGGGCCTTCATGCCCGGCCAGACCAGCCGGCTGAAGCGGATGGCGGCAAACAGCTTGAGGTCCAGATCGTCCTGCCAGGCCTCGTCGGTGATGTTCTCGAACGCCACCGTCCGCGCGGTTCCGGCATTGTTGACGAGAATGTCGATGCCGCCGAGATCGGCTGTGATCCTGTCGTGGGCCTTCGCTATGTCCGCCGCCGTCGAGACGTCGCAGACATAGTCGCGGACATTAAGACCGTCCTTGGCGAGTTCGTCCCGCGCCGCCTTCAGGTCCTGCGCGCCGCGCGCCAGGATCGCGACCTTGGCACCGGACTCGGCAAACCGCCGCGCCATTGCGAGCCCGAGGCCCTTGCTGCCGCCGGTGATGACAGCAACGCGATCTTTCATTGTTATTTGCATGTTTTTCTCTCCCTGTACGCCAATCGTACGATGGGCGGAGCGCAAGCGATACCCATCGCGTTTGTTGGTGATGGCAGAGGGGCTCAACCCACCCGCCGGGCTTTGGCGGTCTGACGAATCCGTGAAGCCGGAATATCCATCCGGGACAGGCCATCCCGCCGACAAGGATATTTCCTGTTTCCGGCTCGGCGAAGCGGCAACGTTGCTATTTTTGCAGCAGGCTTGCCGGGCGGAGCGGGACGGCCAAAATGAGATCAACCAACAATAGAGTCCAGGAGATTGCCATGGGCCTTCAACAAGCAAAAATCGAGTCGCTGCCGTTCGTTACCGCCGAACTCAACTATCTCGTGCCAACTCCGGATAAGCCAAGAACCTACGCCTTCGATCCGCCGCCGGGCGAACCGAAGTCCACGGCGTTGCCCGAATCCCACCGGCTTCCGATTTTCGATGCGCGCCCGATCGCTGATGGCATTACGCTCGACCGCGAGGGCTTCGCCCTGGTGCGGCACCCGACCGCCGTCAGGAATTTCTATGACGATAAGGAGGTTACCGGCGTCTACTATCCCGCCGTCGAAGCCTTCCTCAAGGCGACGCTGAAGGCTGACAGGGTCTTGATCTTCGACCATACCGTCCGCAAGCGGGTGGAGGGCAGTGCCGACGTTCGTGGCGCAGGGCCGCGGCAGCCGGCGACAAGGGTCCATGTCGATCAGACCGACGCGTCGGGGCCGAATCGCGTTCGCGAACATCTGCCTGACGAGGCCGAGGAGCTTTTGAAGGGGCGGGTGCAGGTCATCAATCTGTGGCGGCCGATCCGCGGACCGCTGCGCGATGCACCGCTTGCGATGCTGGACGGTCAAACCTTAGCCCCAGGCGATCTCGTCGCTTCCGACCTGATCTATCCGAACCGGCGCGGCGAGACCTATTCGGTGAAATACAATCCCGGTCATCGCTGGTTCTACATTCCCGAGATGACGACTGACGAGGCGCTGCTGCTCAAGTGTTACGATTCCGCAGCCGATGGCCGCACCCGGTTCGGGCCGCACACGGCCTTCGTCGATCCGACGACGCCTGCCGATGCGCCGCCGCGCGAAAGCATCGAGCTGCGGACGCTGGTGTTCCACAGGAACTGAGCGCGATTGATGTGATCCATCTCGCCCCCGCGCGCGGGGCGAGATGACACCGCGATTCGCATTCCCCTCGCTTTGATGATACGCCGCCCCGGAAACGGGACGACACGGATCATGGACGGCGCCAAAGCCGACGACACGAGCGGTAATTTTCGCGCGCTGGTTTTTGCGCTGCTGGCGCTGGCCTGCGGGCACATGCTGTCGACCCTGCTGCGGACGATTCCGGCGATCAGCCTCGACGTGATGGCCGCCGATTTCGGCACCTCGCCGCAGAAGCTCGCCAGCCTGACCTCGATCTATCATTTCGCCTTTGCCGCCTCGCAGATTCCGGTCGGCGCCGCGATGGATCGCCTCGGCGTCCGTCCGGTGTCGCTGAGCCTGCTGATGGGAACCGTCGTCGGTGCGCTGGCCTCCGGACTCGCAACCGGGCCGGAGAGCTTTCTGTTCGGACAATTCCTGCTCGGGGTCGCCACGTCGGGCATGCTGATGTGCCCGATGACGCTGGCGGCGAAGAACATGTCGGCGACGCGCTTCGGCCTGTGGTCCGGCGTGATCCTGTCGATCGGCAATATCGGCATGCTGCTGTCGTCGAGCCCGCTGGCTTTCGTGGTCGACCATTGGGGATGGCGGGCGGGGTTCTGGATCTCGGCCGGTTTCGGCGTCGTGGTGGCGCTCGCCGTGTTCGCGCTGGTGCCGCGACAGCAGGCCGCCCATGCCGACCGGTCTTCGCCGCTTACGCAAATGACCGAAGTAATCCGGCTCGGCCTGTCGCGCCAGTTGCGCGGCCTGATCGCGGTGGCGCTGGTCTCGCTGGCCGCCTCGCTGGTGCTGCGGGGATTGTGGGGCGGGCCGTGGCTGATGGAGATCAAGGGGCTGAGCCGGATCGAAGCCGGCAACGAGCTCGGCCTGTTCACGCTGGCGCTGATCGTCGGACCCCTGCTGATCGGCATTCTCGACCGCAATGTCGGCCATCGCCGCGAGGTACTGGCGGTGGCGCATCTGGTCGCCGTGCTGACGCTGGTGCTGATGGCGGCCGGCGCGCCGCATTTTCCGGTCTCGGACCTGTTCGGGGTGGCGGTGATGCCGGCGCAATATGACGCCGTGCTGTTCGTGCTGATCGGCATCGCGGTATCGGCACAGCCGCTATTGTACGGCATGACGCGGCAGATGGTGGACGCGCAGAACACCGGCAAGGCGCTGTCCGCGATCAACCTGGCGTTCTTCCTCGGCGCCGCGCTGATGCAATCGAGCACCGGCGTGGTCGCCGCGGTCTATGGCTTGCCCGCCGTGCTGTTGTACATGGCGGCGACGCTGTTCATCGGCACCGTGATCTTCCTGATCTACACGCGTTCGTCCTAGATCGTACGCGCCTGCCGGCGCACCTCGTTGGCGATCGGCTTGAGGGATTCGGCGGCGACCTGTCCCACCAGGCTGTAGCCCATCCCGCCATCCGCCCAGGCAAAGCCCGCGACATCATCTTGCGAATGCGAGGCCATCGGCGCGCTCTGATCCGATTGCATCGGACGCGTCAACATCACCAGCCGGTCGCCGTGATCGTCATCGTACATGAACATGGCTGCCGGACCATGCGAGGTCGCGATCAGACGGCCTCCCATCAGGCGATAGCCCGACGTGGTCAGGTCCGGCAGTTTCACCGGCTGATGCAGGCGATTGGAAACCCACTGCACCAGTTGGGCGCTATCGGTCGCCCGCATCTCGACCGGCCGGACGTGATCCGGCGCATAGACCTGATAGGAGTAGGCCGCTTCCTGTGCGAGGGCGGCAAGGCCGCCGGACGAATCCTGTACCGCGCCACGCATCACCCAGCCGCTGAGACCGCCGATGCTCAACATCAGCATGGCAGCGACCGCCCAGCCGAACGGCAAACGCCGTCGCTGCCGGCCTTCGATGATCCGCGACAGATTGAGTTGCGGCGGCAAAGGCTCGTCGGCGATCGGCGCCAGTGCCTTGCGCAACAACTCGCGCTGATCGGCGAAGCCGGCGATGCGCTTGGCGACATCGGGATGGCCTTCGAGATAGGTGGCGATTTCCGCCTGCCGCTCTGATTCCAGAACGCCGTCCACATAGGCGTGGAGATCGTCTTCCGTGATGGGCCGATTGGTCATTTCATGCTCCGCAACTGCACCACGTTTTTCGGCGCGCCGTCCGCGGTCCCTTCGATTTCATGCTGCAATCTTTCGCGCGCCCGCGACAGGCGCGACATCACGGTGCCGACGGGAATATCGAGTACCTTGGCGGCGTCGGCATAGGACAGGTCTTCCACCGCGACCAGGAGCAGCACCGCGCGCTGGTCTTCCGGCAGCCGCGCCAGCCTCTCCAAGACATCCTGATACATCAGTTTCTGCTCCTGCACGGCATCCTGTCCGAAATCATCCTCGTTGGCCTCGTCGATGGCAATGTGCTTGCCGCGTGTCTTTGTCCGGCGGAATTGGTTGACCGCCAGATTGTGCAGGATCGTGAACAGCCATGGACGCGGATCGCCTTCGCGCCGCTGGTTCCAGTGGCCGACTGCCCGCTCCAGGCAATCCTGCACCAGATCGTCCGCGGCGGCGTGGTTGCGCGCCAGCGCACGCGCGTAGCGGCGCAACGCTGGAATCACCGGCTCGATCTGGCGCAGCATGTCGCTCATGGAGTCTGGACCTGCACGGCTTCCCCGAATTTAGCGGGCTCGCCGGGGGCGATGACCAGATATCGCCGCTCGGCTGTGGCGGAATTCTGGACGATCTGCCGGATCGGTCCAACCGCGTTGACGATTGCTGAGCCCGCCGGATTGGTCATGAAGGCGGCGAGCGGCTGTAATGCCCCAGTGCCGTCGGCATGATCGGCCAGCGCCAGCACATAGCGCTGCTTCGGCTGCAGGCCGGTCACCGAGGCCTGCAGCACCTGAATCAGGCCCTGGTCGAACAGCGAGACGCTGGTCGGCGGCTGACCGTTCTTGGGTTCCGTCTTTGCCCCGAGGGAGAGGTGCGCGACCTGGCCGGCGACACCGAGGGGTTGCAGGTTCTGGCGGTCATCCGGATTGGGCGCTGCGTTGGGGACGTAGGCGATCGCCTGCGGCGCCTGTCCGATCGGGATGTTGGCAATCACCTTGTTGGTCGCGGTATCGATCGCCGCCAGCGCGTCGGCGTTTTCGAGGCCGACATAGACCCGCGTGCCGTCACCGGACGGCCAGATGCCGTGCGGAAGGCTGCCGACTGGAATGGTCGCAATTAACGAGAAATCATCGGTGCGAAACACCTTGATCTCGTTGGTGCCGCCGATCGTGACATAGGCGAACGTTCCCTTCGGCGTGCGCGCGAAGTTGACGTGGTTGGTGATCGGCCCGGTGTCGATGGTCTTGATCGGATTGAACGGCGGCTTGGCGTTGAACACCTGGGTCTTGCCGACGTCCTTCAGCGTGAACCACACCTGCTCGCCGTCGGGTGTGGCGGCGATGTTCGGACAGAATGGGCTCTCCTGCTTGACGCGCGCGACGATGGCATGGTCGGCGACGGAGACCACCACGGTCTCCGGATTGAAGGAAGAGCAGATGTAGCCGTATTTGCCGTCGGGCGAGAAGATCTGCATGCCCGGACCGGCCGGCACCTCGATACGCGTCTTCTCGGCAAAGCTCGCGGCATCGATGACCGAGATGTAATTCTCGCCGCGCACGGTGATCCAGACCTCTTTGCCATCGGGCGTGAAGAACGCCTCGTGCGGCGAGCGGCCGACATAGGTGACGTGCTTCACAGTGTTGGTCGCGGTGTCGATGAAGCTCACCGAGTTCGACCCGATCGAGACGATGGCAAGCGTCTTGTGATCGGGCGAGTAGCCCATGCCGTGCACCAGTACCTGGCCCTTGTAGAGCGGGCTGAAATTGCCGGGCTGCGGATCGCCGAGCCGGATCACGCCGAGCAACTTGTTGTCGACGGGGTCGGTGACCGACACCGTGTTCGAAAATTGCTCTGCCGCGTAGACGCGGTCTTGATGGCTGATCGGGATTTCGGGGGAGGCCGCGGCGCCGGGCGCCTGTCCCGCCCAGGCTGCTGCCGATGTCGCGATGATCGTGCAGGCCAACAGGCTGCTTTTCAAAATCGGATAGCGCATGTGTAGCTCCTAGTTCTTCGTTCCGTGGGTCATGTTCATGTGATTCATGTGATCGTGCGCCGCCGGCTCCGAAACCGGGGCCTTGTCCGGTTGCGTTGGCGCGGGAGCGGAAGGCACGACTTGCTCGCCGATCGCAAGCTTCATCGCCGCGATCTCCTGCAACTGGCTGACGATGATTTCCTGCGCGATGCGCCGCAATTGCTCGTTCTTGCCGTAGCGCAATTCGATCACGGCCATGTCGATGGCGCCCTGATGGTGCGGGGCCATCATGGCGACGAAATCGCGATCGATGTCGCCGCTTGGCTTCGCCGCCATGTCGTTCATCATTTTCGTCATCGCCGCATCGTTCTCGGCGAGAAACGCGCTTTCATCTGGGCTGGCGGCCTTTTGGGCAGCCGGATGGGTTTCATGCGCAAACGCCGAAAACACCAGAGACGGTGCGGCGAAGGCGACGAGGAGACGCGCGCCGAACAGCGCCATTCGCAGGCCTGGTTTGAAAAATGGCAGCATTGTTGCGGTATCCTGAGGTTTGAACTGGTTCGTTGAACGCTTGCATGGGTGGTGACGCGTGGCGTCGGGTTCTATTCCGTCGGCCGCTGGATTTTTTTGAGCGGTTCCGGACACGTAAACGTGAGCCATTGGGCCTCTGCCGTGTGGAGCACGCGGAAGGGCTTCCGAAGAGGCGGCGATTTGCGGGCAAAAATCCAGCCGCTATAAGGATTGGGCCCAGTTCACAGGAAGCCGCATGTACCCGGATCCAAATTCCTCGTCGCAAAAAATGTACGACCGCGCGCTGGCGAGCCTGCCCGGCGGCAATACCCGCACCACCGTGTTCATGAAGCCGTATCCGATCTATGCCGCGCGCGGCGAGGGCTGCCGGGTCTGGGACCTCGACGGCAACGTCTATATCGACTGCATCAACAATTTCACCTCGCAGATCCACGGCCACGCCCATCCCGCGCTGATCAAGGCCGCGACGACCCAGCTTGCGATAGGATCGGCGTTCGGCCTGCCGACCGAATCCGAAGTCGATCTCGCCGAACTGCTGGCGGCGCGCTTGCCGTCGGTCGACCAGGTGCGCTTTGCGAATTCCGGCACCGAGGCCGTGATGATGGCGCTGAAGGCTGCGCGGGCGCATACCGGCCGGCCGAAGATCGCCAAATGCGAAGGTGCCTATCACGGTTCCTATGACTATGCCGAAGTGAGCCTCGATCCCACGCCGGAAGCCTGGGGCCGCAACGCACCGGTGTCGGTCGCCTACGCCAAGGGCACGCCCGACAACGTGCTCGCCGACGTCATCACCATTCCCTTCAACGACGCGGAAGCGGCCGTCAGCCTGATCCGCGAGCACGGACCTGAACTTGCCTGCGTGCTGGTCGATCCCATGCCGAACCGCGCCGGTCTGGCGCCGGCCGATCAGGCCTATCTGGACGCGCTGCGCAAAGTCACGCGCGAGGTCGGCGCGCTCCTGATCTTCGACGAGGTCATCACGTTTCGCTTAGGCTTTCGCGGCGCGCAGGGGTTGTGGAATATCGATCCGGATTTGACCACGCTCGGCAAGATCATCGGCGGCGGTTTTCCGGTCGGCGCGATTGGCGGCCACAAGGAATTCATGGCGGTGTTCGACCCGCGGCAGGGCAAGCCGGCATTGCCGCATGGCGGCACGTTCTCCGCCAACCCGGTGACGATGCGGGCCGGTATCGCCGCGATGGAGCTGTTGGACGACGCGGCGTTCGCGCGGCTCGACGCGATGGGTGAGGCGGTTCGCTCCGGCATCGATGCGGCGTTTCGCCGCCACGGCGTTCCCGGCCGCACCGTCGGGCTCGGTTCGCTCCTGAAGATTCACTTCGCCGACCGGCCGATCCGCGACTACCGCTCGGCGTATCTGACCGAGGAGGAGGGCAAGCGCCAGGCGGTTTTCAACCGCGGCTTGCTCAATCGTGGCGTGCTGGCGGCCGGCTATGGATTGATGGCATTGTCGACCCCGATGACGGACGGCGATATCCATGCGATCATCGAGGCGGCATCGGGCGCGCTGAAGGAAGTTGCAGCACTCTGAGCGACAACAAGAAACGGGTACAATGTCTGCCAAGATCGATCCCATCACGCGCTCCGTCGTCCAGCATCGGCTCAGTTCGATCGTCAAAGAGATGGGCGAGGCGATGCTTCGCACCTCCTATTCGCAGATCCTGAATTCCAGCCGCGATTTCTCGCTGGCGATCTGCGACACCGAAGCCCGCCTGATCGCGCAGGCCGACCACCTTCCGGTTCACGTCGGCGCGCTGCCGTGGGCGACGATCGCGGTCGAGGAACGATTCAAGGACGTCAAGCCCGGCGACGTCATCCTGCTCAACGATCCCTATCATGGCGGCAGCCATCTGCCTGACCTCACCGTCTTCGTGCCGGTATTCTCCGGCGACCGGCGGTTGCTCTGGACCATCGTGCGCGCGCATCAGAGCGATATCGGCGGCGGCACCCACGGCGCCTATAATCCCGCGGCCACCGAAATCTTTCAGGAAGGCCTGCGCATTCCGCCGATCAAACTCCACGAGGCGGGCAAGCCGCGCGACGACCTGCTCGACATGCTCGCGCTCAACGTCCGTAACCCCCGCGAATTTCGCGGCGACCTCGCGGCGATGCTGGGAGCCGCGCAGTTGGGCGAGCGGCGTGTATCAAAATTGTTCAACGAATTCGGTGCGCCGGTCGTCGAAGCCGCGGTCGAATCCATTCTGGATGCGACCGAGCAGCAGACCCGCGCCGTGGTCTCGACCTGGAAAGACGGCGTATTCCACGGCGAGGCGTTTCTCGACGATGACGGCCATGGTCGCAGCGATATTCGTATCGCGGCGAAAGTGACCAAGAAGGGCAGCGACATCGAGGTCGATCTGTCGGAGTCCGATCCGCAGTCGACCAGCTTCGTCAATTCCTCGCATGCCAACATGCAGGCCGCGGTCGCGATGGCCTTTGCCTATCTGATCGACGCCGAAATCCCGAAGAACACCGGCGCGCTGCGTCCGCTCAAGGTGATCGCCAAACAGGGCACCATCGTCTGGGCCGATCCCGGCCGGCCGGTGACGCTGTGTACCAGCCATCCCTCCAACGAGATCGTCGAGGCGATCGTCAAAGCGATGTCGGCGTCCTGTCCGGAACGGGCGATGGCGGGCTGGAGCCGCCGGTTCCGGATCGCAATCCAGGGCGAGGACCCGCGCACCGGCAAGAACTTCATCTGGCATCTGTTCCAGGCCCGCCCCGGCGGCGGCGCGTCGTCGGGCGGCGATGGCTGGTCGTCGATCGGCGAGTGGCACTCGGTCGGCGGCCTGAAATTCGGCAGCATCGAGGTCGCGGAAACGCGCTTTCCGCTGCATTTCCGTCAGCATGAATTCCGCGACGGCTCCGGCGGCGACGGCCAGTTTCGCGGCGGTCTCGGCGTGTCGCTCGATCTGGTGCTGGAGACCGAAAAGCCGGCGAGGGGCAACACCGCCGGCGACGGCGCGCGCCATGGTCCCTGCGGCATGCTCGGCGGCGAGGACGGCAAGCCGCATCACTATCGCCTGTTGTCCGAGGGCCGCGAGCCCCGCGTGCTGCGCACCAAGGAAGTCGGCATCGAGTTGCGTCCGGGCGATTGTCTCGAAATCCGTTCCTCCGGCGGTGGCGGCTGGGGGCCGCCGTCGAAGCGGTCAGCAGAAGCGCGGCAGCGCGATCGCGAACAGGGCCTTGTTGACGTTCCGGCGGAGCAGCGTAGCTAACCATGTACAGGATTGGCGTTGACGTCGGCGGCACCTACACCGATCTGGTGGCCACGGATGAAACCGGACGGACCGTATTCGCAAAATCACCATCCACACCATCAGATCAATCGATCGGCGTGATGGCGGGGCTGGAAGAACTGGCGCGGCGTCTGAACGTCACGCGCGTGGACATGCTGGCGGCGACCGACCGGCTGGTTCACGGAACGACGGTGGCGACCAATGCGCTATTGGAGCGCAAGGGCGCCAGGGTCGCGCTGCTCACCACCGAAGGCCATCGCGACGTCATCGAAATGCGCGAAGGCCTCAAGCCCGACCGCTACGATCTGCGTTCGCCGCCGCCGGAGCCGCTGGTGCCGCGCGAATTGCGCTTCGGCATTCGTGAACGGCTGAGGGCGAACGGCGAGGTTTCGATTCCGCTGGACTCGCGCTCGCTCGACAATGCCATTGCCGGCATCAAAAAATCCGGCGTGACCTCGGTCGCGGTGTGTTTTCTGCACGCCTACATCAATTCTGAGCACGAATCCGCCGCGGTCAAACGGCTGGCGCAAGCGCTGCCCGGCATCGGTGTATCGCGCTCCAGCGACGTGCTGCCGCAGATCAAGGAATATGAGCGCGTCTCGACCACGATCGTGAACGCCTACGTCGAACCGATCGTGCGACGTTATCTCACCAATCTCGAAGCGCGCCTGACCGAAGCCGGCTTCAAGGGCTCGCTGTTCGTGGTGCTGTCGCATGGCGGCATGGCGCCGGTCGAGGAAGCCTCGCGGCTGGCTGCGGGCACCGTGCTGTCGGGACCGGCCGGCGGCATGTCCGGCGGCCGGCGCTGTGCGGAGCTGGTCGGGATTCCCGATCTGGTGCCGTTCGACATGGGCGGCACCAGCACCGACATTTCGCTGATCTCGGGCGGGCAGGCGTCGCTGTCCGCCGACGGCATGCTCGCCGGCCAGCGCATCGCGCTGCGCAGCCTCGATATCGCCAGCATCGCGGCCGGCGGCGGCTCGATCGCCAGCGTCGATGCCGGCCGCACCTTGCGCGTGGGTCCTGAAAGCGCGGGCTCGGTGCCGGGCCCGGCCTGTTACGGCAACGGTGGATTGGCTGCCACCGTCACCGACGCCAATGTCGTGCTCGGCTATCTCGATGCCGCCGCCTTCATGGGCGGCAAACGTCCGCTGGATCGCGCGGCGTCGGAAGCCGCGATCGATCGTGTCGCCGCGGCGCTGGAACTGTCGCGGCAGGAAGCCGCCGCCGGCATCTACCGCATGATCAACCTGAAGATGGCCGACGGCATCCGCCTGATGACCTTGCGCCGCGGTGTCGACCCCCGGAAATTCGCGCTGCTCAGCTTTGGTGGCGCGGCAGGTTTGCACGCCGCCGAAGTGGCGCGCGAACTCGAGATCAAGCGCATCATCGTGCCGACGGTGGCGTCGGTGCTGTCGGCCTGGGGCATGCTGACCAGCGATCTCCGCTACGAAGTCAGCCGCACGCATTATGGTGCCGGCCCGCGCATCACCGCGGGCGAAGTCCGCGCGCTGTTTGCCGAGCTGGAGCAGCAGGCCGCCGGCCGCCTTCGGTCATGGTTCGATGGACCGATCGCGATCGAGCGCTCCGCCGAGATGCGCTATGGCGAGCAGATTTTTGAGATCGACGTGTCGCTGGATGGACTGGACTGGAATGCGGAAAACCTCGTCGACCAAATCGAGGACCGCTTTCACGTCAAGCATGAGGAGCTCTACACCTACGCATCGCGCGGCCAGGAAGTCGTGTTCGTCAACGCCCGCGTCGCCGCCGTCGGCGCAGTCGCGCAACGCGGGCAGGATACCAGGCCCGCACCGTCGTCCGGCGTCTGCGCGCCGCGTGGCCAACGGCAGGCCTTCTTCGGCGGCTGGCGCGAGGTGCCGGTCTATGCGCTCGACGATCTCAAGCCCGGCCATATTCTGGTGGGTCCCGCGATCATCGAGGCCGAGACCACGACGGTGCTGGTCGACACCGGCGACCGCGTGACGGTGAATGCGCTGGGGTGGCTGGATATTGCGTTGCGGTGACATGTAGATGGGTGGAGCGAAGCGATACCCATCAATACCGCTCGCGCGGCGATGGGTATCGCTTCGCTCCAACCATCCTACGATGGTAGCTAAGTCCCAACATTTGATTTCAACATCCGCATTTTCGGCGCTATCGTCGCGCCTGCTGGTCAGGCGTCGCAAGCTCCTGCTAGCTTGGCGTTCGAGGCCATGTCGATGCAAATAACAAGAGAAACCGGACGAACGTCTGCCGTTGTCGCCATGATCCTGGCGCTTGCCATGCCGCCGGCCGCGGCCGCCGGTGTCACCGACACCGAAATCCGCATCGGCAACATCATGCCCTATACCGGGCCGCTGGCTGGGTTTGCGGCGATCGGAAGGGCGGAGGCTGCCTATTTCAACATGATCAACGAGCGCGGCGGCATCAATGGACGCAAGATCACGTTCATTTCCCGCGACGACAGCTCCAATCCGGTGACGGCACTCGAAGAGACACGGAACCTGGTCGAGGAGCAGAACGTGCTGCTGATGTTCGGTTCGTTCGGCACGCCGGGCAATCTGGCGACGCGAAAATATCTCAATGAGAAGAATATCCCTCAGCTCTTTGTCGCGTCCGGCGACGAGGAGTGGGCACATCCGAAGAAGTTTCCCTGGACGATGGGCTGGCAGCCGACGTTCCGGTCCGAGGGGCGGATCTACGCCAATTACATCCAGGCTTCCTACGCGGACAGCAAGATCGCCGTGCTGTGGCAGAACGACCAGTTCGGCCGCGATCTGTTCCGCGGACTGCAGGAGGGCCTCGGTGTCACCGCCAACAAGATCGTCGCGGATATTGCCATCGAGGCCGACATGTCGATCGATACCCAGGTCGACATTCTCAAGGCGTCCGGCGCCGAGGTGCTGGTGCTCAACTGCGCGCCGCCGATCTCGGCGCGTGCCATCCGTCGCGCCGCCGAACTCGGCTGGCATCCGGTCCTGCTGCTGGTCAATGCCGCGGCTTCGATCGCCAACGCGCTGCGGCCGGCCGGACTGGAGAACGCCATCGGCGTGATCTCGACCTCGTTCCTGAAGGACATCGGCGACGTCACCTGGAAGGAAGACCCCGCCATCAAGACCTGGCTCGCCTTCATGGACAAATATTACCCGGACGGCGACAAGGACGACGGCTACGCCATTTTCGGCTATGCGGCGGCCGAAACCCTGTTGCAGGTGCTGACCCAGTGCGGCGACGACCTGTCGCGCGAGAACATCATGAAGCAGGCGGCGTCGCTGAAGAACTACCAGAGCCCGGTCGCGTTGCCGGGCATTGCGATCAACACCGGGCCTTCGGACTTCCGTCCCATCGAACAGATGCGGCTGGTGCAGTTCGACGGCACCGCCTGGCAGCCGATCGGCGACGTAATTGAGAGCGCGTTCGCGGCGAGTCCCGGGGATAATTGATCGGCGGTGTTCTTTCTTCCCCCTCGCCCCGCTCTTGCGGGGAGAGGGTCGGGGTGAGGGGCATCTCTCAGCGAGCAGAGACCATCGAGAGACCTGTACCCCTCACCCCGACCCTCTCCCCGCAAGAGCGGGGCGAGGTTGAATCACTTCTTCTGCCCGTAGTTCAACAGACCGCCCTTGCTCTTCGGCGGATGGGCGCGCAGGCCTTCCTCGTTGGGTTCGGTGCCCCAGCCCGGCCGGTCCGGGATGATGAGGTGACCGTCGACGATTTCGGGCACATGCGTGAACAATTCATGGTCCCACGCCAGCCGGTCGATATCGGTTTCCATGATGCGCAGGTTCGGCACCGCGGCGGAGAAATGCGCGTTCATCATGGTACAGAGATGACCGTAGAAATTATGCGGCGCGACGTTGACCTCGAAATGCTCGGCGGCGGCGGCGATCTTCATCGATTGCCACACCCCGTTCCACGGCGTGTCGATGATGGCGACGTCCATCGCCTGTTCGTTGAAGTAGGGCAGGAATTCGCGCAAGCCCAGCAGCGTCTCGCAGGATGAAATCGGATGCGGGCTCTGGCGCCGGATGTAGCCCAGCGCCTGCGGGTTAAACGTGTCGATCTCGACCCAGAACATGTCCATGTCCTTGATGGCGCGCAGGATCTTGAGATAGCCCTCGGTCTTGGCGTTGAAGTTGAGGTCGAGCAGCAGGTCGACATCGGGGCCGGCACCGTCGCGGATTGCCTCCAGATGCATGCAGAGATTGCGCAGCACCGCGCGGTCGACATTGATCTCGGGCTCGAACGGCGCGCCGAAACCGGGGCGCCAGCCCTGCGGCTTGCCATCGGTGTAGACGAAGATGTTGGTCTTCATCGCGGTAAAACGCTTTTCGCGTACTTCGCGGCCGATTGCCTTGACGCCGTCGAGATCGGTGATCGCGGGCTTGAACCAGTCGGGGTGATTGATGCGCCAGGTTGCGCAGTGCGACCAGTAGACGCGAACTTTGTCGCGGATCTTGCCGCCGAGCAGGTCGTAGCAGGGCACGCCGAGCGCCTTGGCCTTGACGTCGAGCAGCGCGTTCTCGATGGCGCCGAGCGCCAGCGCCACCACGCCGCCGGCGGCCGGTCGCGTCGCGGAAAACAGTTCCGCGTAGATCCGCTCGTGCTGGAATGCATTCTTGCCGACCACGCGCACCGCGAGCCGTTCGATCGCCGCCGTCACGCCGGGCGCGCCAAAGCCCTCGTCATATTCGCTCCAGCCGACGATGCCGTCCTCGGTCATGATCTTGACGAAGTGGTAGTTGCGCCAGCCGGCGTCGCAAGCGAGCGTTTCAACGCTTCTTATCTGGGATGCCTTCGCCATGATTTCCTGCCCGATTTTGTTGTTGTGTTGGGCAGATAACAAACAGGGATCGGCGGGCGCGTCAATCGGGCGGGGGCAATGCACTTTCTCGTCATGCCCGGGCTTGACCCGGGCATCCACGTGCTTGCTTTACTCCAGCAAGAAAGGCGTGGATGCCCGGCACAAGGCCGGGCATGACGACTCTCTAATACTCATCACGCCCGCGGCGGAAACAGCGTCGGCTGTTGCCGCGCAAAAACCTGGCGGCCGTTCTTGAAGCCCATCAGCATGTCAGGCATTTCCGCGATCGCGTTGGCGCCAGTGTCGGTATCGAGCACGATGAGATCGGCCGGGTTGCCCGGCGCGATGCCGTAGTCGCGCAAATTCATCAGGCGCGCGGGCAGCTCCGTGACGAGGTCGAGACAGGCGTCGAACTCGCTGATCCCGGCATGCGCGACATTGGCGTAGAAATTCGCCATCCGCAGCAGCGACGCGTCACCGAACGGCGTGAAGGGATTGAGCACGTTGTTGGTCGCGACTGAACACAGCACGCCGTTTTCGACGAGCTTGTGCGCCACCGTCAGTCCGCGCGGCGCATTGTGGGTGGCGTCGCGTCCCATCAGGTAGAGATCGGTCGCCGGAAGCACGGTGACGGCGACGCCCGATTGCGCCAGCCGCGCCGTCGCGGCCTTCAGGCTTTCAGGCGGCAGCGCCGACAGTTTGGTGGCGTGGCCGATCGCGACGCGGCCGTGATAGTTGCGGCGCTCGGTCTGCCGGCAGACCTCTTCCATGTGCCACCACGACGGATCGAGGTCGAAGTCGAGGTGCAGGTCGACATCGACGTCGAACTGTTGCGCCAGGTCGAACAGTTTTTCGATCTGCGCGTTCGGATCGGTGTCCATATAGGGACAGCCGCCGATCGCGTCGCCGCCGTCGCGCAACGCTGCGATCAAGAGTTCCTCGGCGCCGGGATCGTTGGTCAGGCCTTCCTGCGGAAACACGCAGATCGACAGGTCAATGGCCCAGGCATAGTCGCGCTTCAGGGCCTTCACTGCCTCGAAGCCGCGCAGCGCGATGCGCGGGTCGATCTCCACATGGGTACGCATCCGCGTGGTGCCGTGCACGATGGCGCGCTCGATCACGCGGGCGCCGCGGGCATAGACGTCTTCCACGGTGAAATCGCGCTTCATCGCCGCGACCGCGGCGATGGCCTCGGCCACGGTCGAGTGGTCGTGCCCGCAGCGGCCGAGCAGGCAAGCCTTGTCCAGATGAATATGGGTGTCGACGAAACCAGGCAGCACCAGTTTGCCGCCGAGCTCGATCTCGACAGCCTCGCAGGCGAGCTTTGGTTCGATGGCCGCGATCCGGCCGCCGGAGACGCCGATATCGACCGGGGTGGGCGAGGTCCGCGTCCGGGCATTGCGGAAGATCAGGTCGAAGGCCGTTTTCGCGTTCATGGATTCGGGCGGGCTGGAGGAAGCTGGAGCCTAGCGGAACGGCAGGGAACAGGCAGCTCCAGATTGTGTGCAGTTTGGAGGCCAAACTGTTCAAAAAATGTGCATGCAATTTGGCGGGCCAATTGTAGTATTTCGTACCTTTTGGAAGAAGCCGCCGGGAGAAACCAGCATGTCCGTTGCCGCTAAAGCCGAGACCAAAACCCTGTCGGATGCCGAGGTGGTGGAAGCCTATCTGACAGCCTCGATGATCCCCGATCCGGATGCGGCGGCGGCGTATATGAAGCCGGGCACCGTGATCACCTTTACCGGCGGGCGGCAATTTGATCATCCGCGCGGGCCGACCGGCTTCAATGCGCGGCGCTATCGCTGGGTCAAGAAGCAGATGGACCGCTTCGACGTCTGCCCGGGCGCGGACGAGACCGTGGTCTACAGCATCGGCACGCTCTACGGCGAATGGATCGACGGCACGCCGTTCGAGGGCAATCGTTATGTCGATCGCTTCGTGGTGAAAGGCGGCCAGATCGTCAAGATGGATGTCTGGAACGACAGCGCCGAGCGGATTCTGGTGCAGCGGGGGATTGAGGCGTAGGCCTCTCTCATCGTCATTGCGAGGAGCGAAGCGACGAAGCAATCCATTCTTTCTTTGCGCCGTGAGATGGATTGCTTCGCTTCGCTCGCAATGACGGTTAGCGCGCCCTTACCACCTTCGGCATTTTCACGACCCGCCCGCTGTCGCCGTCTTCGGCGTAAGGCGCCAGGATATCCAGCAAATCCCTGCCGCGCTGTGGGGTAGGGGCCACCAGCGCTCTCGTTGCCACCGAATCCAGATGGCTGTGCATCAGGCCCATCACCTTGCTCTCGTCGCCCTTGACCAGCGCCGCGATGATCGCGCGGTGCTCGTTGATCGCGCATTCCGAGGAATGCGGGCGGCTGTACAAGGATAGAGTGAGACAGCAGCGATAGGCGACTTCGCTGACGTAACGCACGAGAATGGGGCTGTTCGTCATATGGGCGAGCAGGATGTGGAATTCGGTTGCGAGCCGGATCGAAACCGCATCGGTGCCGTCGCGGGCGCCATCCTCGGCATCGACATGGGAATTGAGCTCGGCGACCTGCGCTTTCGTCAGCTTGCCGGCGAGCTGGCGTACCACCAGGCGTTCGAGTTCGATGCGGATATCGAAGGCGTCGCGGGCTTCCTGCCAGCTCGGCGTCGCCACCACGGCAATCCGGTTACGGCGAAGCTCGACCAGGCCCTCTGCCGCGAGTTGCCCCAGCGCATGGCGGGCAATGGTGCGGCTGACGCCGAAGCGTTCGCCCAGCGAATCCTCCGGCAATTTCGCGCCCGGCGCCAGCGCCTGCTCGATAATGGCGCGGCGAAGCGCACGGCAGATCACGCTGACCTTGTCGGACGATTCCGCAGTCTTGCTGCTCGGACGAGGCGCCATCGGGCGAATCCTGAAAGGAAGTGCTTCGAATGGGCCTCTGATATCACAATTGGCCAACAATTGAGCGCCTCAATTGCATGCAGTTTGAGCCACGGATTGCCCAAAACGAATCCGGCGCGTTGCGCCACTTTTTGCGATCCCGTTGAATTTCAAGGCAAGTTTCGCTGGCATCCGGCTTGCATGCACTTCTCATCATGATGCGCATGCAACCACACCAGGAATTCTCCGGCGAGCCGGTTTCGTCTGCCGCCATACCGATCGCGATCGAGCTGTCGGACGCCTCCGTCACCTTCGGCCGCGGCGACCGTGCGGTGCCGGCGCTCTCAAGCACGACGCTGCGGATCGCCGATGGCGAGTTCGTCGCCCTGGTCGGGCCGTCCGGCTGCGGCAAGTCGACCATCCTGCGGCTGGTCTCAGGCCTGGTGCAACCGACATCAGGCGTCGTCATCGTCGGCGGCCGTGAAGTCGCGGCGCGTGCCCTGCGCGTCGGCATGGCGTTCCAGAATCCGACCATGCTGCCCTGGATGACGATCGAGCGGAACATCATGCTGCCGCTCAAGATCGTCGAGCCGTTCCGTTCCCAGTTCAGAAAATTGCGCAAGACCGAATTCCGCGACAAGGCCAATGCGCTGCTGGAGCAGGTCGGCCTCAAGGGGTTCGGCAGCCGCTATCCCTGGCAACTCTCCGGCGGCATGCTTCAGCGCGCCAATTTGTGCCGGGCGCTGATTCACGAGCCGCGCATGCTGCTGCTCGACGAACCCTTCGGCGCGCTCGACCAGTTCACCCGCGAGGAACTGTGGTCAATTCTTCAGGACCTCTGGATGGCGCACAAGCCGACCGTGCTGCTGGTGACCCATGACCTGCGCGAGGCTGCGTTCCTCGGCAGCCGCATCTGTGTGATGAGCGCGCGGCCTGGCCGCATCGTCGACGACAGCCAGGTCACCTTCGAGCGGCCGCGCACGGTCGAGAGGACGTTCGAGCCGGATTTTGTCGCACTCAACCAGAAACTTCGCGCGTTCATTACCGATGCGAGAACTGCTGCAAAACAGGGAGCGGCCTGATGCCCGATCTCGATTATCGCCAAAAAGCCTTTTCGGCGGGGCTGATCGTGCTGTTTTTCGTGGGGTGGGAACTGTTCTGCGTGGTGACCCACATGTCCGATCTGGTGCTGCCGCGTCCGTCTCAGGTGTTCGTGACGCTGTTCCAGAAATTCCCGATCCTGTGGCCGCACATTTTGCAGACCCTGGCGACCACCATGATCGGATTCGTGCTCGGCGTCGGCCTCGGTGTCTTGCTCGGCGCCGTGATCGGGGTTTCCAAGACCGCCTATGACACCTGCTATCCGCTGCTGGTCGGCTTCTCCTCGATTCCGAAGGTCGCCGTGGTGCCGATCTTCGTGCTGTGGTTCGGCTCCGGCTCGGTGCCGGCGATACTGACGGCGCTGTCGATCTGCTTCTTCCCGATCGTCGTCAACATCGCGACCGGGCTCGCGACCACCGAACCCGAACTCGAGGACGTGCTCAAGGCGCTGGGCGCCAGCAAGTTCGACATCCTCTGGAATGTCGGTCTGCCCAGAACCATGCCGTTCTTTTTTGCCTCATTGAAGGTCGCGGTCAGCTACGCCTTTGTCGGCGCGGTGCTGTCGGAGACCGTCGCCTCGAACAGCGGCATCGGCAACGTGCTGATGACCGCGTCTTCGAATTTCAACGTGCCGCTGGTGTTCGCCGCGTTGTTCGTCCTCGCGGCGCTTGGCGTCGCGCTCTACGTCATCTTCTCGCTGATCGAAGGGCGCGTCACCGGTTGGGCCACCCGCAAGAACGATCTGATCGCCACCTGAACCACGATTTCGTCAACCGTCATCCAACCCAGTCGAGGAGGTCACCATGTTAGCCAGAGTAAGCGCCGCGCTGTTGGGAGTAGCTTTGTTCGTAGGCACGGCGAGCGCCGAGGACACGACGATCAAGTTCAAGCTGGGGTGGACGACGCAAGGCAGCGACGCCGCGTTCTTCTACGCCAAGGACAACGGCTACTTCAAGGAAGAGGGCCTCAACGTCGTGATCGACAAGGGCAACGGCTCCGGTGCGACCGTGACGCATATCATGTCGGGTGCCTATGACGCCGGCTTCGGCGACGTCAACGCGATCATCCAGAATGCCTCGACCAAGCCGGAAGATGCGCCGGTCATGGTCTACATGGTCTGGAACCAGCCGCCATTCGCGATCGTGACCAAGAACGGCAGCGGCATCAACACCATCAAGGATTTCGAAGGCCATACGCTCGGCGGCGCACAGGGCACGCCGACCACGCGGTTGTTGCCGGTGTTCGTGCAGAAGAACAAGCTGGAAGGCGAGAAGATCAAGTTGTCCAACATGGCGCCGAACCTGCAGGAGCCGATGCTGATCAAGGGCGATATCGACGCTGCTTTGGTGTTCAACATCACCAGCTATTTCAACCTGGTCCTGAACAACCAGGATCCCGACAAGGACTACAAGTGGTTCTCGTTCGGCGACTACGGCATGGATCTCTATTCCAACGGCGTGATGGTGTCGCGCAAGCTGATAGCGTCCAACCCCAAGGCCGTGGCAGGTCTGGTCCGCGCCATCAACAAGGGCATGATCGCGGTCGCCAAGGATCAGAACGCCGGGATCAAGGCGGCGCTGAACTTCGACAACCAGATCAACGTCGATGTCGAAAAACGCCGCCTGCAATATTCCTTCGACAAGCTGATCGTCTCGCCCGAGATGAAGGAAATCGGCGTCGGCGACGTCAAGGACGACCGCATGACCCGTGCCATCGGTATCGTCGTCGAAGGCTACCAGCTTGCCCGCACCCCGGCGCCGTCCGAAATCTTCTCGCGCGAGTTCCTGCCGCCGCGCGCGGAGCGCGAGCTGACCTATACGGCGAATTGAGGGATGTGAGCCCGTCATTCCGGGGCGCGAAGCGAACCCGGAATCTCGAGATTCCGGGTTCGATGCTTCGCATCGCCCCGGAATGACAGATGGAGAAGGCGCACGGTCATGTCCACAGAAGTAACCGCCAGCAGCCTCTTCTCCGGCCCCGAGTTTGGCCTGCTCGAAAATGCCGTGCTGCGGTACGACAACGGCATCATCACTTCGATCTCCGAGGGAGCTCCATCAGCGCCCGGGCCGCGCTCCCTCGTCCTTCCGGCCTTCGTCAATGCCCACGACCACGCGCGGGCGACCGCATCGTCGTTCGGGGCGATCGGCATGCCCCTGGAAAGCTGGATCCTGCGCTCGGCGCTCGGCACGCCCGTCGATCCCTATCTGACGGCGGCCTCCGCGCTGGCGCGTTCGGCGCGGGCAGGGTGCGCCGCGATGATGGTGCATTACACGCGGCCGAGCGGCACCATGCCGCTGGTCGAGGAAGCCCGGGCGATCGCGCGCGCGGCGTCCGATGTCGGTATCCGCATCGCCTTTGCGATTGCGGTGCGCGACCAGAATCCGGTCGTGTATGGCGACGGCGAGCCTGTCTTGTCGGAGCTCGCGAACGACGACCGCAAGACGATCGAGGAATTGTTCGTCCGCGCGCCGATGTCGCCCATGGCCTATATCGAACTCACGGATGCGATTGCCGCCGCGATCGCCGGGCCGAACGTCGACGTGCAGCTCGGCCCCGCCGGCGTGCAGTGGTGCTCCAAACCGCTGCTCGAAGCGGTGGCGGAGAATTCGGCGCTGACCGGGCGGCGCATTCACATGCATTTGCTGGAGACCATCTATCAGCGTGCCTGGGCCGATGCGAATTTTCCTGACGGCATCGTGCGCTATCTCCGCGACATCGGTTTCCTGTCGGAACGGCTGACCTTGGCACATGGCATTCACGCCCGGCCGGACGAGATCGAAATGATCGCGGCCTCCGGCGCGCGTATCGTCACCAATTTCAGTTCCAACATGCATCTGCGTTCCGGCCTCGCGCCTATCGCGGCAGCCCACAAATGCGGCTGCGCCATTGCCGTCGGCGTCGACGGCCTGGCGCTGGACGAGGACGACGACGTGCTGCGCGAAATGCGGCTGGTGCAGATGATGCACGGCGGTCTCGGTTTCAAGCGGACCTGGACACCTGCCGAATTCTTTGGCCTTGCCATCGCCAACGGCCGCAAGGCGACCGGCGCGCCCGGAACCGGGGCGTTGGTATCCGGCGCGCCAGCCGACTTTGTCACCCTCGATCTCGACCGGCTCGACCGCGACGCCATCATGCCGGTCGACCCGATCGATCTCCTGTTCGCCAGGGGCAATGCACAGCTGGTGCGCGACGTGGTCGTGGACGGTCGGTTGATCGTCAGCGAAGGCCGCTGCCTGGGTGTTGATCTCCCTGCGATCGAGCAGGAACTGCGCGGAATCTTCCGCGCCAGTGCCGGAAAACTCTCTGGCTTCCAGCGTGCGTGGCCACAGCTCTCGGCCGGCTTGCAAAACTGGTTCGAGCAGCAACTGGATTGCAGCTAATACCGGCACGTTGGTGTCATCGGCGAATTCCGTTACGCGGAACAAAATTCCGCTTGCATCAGCAAGCGGGCGAGGTTTCATGGTCGGCAACAAGAAACTGAACCGGTAGTCAGTTTGTGCCGGTCGTTCGACCATGAGGAAGCGTAATGGGCGCGTTGTCGCATCTGCGGATTGTCGAGATCGGGAGCGCAGCTGCAACCAGCTATTGCGCCCGCTTGTTCGCCGATTTCGGCGCCACCGTCCAGAAAATCGAACCGCCGGCGGGGGATCCGCTGCGCCGCGCCGCGCCGTTGACGCCGAAGGGCAACAGCGCGTGGTTTGCGTTTCTGAATTTCAACAAGTCGAGTATCGCGCTCGATCCGAATGACCGGAACGCATCTTCGCGCCTGACCGAGCTGATCCGCGGCTGCGACATTCTGCTCGACGGCCGCGACGTCGATGCGGCAGATTGTCCCGCGATCGATCTCGCCGAACTCAAGCGGCGTCATCCCGGCCTCACTCATCTCGAGGCGAGCTGGTTCGGCGGCGAGGGGCCCTACGCCAAATTCGAGGCGACGGACTCCACGATCCGTGCGCTGGTCGGCCTCGTCAAACTGGTCGGCCCCTCCGAGGGGACGCCCATGCATGCGCCGGATTTCCAGACCGGCATCTTCGCCGGCCTCTGGGGTTTCATCGCCGCCGCTTCGTCGGTGCTGGGGCGGATGCAGGATGGGCGCGGCCGCAGTAGCCGCCTGAGCATCTTTGAATCCTCCATTGCCGTCACCGAATACATCATGTTCGAGGCGTTCTCGCGCGGCGACATCATGCGGCGGATCGGCGTCAACCGGTTCTGGCCGACCTTTCCGGTCGGCATCTACGAGACCAAACAAGGCCGGCTCGGCGTCACCACGGTGACCCCGGCGCAATGGCGTTCGTTCTGCGAGATGCTGGGATTGCCCGAGTTGCGCGACGACGCGTCGCTGTTCCTCGGTGTCGACCGCCTGCAGCATGTTGAGGTCATCGAGAGCCTATTCATCCCGAAGCTGAAGACGCGTACCGCGCAGGAATGGTTCGCGGAAGGCCTGCGCCGCAAGATTCCGATCGTGCCGGTGCCCGAAATCGCCGACCTCGTCGCCGATGAGGAAAAGAAGGCGCGTGGCGCCATTGTGCCTGTCATGATCGGCGACGAGGGCGGTTTCACGGCCGGTTCGATGCAGCGCCTGACGGGAACGCCGCCGCGCAGGGGCGGTGCGGTTCCCGATATCGGCGAGCAGATGCTGGGCAGCGCCCATGTCACCGAGACCGCCCATGCAACGACGCCCGCGTCGCAGGGGCACAACCGCCTGCCGCTCGAAGGCATTCGTGTCGTTGATTTCTCGATGGGCTGGGCCGGTCCGGTCTGCACGCGCACGCTGGCCGATCTCGGTGCCGACGTCATCAAGATCGAGGCCACGCAATATCCGGACTGGTGGCGCGGCGTCGACCGCCGCCGGGCCTATGTCCAGGAGCAGATGTACGAAAAGTCCATCCGCTACTGCATCATGAACCGCAACAAGCGCGGCATCACGCTCGACCTGACCCGGCCGCAGGGCCTGGCGCTCGCCAAGCGTCTCTTGGCCGACGCCGATCTCGTGGTCGACAATTATTCGGTCGAGGTGCTGCCGAAAATGGGTCTCGGCTACGACGTGCTGAGCAAGCTCAATCCAAAGCTCGTCATGATGTCGATGTCGGCCTTCGGCGCCGGCAGCGCGCATCGCGATTGTCGCGCTTATGGCTCGACTTTGGAGCAGGGCTCAGGGCTGCCGAGCGTGGTCGGCGATCCCCTCGGTCCGCCGGTCATGAGCCATACTGCGTTCGGCGATGCCGTCGGTGGCCTCAACGGTTGCGCTGCCGTTCTCACCGCGCTGATCCACGCCAAACTGACCGGCAAGGGCCAGTTCATCGATCTCGCGCAGATCGAATGCATGATGCCGTTTGCTGCACCCTGGATCACCGCGCATTCGATCGACGGCAGGGCGCCGGTGAAATACGGCAACCGTCATCCGGATTTCGTGCCGCATGGCTGTTTCCCCTGCTCAGGTTCCGACAACTGGATCATGGTCGCGGTTTCCCGCGACGCGATGTGGCCAAAGCTGGCGACCTTGCTCGGCCGAGCCGACTGGGCCTCCGACGTGAAGCTGAAAACCGCCGCCGGGCGGCGTGCGATCGAGAGCGAGATCGAGGCCGCGATTGCGGCCTGGACATCCGCGCGGGATCCGGAAGCGGCGATGACGGCGTTGCAGGCAGCGGGTATCGCTGCGGGTGTGGCACGGCTGCCGATCGAGCTGCTGGACGACCCGCAATTGCATGCGCGCGGGTTCATCCAAGAGGTCGATCGCGCCTTCATCGGCAAACATCCGCAGCCGTCGATGCCATTTCGTGAGTCTAACGCGCCGTTCGCTATCCGCAGCGCGCCGCCGACGCTGGGCGAGCATAACCGCGAAATCCTCGGCGGCCTGCTCGGGTTGTCGGAGGCCGAGATTATCAAGCTCACGCGCGACGGCATCATCGGCACCGAGATGCTGATGGAAGAGCAGCTCGTGAAAGAGAAAAAGCGGGCGGCAGGCTGATGGCAACGGCGGGGCCGGCACAGCGCGAGGCGGAAGCGGTTGCGGTTAGCCCGCAGGCGCTGATGTCGGTGCGCGGCCTCGGTATCCGCTTCAAGACCTCGCAAGGCGTCTGGCAGGCGACGCGCAAGATCGATTTTGACATTGCGCCGGGCGAGCGCGTCGGGATCGTCGGCGAAAGCGGTTGCGGCAAGACCATCACCGGTCTCTCGATCCTGCGGCTATTGCCGAACAATATGGCCGGCCTCGACGGTTCGATCTGGTTCGACGGGGTCGATCTCGCCACATGCTCTGACCGCGCCATGCGCGCGATCCGCGGCCGGCGCATCGCCATGATCTTCCAGGAGCCGATGAGCGCGCTCGATCCGGTGTTCACCGTCGGCCACCAGATTGCCGAGACCCTGCGCATCCATACCGGCGTCAGCAAGGAGGAGGCGAGGGCGAAGATCCTCGACATGCTGCGTCGCGTCGGCATTGCCTCGCCAGAGCGGCGCATCGACGATTACCCGCATCAATTGTCCGGCGGCATGCGCCAGCGGGTGATGATCGCGGCCGCGTTGATCTGCGGTCCGCAACTGCTGATCGCGGACGAGCCGACCACGGCGCTCGACGTCACCGTGCAGGCGCAGATCCTCGAACTGCTGCGCGACCTCAGCGAGACTTCGAACACCGCGCTGATGCTGATCACGCACGACCTCGGCGTCGTTGCCGAGACCTGCACCCGCATGATCACGATGTATGCCGGGGAGGTGATCGAGGACGCCAGCGTCGACGCCGCGCTAGTGCGGCCGCTGCATCCCTATACGTCCGGACTCCTCCGCTCGCTGCCACATTTGAGTCCGCGCCACGGCAAGCTGCCGTCGATCCCGGGTAGAGTACCTTCGATTGCGGACATGCCGAACGGCTGCCGTTTCAAGGCGCGCTGTCCGCATGCCGTCGAGAGCTGCGAAGCCGAGCAGGAACTGCGCGATGCGGGCGGTGGCCGCAAGGTGCGCTGCTGGCGCTTTGCCGAACTCGATCTGCCCGGCGCGCTGCAGCATGCGGCTACAGCGCCGATCGCGGCCATGGTCGCCCGGCCATGAGCGCGCCGGCCGCCAACGACGCCATCGTTTCGGTGCGCGATCTGCAGGTCCAGTTCCAGACCGGCGACCGCCGTTCTACCGTGAAGGCGGTTGACGGCGTCGATTTCGACGTCCGCCGCGGCGAGACCTTCGGCATCATCGGCGAATCCGGATCGGGCAAGACCACGATCGGCCGCGCGCTGGTGTTTCTGCTGAAGCCCAGTGCGGGTGCCATCCTGCACAACGGCGTCGATCCGCTGGCAATGCCGCGCAGGCAATTTCAAAGCCACCGCCGCGACTACCAGATCATCTTTCAGGACCCCAACGCGGCGCTCAACCCGCGCATGACGATCCTGTCCTCGGTGCTGGAGCCGCTGGAACTGGCGCGCGCCGGCACCAAAGCCGAACGATTGACGCGGGCCCGCGAGGCGCTCGACCGCGTCGGCCTGCCGCCGGATATCGGCGCGCGTTATCCGCATCAGTTGTCCGGCGGCCAGAAGCAGCGCGTGGTGATCGCGCGGGCGCTGACGTTGCGGCCGAAGCTGATCGTCTGCGACGAGGTGGTGGCGGCGCTGGATATGTCGATCCGCGGCGACGTGCTCAATTTGTTCGCCGAGCTGCAGCGCGACCTCGGGCTGACCTACGTCTTCATCACCCACGATCTCGCCGTGGTGTCGCATATCAGCGAGCGCATCGCGGTGATGTATCTCGGACGGTTTGTCGAACTCGGGCCCACGGAGCAGGTCTCGGAGAAGCCGCTGCATCCCTATACCCAGGCGCTGCTGTCGGCCGAACCGCGGCCGTTGCCGTCGACCATGCGGGGCGCTGCCAGGATCATGCTGCAGGGTGAAATCCCGAGTCCGATCGATCCGCCGTCGGGGTGCCGGTTCCGCACCCGCTGCCAGTACGCGCAAAATCTTTGCGCCGAGAAGACGCCGGACTGGCGCGAGCTGTTGCCCGATCACTGGGTCGCCTGCCATTTTGCCGGCCTCCCGAATTTTTCGCCGAACTAACTCAAGAAACTGCCGGAGGATTTTCATGACCCACACCACCCGACGCGAGCTGATGGCGCTGATGACTGGCGCGCTCGCTGGAACGGCCCTCGGCGGCAACGCCTTCGCGCAAGCCACGCCGAAGCGTGGCGGCATCTTGCGCATCTCGGCACCGGCCAATCCGTCGAGCCTCGATCCCGCCACCGGCGGCGCCGGCTCGGATCACGCCTTCCTGTTCACGATGTACGACACGCTGACCGAATGGGATTTTGAGACGCTGAAGCCCAAGCCCGGCCTCGCCGAGAGCTGGAAGTTCACCGACCCGAATACGCTGGTGCTCAACATCCGCGCCGGCGTCACCTTCCACGATGGCACGCCGCTCGACGCTGAAGCCGTCAAGTTCAACCTCGAGCGCAACAAGAGCGACGCGAAGTCCAACATCAAGGCCGATCTCGCCTCGATGGCCTCGGCCGAGGTGACCGGCCCGATGCAGGTGACGCTGAAGCTGAGCACGCCCGACGCGGCGTTGCCCGGCATTCTGTCCGACCGTGCCGGCATGATGGTATCGCCGACGGCCGTGAAGGCAGCTTCCGCCGGGACCCTCAACCGCACGCCGGTCGGCGCCGGCGCCTATGCCTTCGTGAGTTGGGCCGACGGCGAAAAGATCGTCATCAAGCGCAACGAGAAATACTGGAAGTCGAACCGTCCCTATCCTGACGGCATCGAGTTCTCGATCATTCCGGAACTGACCACCGGCGCGCGCTCGGTCACCGCCGGCCAGAACGACCTGATTTACCAGTTGCCGCCGCGCCAGAAGGCGATCATGGACCGCGTTCCCTCGGTCAAGGTCTTCAACGGGCCGACGCTTTACGTGTTCCAGATCTTCCTGAACTGGGCAAAACCGCCGTTCGACAACATCAAGGTGCGGCAGGCGTTCAATTTCGCCGTCGACCGCGAGGCTTTCGTCAAGGCCGCGCTCGCCGGTCTTGCCGAGCCCGCTTACATGAACCTGCCGAAGGCGCATTGGGCCTACGACAAGTCGGTTGCCGCACTCTACCCTTATGATCCCGACAGAGCGCGCAAGCTGCTCGCCGAGGCCGGCTTCAAGGAAGGCACCGTGATCGAGATCGGTGGCTACAACGATCAGGATTCAGTGCAGCGCCAGGAAATCCTGATCGAGATGTTCCGCAAGGCAGGGATGAACGTGAAGTTCGTCAACTCGCCGATCGCGGAGGCGTCCGCCGCGTTCTTCGGCCCCGAGAAGCGCAACTCGGGCCTGCTCGCGGCCTGGACCGGCCGTCCCGATCCGAGCCTCACTTACTCGCTGATGTTCACCAAGGACGCCTACTACAATGGCGGCCGCGCGCCGGTGCCGCCGGAACTCGAAGCCGCGATCAAGGAATCGCGGGCATCGGAAGACATCGAGACGCGAGCCAAGGCGTTTGCGACGGTGCAGCGGCTGGTGATGGAAAATGCCTTCGTGCTGCCGCTCGCGTTCCAGTTCGAGCTGGTGGCGATGAACAAGAAGGTGCAAGGCTACAGGCCCAATCTGTTGGGCAAGCCGAAATACGACGACGTCTGGCTGGAGAGCTAGTTCATGGCGCGACGAAGTCCGGCCAGGGTGATCGGCGGCCGCCTGCTGCAGGCGTTGCCGGTCATCCTGCTCGCGACCTTCATGGTGTTCGCGCTGCTCAAATTGGTGCCGGGCGACATCGCGGTGACGCTGGCCGGCGACAACGCCACCGACAGCCGTATTACCGAGATCCGGAAATTGTACGGCCTCGACCGGCCGTTCCTGGTGCAGTATGGCACCTGGCTCGGCCATGTCGTGCAGGGCGATCTCTCGCAATCGCTCTTGACCGGCGAGAAGGTCGCGACCTCGATCGGCCGCGCCTTTCCCAACACGCTCTTGATCGTGGCGATCGCGCTGGTGCTGGCGCTGGTGACGGGCATTCCGATGGGCGTGATCGCCGCGATCAAGCCGAACGGTTGGATCGACAAGACGGTCAGCCTGATCGCCTCGTTCGGCGTCGCCATTCCCGGCTTCTGGCTGGCGATGATCCTGGTCGCCGAGATTTCGCTGAAGCTGAACTGGCTGCCGGCGACCGGCGCCAAGTCGTTCAGCGCGTCGCCGCTCGAGGCGATCCGCCACGCGCTGCTGCCCGGCATCGCGATTGCGGCCTATGGCATGGCGGAAGTGGCGCGGCAGTTGCGCGGCTCGCTGCTGGAAGTGCTGTCGTCGCAATATGTCCGCACCCTGCACGCCAAGGGCTTGTCGATGTCGCGCATCCTCTGGCAGCACGGCCTGAAGAATGTCAGCGTCAACCTGTTCACCATCATCAGCCTCCTCGTCAACCGCATGCTGGCGGCCACGGTCGTGATCGAGGCGGTGTTTGCGATTCCCGGCCTTGGTAGCCTGATCGTGCGCGGCGCCATCGCGCGCGATTTTCCGATCGTGCAGGGCGTGGTGTTCGCGATGGTCATCGTGGTCATCGCGGTCAACCTGATCGCCGATCTCTTATGCGCCGCCGTCGATCCGAGGATCGAGCAATGACGGACCTGTCGCTCGCGACGCCGAAACCTGTGGCCGAACCGGGCCGGCTGCAGCGTCTGTTTCGCTGGCTGGCCGGTGACCTGCGCGCGGCGCTGGCGATCCTGGTGCTGCTGGCGCTGGTCATCGTCGCGATCGGCGCGCCCTGGATCGCGCCCTATGCGCCGACCGCGCAGGACATCAACAACATGCTGGCGGCGCCCGGGCCGCAACATCTGCTCGGCACCGACGACCTCGGCCGCGATATTTTTAGCCGCCTGATCTACGGTGCGCCCGCGACCGTCTATGCCAGCCTGCTCGCGGTCGGGGTCGCGGTCGCGATCGGCCTGCCGGTCGGCCTCGCCGCCGGTTTCTTCGGCGGCTGGATCGACGACATCATCAGCCGGGTCATCGACACCTTTCTCTCGTTTCCGGCCATCGTGCTCGCCATCGCCGTCACCGGCGCGCTCGGCATCGGGCTCACCAACGGCATGATCGCGGTCGGCATCGTGATGTTCCCGGCGCTGGCACGGATCGTTCGCGCCCGGACGCTGATCGTGCGGCAGGAGCTTTATGTCGATGCCTCCAGGTGCTTCGGCGCCCCGGCCTGGCACATCCTGTGGAAGCATGTGCTGCCGAACGCGTTGCAGCCGGTCATCGTGCAGGTGACCCTGCTGCTGGCGGCGGCGCTGCTGGCGGAGGCCAGCCTCAGCTTCCTCGGCCTTGGTATCCAGCCACCGAATCCGAGCTGGGGCGCCATGCTGGCCCGCGCCTACCAGTATATGGAGATCGCGCCCGAGCAAATGTACGCGCCGGGGCTTGCCATTCTGGTAGTCTCGTTGGCATTCAATGCCCTCGGCGAATCCCTGCGCATCGTGCTCGATCCGACCATGAGAGATCGCTAGGGTATCGTGATGATTTTTCGAGTCGGCAGCCGCGCTTCCTTCACCTCTCCCCGCAAGCGGGGCGAGGTGAACAGACCTCGCATGATCGCCAGTTGTTACGCTAATTAGCCCAAACGGAAGCATTCATGTCCTTTCAGAAACTGCTGATCGCCAACCGCGGCGAGATCGCCATTCGGATCGCGCGGGCCGCGGGCGAAGCGGGCCTTGCGACGGTCGCGGTCTATCCGGCCGACGACGCGCTGTCGCTGCATGTCCGCAGCGCCGATGCCGCCCATGAAATCCCGGGGCGGGGCGCGCGCGCCTATCTCGATATCGAGGCCGTGATATCAGCGGCGAAGGCGACCGGCTGCGATGCGCTGCATCCCGGCTACGGTTTCCTCAGCGAGAACTCCGCGCTGGCGCGGCGCTGCGCCGAAGAGGGCATTGTCTTCATCGGCCCGTCGCCCGAGGCGCTCGATTTGTTCGGCGACAAGGGACAAGCCAAGGCGCTGGCGAAGCAATGCGGCGTGCCCGTCATCGAGGGCACCGAGGGGGCGACCAGCCTCGACGACGTCAAGGCCTTCTTCGCCGGGTTAGGCGACGGCGCCGCCGTGATGATCAAGGCCATCGCCGGTGGCGGCGGCCGCGGTATGCGCATCGTCGATGACGCATCAAAACTGGAAGAGGCCTATGCGCGCTGCCAGTCCGAAGCCAAAGCGGCCTTCGGCAGCGACGGCGTCTATGTCGAGCGCCTCATCCGCAACGCCCGCCACATCGAAGTGCAGATCATCTGCGACCAGCACGGCGCGATCAGCCATCTCTGGGAACGCGAATGCACGATCCAGCGCCGCAACCAGAAACTGATCGAGGTGGCGCCGAGCCCGTCGCTGACCGAGGCCTTGCGTTCGCGCATCATCGATGCCGCCAAGGAGCTGGCGGCGGCCGCGAATTACGGCAATCTCGGCACCTTCGAATTCCTGGTCGATAACGAGGCCCAGGGAAAAGTTGGGGGCGACGACAAGGCGTTCGCCTTCATCGAGGCCAATCCGCGGCTTCAGGTCGAGCATACCGTCACCGAGGCGGTGCTGGGCGTCGATCTGGTGCAGGCGCAGCTTGCAGTCGCGGCCGGCGCCACGCTGGGCTCACTCGGCCTCGCGCAGGCCTATATCCCGAAGCCGCGCGGCTATGCCATGCAGCTTCGCATCAACATGGAGGTGATGGACGAGACCGGAGCCACCAAGCCGACCGGTGGCACGCTGTCGATGTTCGACCTGCCGTCCGGCCCCGGCGTCCGCGTCGATACCTTCGGCTATTCCGGCTACAAGACCAGCGCCGCTTTTGACTCGCTGCTGGCGAAAGTGATCGTGCATTCGGCGGGCGGGAAATGGACCGACGTGGTGCAAAAGGCGCAGCGGACACTGCGCGAGTTCCGGATCGGCGGCGTCGCCACCAATATTCCGTTCCTGGCTGCGATCCTGGCGCATCCGGATTTCGCCGCCAACCATGTCAGCACCGGTTTCATCGATGCGCATGCCGCCGAGTTGGTCGGCGCCGCCAGGGAAACCACAGCGGAGACGTTGCTTGCCGATGCCGGCAGCGCGGCGGAGAATGGCGTGCCCAAGACCGACATATCGACGACGGGCCCGGCAGGCTCCGTTGCCGTGCCCGCGCCGCTGCAGGGCACCATCGTCGCGATCGAGGTGCGGGAAGGGGACCTGGTGCGTCCCGGCCAGCAGATCGCCGTGCTCGAATCCATGAAGATGGAGCATCTGGTGACGGCGCCGCATGGCGGCAAGGTGACCAAGGTGATTGCCGGTGTCGGTGTCACCCTGATGCAGGACGAGGCGATCCTGTATCTCGAACCCGCCGAGATCGATGCCCACGACGTGGCGGAGGAAGAGACCGTCGACCTCGATCACATCCGCCCGGATCTTGCCGAACTGATCGCGCGCCACGCCATCACGCTCGATGAGAACCGCCCGGCCTCGGTCGAGCGCCGCCGCAAGACCAACCAGCGCACGGCGCGCGAGAACGTCGCCCAGCTGGTCGACGACGGCTCGTTCGTCGAATACGGTTCGCTGGCGATCGCGGCGCAACGCCGCCGGCGCAAGGTCGACGATCTCATCATGAACACGCCGGCCGACGGCCTGATCTCCGGCGTCGCCACCGTGAATGCGGACAAATTCGGCGCCGAGGGCGCGCGCTGCATGGTGATCTCCTACGACTACACCGTGCTGGCCGGCACCCAGGGCCACATGAACCACAAGAAGATCGACCGCATGCTGGGCCTTGCCGAGCAGTGGAAGCTGCCGCTGGTGTTCTATGCCGAAGGCGGCGGCGGCCGCCCCGGCGATACCGACCGGCTCGGCCTGACCGGCCTCGACGGGCCGTCGTTCGTGCAGTTCGCCAAACTGTCGGGGCTGGTACCGGTCATCGGCGTGGTTTCGGGCTATTGCTTTGCAGGCAATGCCGCGATGCTCGGCTGCTGCGACGTCATCATCGCGACGAAAAATGCGTCGATCGGCATGGGCGGCCCGGCGATGATCGAGGGCGGCGGCCTCGGCGTCTACCACCCGGCCGAAGTCGGCCCGGTATCGTTCCAGTCGCCCAATGGCGTGATCGATATCCTGGTGGAGGACGAGGAAGAGGCAACTTCGGTCGCACAGAAATATCTGTCTTATTTTCAGGGTGCGGTCAGCGACTGGAAAGCGCCGGACCAGCGCCTGTTGCGGCGGGCGATTCCGGAAAACCGCCTGCGGGTCTACGACATCAGGACCGTGATCGATCTCGTCGCCGACGAGGGCTCGGTGCTGGAAATCCGCCGCGACTTCGGCGTCGGCATGATCACGGCGTTCATCCGCATCGAGGGCAAGCCGTTCGGCCTGATCGCCAACAACCCGAAGCATCTCGGGGGCGCCATCGATGCGGCGGCCGGCGACAAGGCCGCGCGCTTCCTGCAGCTTTGCGACGCCTTCGATATCCCGATCGTGTCCTTGTGCGACACGCCGGGCTTCATGGTCGGCCCCGAGGCGGAAAAGACCGCGATCGTGCGCCATGTCGCGCGCATGTTCGTGACCGGCGCCAGCCTCACCGTACCGTTGTTCGGCATCGTACTGCGCAAGGGCTATGGGCTCGGCGCGCAATCCATGATCGGCGGCGGCTTTCACGCCTCGTTCTTCACCGTGGCCTGGCCGACCGGCGAGTTCGGCGGCATGGGCCTGGAAGGCTACGTCCGGCTCGGCTTCCGCAAGGAGATGGAAGCGATCGCCGATCCGGTCGAACGCGAGAACTGGTACAAGGCCAAGGTCGCCGAGATGTACGCCAACGGCAAGGCGGTCTCGATCGCTTCGGTGCTGGAGATCGACGAGGTGATCGATCCCGCCGATACCAGGCACTGGATCATGTCCGGCCTGCGCTCGGTGCCGAAGCCCGAGCCGCGCAGTCACCGCAAGCGGCCCTGCATTGACGCGTGGTAGTTTGCGTCATTGCGAGGAGCGAAGCGACGAAGCAATTCATTCTTTCTTCAAGCCGCAAGATGGATTGCTTCGCTTCGCTCGCAATGACGGGAAGACTTCGTAGCCCGGATGAGCGAAGCGATATCCGGGACCACTCCAACACCGCCCCGGATGTCGCTGCGCTCATCCGGGCTACCAGCTTGCAAAACTCCGGGCGTATCGCGCCGCGGGAATAATTTTCGTCGTCCCGGACAAGTGAGCGCAGCGAACGCGATCCGGGACCCATAACCACCGATGCCCGTGATGAAGCAGGATGGAGCGGCAGCGTTATTCCCGATCAAGATCGGTGGTTATGGGTCCCGGCCTTCGCCGGGACGACAAAAAGTTACCCCAGCCGCAACTCCGCATACCCCTTCGCCGCGACCTCGTCGCATCGCGCGCGGTAGGCCGGCGCGCTGCCGCTGTAGCGGGCGATGATGCGGGTCTGCTTGCCCTCGACGTTGGAATTGATGCCGGTCATCCAGGAGTTGACCTCATTCGACAACAGCCCGACCCCGAGCGCCTTGACGTGATCGGTCCAGGACTCGACGCCCTCCGGCGTCGCTTCCAGCCGTGTCAGTTGGTTGGCTTGCGCAAACCGCACCAGCCCGGTGACCCAGTCGACGCTGTATTCGATGCTGCGCGGAATATTGCCGAGCGCGGTGTGCGGCCCCATCAGCATCATCATGTTGGGGAATTCGTGCACCATGATGCCGAGATAGGTCTCGGGGCCTTTCTTCCACTTGTCCTTCAGCCGCGCGCCGCCGGCGCCCTTGAAGTCGATCTTGTCGAAAGCGCCGGTGAGGGCATCGAAACCGGTGGCATAGATGATGATGTCGAACTCGTATTCTCTCGCGCTGGTCTTGATACCCGCGGCCGTGATGCGCTCGATCGGCGTTTCCGTGATGTCGACCAGGTCGACATTGTCGCGGTTGTAGACTTCGTAATAGAACGTCTCCAGCGGCAGCCGGCGGGTGCCAAAGCCGTGATTCCTGGGAATCAGTTTCTCGGCCACGGCCTGATTCTTCACCCGCTGGCGGATCTTCCGCGCCACGAAATCGGAGATCGTCGCGTTCGCCTTGCGGTCGGTCAGGATGTCGCGGAAATTGCCCTGCCAGATGCCGAAGCCGCGTTCGCCATAGAGCTTCTCATAAAACGCCTCGCGCTCCTTGTCGGAAACCTCGAAGGCGCCGCGCGGATCCGGCGTATGCAGGAAACAGGCGAAGGTTTCCTGGCAGCGCGCGAACATTTCGGGGTAGCCGGCCTTGATCTGCTTCTGGGTCTCGGCATCGATCTTGCCGTTGTGCAGCGGCGCGCACCAGTTCGGCGTACGCTGGAATACGGTGAGATGCCCGACTTGCCCGGCAATGGTCTGGATGGTCTGCACGCCGGTGGCGCCGGTGCCGATCACGGCGACGCGCTTGCCCTTGAAGTCGACCGGCTCGTGCGGCCATCGTGCGGTGTGGAACGATTGCCCCTTGAAATCGTCGCGCCCCTCGATGCGCGGCAGCGTCGGCGTCGACAGCGGGCCGATCGCGGTGATCAGGAACCGCGTATCGAAGCTGCTGCCGTCCTCGAGCGTAACGGTCCAGCCCCGCGAATCCTCATTAAAGGTCGCAGCAGTAACCCGGCTGCTGAACTGGATATCGCGGCGCAGATCGAACTTGTCGGCGACATGGTTGAGATAACGCAGCGTTTCCGGCTGGCCGGCGAAATGCTCGGACCAGTCCCATTCCTCGAGCAATTCCTTCGAAAACGAGTAGCCGTAGGAATAGCTTTCCGAATCGAACCGCGCGCCGGGATAACGGTTCCAGTACCAGGTGCCGCCGACATTGGTGCCGGCCTCGAACACCCGCACCCGCAGGCCCTGTTCGCGCAGCCGGTAAAGCTGGTAGAGCCCCGACATGCCCGCGCCGATGATGATGGCGTCGTAATCCGGAATTGGCGTCACTCCCTTTGCTGTGGTTGGCGCCAAAACTATCCGGTCTCGCGCTATCCGACAAACCCCGCCGTCACGCGTGGCAGGGTTGCAGGTTTGCCGCCGGCCGGCCCAGTCCGGCTTTACTCAAGTCGGCTTTACTCAGGGCCGCATCTGCCCCTATCGTCGGGATCCGGATCGCCCGCGAAGCGGCGACCGAACAAGGGGAGCGAAGCGATGGCCCAGGCGCAGCAGCGCAAGCTGAGCTCGATCGACGTCAGCGATCCCCGGCTGTATCAGGACGACACCTGGCGGCCGCTGTTTTCGCAACTGCGCCGCGACGATCCCGTGCATTATTGCGAGGCCTCGCCTTTCGGCCCGTATTGGTCGGTGACGCGCTACGACGACATCTTCGCGGTCGAACTCGATCACGCCAATTATTCGTCGAGTTCGGAGTTCGGCGGTATCCAGATCACCGACCAGCCGCTGGGGCAGGAGTTCGCCAATTTCATTCGGATGGATCCGCCGGGCCACACCGCGCATCGGCGCACCGTCGCGCCAATCGTCGCACCCTCCCATCTCGCCAATTTCGAGCCGCTGATCCGCAAGCGGACGTCCGACGTGCTGGACGCGTTGCCGCGGAACCAGACGTTCGACTGGGTCGAACGGGTCTCGACCGACCTGACCAACATGATGCTGGCGACCCTGTTCGATTTTCCCTGGGAAGACCGCATGAAGCTGACCTGGTGGTCCGACGTCGCGATCGCCAATGTCGAGTCGCCAGATGCGGTGGTGCATTCGTCGGAAGAACGCGTCTCCGAGCTGACCAGGATGGGTGAATATTTCCGAAAACTCTGGGACGCCCGCGCGGCGGCGCCGCCCACTTTCGACCTGATCTCGATGCTGTCGCATTCCGAAGCGACGCGAAACCTGCAGGCGCGCGAATTCATCGGCACCATCGCGCTCCTGATCGTCGGCGGCAACGACACCACCCGCAATTCCATGACCGGCGGGTTGATGGCGCTGGTGGAAAACCCCGAGCAGTTCGAATTGCTGCGCGGGCGGCGCGAACTGGTCCCGAATCTCGTATCCGAGATCATCCGCCATCACACGCCGGTGCTGCACATGCGCCGCACCGCGCGCGCCGACGTCGAGCTCGCCGGCCGCCGGATCGCCAAGGGCGACAAGGTGGTGATGTGGTACATCTCCGGCAACCGCGACGAGAGCAAGATCGACCGCGCCGACCAGTTCATCATCGACCGCGCCAAACCGCGCCAGCATCTCGCCTTCGGCGCCGGCATCCACCGCTGCGTCGGCGATCGCCTCGCCGAACAGCAAATCCGCATCCTCTGGGAGGAAATTTTGCAACGCGACCTGCGCTTTGAGATCATGGGTCCGCCGCAGCGGCTGTATTCGAATTTCATCCGCGGGATAAGGTCGCTGCCGGTGAGGATTGTAAACTAGACCACCGTCATTCCGGGGCGATGCGAAGCATCGAACTACGATGCGCAATTGCGCATCTGAGAATCTCGAGATTCCGGGTTCGGCTCTGCGAGCCGCCCCGGAATGACGAAAGAGAAAGCTTAAGGAACTGGAATGAAGCATAAACCCGTTGACGTCCTGATCATTGGTGCCGGCGCATCCGGCGCGGCGGTGGCGTGGAGTCTCGCCGATACCAGGATGCACATCCTCTGTCTCGACCAGGGCGACTGGATGAAGCCGTCGGAATATCCGAGCACGGGGCGCGACTGGGAGGCGCGGTTCTATGGCGATTATTCGCCGAGCCCGAACATCCGCGCCCGGCCCGAGGACTATCCGATCAACGAGGACAATTCGCCGATCAAGGTGGTGAACTTCAATGGCGTCGGCGGTTCGACCGTGATGTACACCGCGCACTGGCCGCGGCTGCATCCGTCCGACTTCCGCGTCAAAACGCTCGACGGCGTCGCCGACGACTGGCCGATCGGCTACGACACGCTGGTGCCGTTCTTTGCCGAGAACGACCGCATGATGGGCACCTCCGGCCTGTCGGGCGATCCCGCGTCGCCGCTGACCGATCCGCCGATGCCGCCGCAGCCGCTCGGCAAATCCGGCGCGATGATCGGCAAGGCCATGAACAAACTCGGCTGGCACTGGTGGCCGTCGGATACGACGGTTGCGACCATGGATTACGAAGGTCGCGCCCGCTGCATCAATCTCGGCCATTGCACGCCGGCCTGCGCGCAGGGCGCGAAGGCCTCGACCGACATCACCTACTGGCCGGCGGCGCTGCGCGCCGGGGTCGAATTACGCACGCACTGCCGGGTGCGCGAGATCACGACCAACGAGGACGGCATGGCCTCGGGCGTGATCTTTTACGACAAGGACGGCGTCGAACAGTTTCAACCCGCCGAAGTCGTCATCGTCGCCTGCAACGGCGTCGGCACGCCGCGGCTGCTGTTGAATTCGAAGTCGGAACGCTTTCCGGACGGGCTCGCCAATTCCTCAGGCCTGGTCGGCAAGAACCTGATGTTCCATCCCTATGCGCAGGTCTACGGCTATGTGGAAGCACCGACCGACAGCAACCGCGCGCCGCCGACCTGCCTCTGGAGCAAGGAATTCTACGAGACCGATCCGTCGCGCGACTTCGTGCGCGGCTACGGCATCCAGTTCGGCCGCGGCGCCGGCCCGGTGTTCGAGGCCGTCGCCAGCGAGGCCAAAGGCCTCCTCCCGTGGGGTGCCGATCATCATCGCGTCTTCCGCAAACTCAACGGCCACCGGCTGGCGGCGTCGGCGATCTGCGAGGACCTGCCGGAGGAACACAACCGCGTCACGCTCGATCCAGTCCTGAAGGACAGCCACGGCATCCCGGCGCCACGCATCGACTACACCATCAGCGAGAACAGCCGCAAAATGATGGAGCATGGCATCGCGCGGGCCAGGGAAGTGCTCACCGCGGCCGGCGCCACCGACATCTGCGTCAACTCGCCGATCCTCTATGGCGGCTGGCATCTGCTCGGCACCGCGCGCATGGGCACCGATCCGGCCCGTTCGGTGGTGAACGAATGGGGCCGCTCGCACGACGTGAAGAACCTGTTCATCGTCGACGGCAGCGTGTTCGTCACCTCTGGAGGCGTCAACCCGACCTCCACCATCCAGGCCATTGCGCTCTACATCGCCGACCAGATGAAGCAGCGCCTCGCCAATCTGTTTGATTGAGGAAATAATGTCCGAACCAACCCTGACCCAGCGCCAGCGCGACGATCTCCGCACCGTCGCCGGCATGATCATTCCCGCGAGCGAGGAATACAAGGTGCCCGGCGCCGACGATGCGGCGGTCCAGGCCGACATCCTCAAGACGCTCGGCCGCGATACCGTCCCGGTCGTTGCCGCACTCGACCATCTCGCGCGTCTCGCCGGCAAGCCGCTCACCGATCTCGATGCCGTCAGGCGCGATGCGGTCACCAGGGAGTTCCGCGCCACCGGCGGCGCTGCTGCCGCAACGCTCGTCCGCGTCGTGCTGCAATGCTATTACCGCGACGACCGGGTATTGCGCTCGCTCGGGCTGGAGCTGCGGGCACCGTTTCCGCAAGGCTATACGCTGGAGCAGGGCGACTGGTCACTGCTCGATCCCGTCAAGGCCCGGCCGTCGAGCTTGCGGCGGGCGCAATAGGGATCAGAGCAGCCTTGCGCCTGCAGCAGAGGCACTTGCGGCGGCTAATTCCGGCCACCATCTGAGGTGACCGAAGGAATTCGCCATGCTGGATATTGCCTCAGATATTGCCGACGACCTGCAGTCGTCGGGTACCCCTGAATCCACCCCCGTCAACGACCAGGCCTTGCTGGACGCCTATTCCAACGCCGTGATCGGCGTGACCGAGCGGGTTGGCCCCGCGGTCGTCCGTGTCGAGACCGGGCCGAAGGTGCGTACCGGCCGGGAGCGCGGCGGGCTTGGCTCTGGAATCGTGATTTCGCCGGACGGGCTGGTGCTGACCAACAGCCATGTGGTCGGCACATCGAAAGAGATCAGGCTGCGCGACACCGAGGGTTTTGTCACCGATGCCCACGTGCTCGGCGTCGATCCCGACACCGACCTTGCGCTGTTGCGGGCCGATGGCGCCCGCGATCTGCATTATGCCTCGCTCGGCAATTCCAAAAGCCTGCGCCGCGGCCAGCTCGTGGTCGCGATCGGCAACCCCTTGGGCTTCGAATCGACGGTGACCGCCGGCGTGGTCTCGGCGCTCGGCCGTTCGATCCGTTCGGTGAGCGGCCGGACCATCGAGGACGTGATCCAAACCGATGCCGCGCTCAACCCCGGCAATTCCGGCGGACCGCTGGTGTCGTCGTCGTCGGAGGTGATCGGCATCAACACCGCGATCATCAACGGCGCGCAGGGGATATGTTTCGCGGTCGCCAGCAACACCGCGCAGTTCGTGCTGTCGGAGATCATCCGCCACGGCTATGTCCGGCGCGCCTATATCGGCGTCTCCGGCCAGACCGCGCCGATCCCGCGGCGGCATGCGGTGGTGGCCGGCGTCGACAACACGATGGGCGCGCTGCTGGCGCAGATCGAGCCGGATAGTCCGGCGGCGCGAGCCGGCGCGTTGCCCGGCGACGTCGTGATCAAACTCGACGGCGTCGGGATCAACGGTGTCGACGACCTGATCCGCGTGCTCGACCGCGACCGCATCGACCGCACGCTGGCGATGGATGTGCTTCGGATGGGCCGCCTGCGCGCGATCGATATTCACCCCGTGGAGCGCAAGAAGGCCGCGCGGCAGTGATGTGACCCTCATGGTGAGGAGCCGCCAACGGGTCGCGCGAACGCGCGCCCGATGACAGGCTCCGCGGCGTCTCGAACCATGAGGCCCGGCTGGTGGCTCTCATCCTTCGAGACGCGCGTTCCGCGCTCCTCAGGATGAGGAGAGACCGTTACCGCAATGCCGCCAGCAATTCGTCGGGCGCTTCGACCATCATCATGTGGCCGGCGCCCGGCAGCACCACGGTGCGGGCGTTCGGCGTCGCGGCGGCCAGTGTCTTGCCGGCCTTCGGCGGCGTCATCATGTCGCGCTCGCCGAGAACGAACGTCGTGGGCACCTTGACCTGCGCGGCCGCGGCCAGCGCGTTCTGGTAGGCATTGCAGGCGTTGAGATCGCTGAACAACACGCCGGGGCGCGACTGCCGCAGCACGCGTTGTGCGCCCTGATGCATCCACAGGCCCGGCGCGAGGCTGCCGCCGAGCTCGGCCTTGAAGCCGAGGCCCCAGATCGACACCATGTCGAACGCATCGGGATCGTTGGCCTCGGCGGCCTTGAGCAGATCGGGACCCACCGTCATCGTCGCGGCGGTGCCGATCAGGCCGAGACCGGAGACCTTGTCCGGATGTCGCGCCGAGGTCTCGAGCGCGATCAGCGAGCCCATGGAGTGGCCGATCAGCCTGGCCCTCGGCGCGCCGGCGGCGTCGAGCAGGGCGGCGGTCCAGTCGGCCATCTCGGCGATGGTCGGAAGCGCCGCACCGGACGAACGGCCATGCGCGGGCAAGTCCGGCGCCAATACCGAATAGCCGTGATGCGCGAACCAGCGGCTGTGCAACGCCCAGGTCGAATGATCGAAGCCGGCACCGTGCAGCATCACGACCGCGGGCAACGCCGGATCGAACGGACGGCCGCCGGTGGCGACGAAGGTGTCAATTCCATTGACGGAAAGCTGCATGGCTCACACCTTCTGCGACGCGCGGAGCGCCTGGCCGAGATCGTCGATGATGTCGGACACCGTCTCGATGCCGACCGACAGCCGTACCAGTTCCTCGCCGATCCCGGAGGCCTTGAGCTGGGCGGCGTCCATCTGCTGATGCGTGGTGCTGGCGGGATGAATCACCAGCGTCTTGGCGTCGCCGACATTGGCGAGGTGGCTGATCATGCGCAGCGTCTCGATGAACTTCTTGCCCGCGGGCCGGCCGCCCTTGATGCCGAACGAGACGATCGATCCAGCGCCGCGCGGCAGCAGCCGCTTCGCCAGCTCATGATCGGGATGGCTCTCAAGCGCGGGATGCAGCACCCACTCGACCGCCTTGTTGGCGGTGAGGAATTCGAGCACTGCCAGCGTATTGGTCATATGCCGCTCCATCCGCACGCCCAGCGTCTCGACGCCCTGCAGCAGCTGAAACGCATTGGTCGGCGACAGACAGGCGCCGAAGTCGCGCAGGCCTTCGGTGCGGGCGCGCATGATGAACGCGGCCTGGCCGAACTGCTCGTCGAAGACGATACCGTGATAGCCGGCATAGGGCTCGGTCAGAACAGGGAATTTGCCGCTGGCGTGCCAGTCGAAGCGGCCGCCGTCGACGATGACGCCGCCGATCGCGATGCCGTGGCCGCCGATCCATTTGGTCGCGGAGTTCATCACGATATCAGCGCCGAGCTCGATCGGCCGGCTGAGGAACGGCGTCGCGAAAGTGTTGTCGATCAGGAGCGGTATCTTGGCGTCATGTGCGATCTGGGCCACGGCTGGAATATCCAGCACTTCCAGCCCGGGATTGCCGATGGTCTCGCCGATTACCAGCCGCGTGTTCGGCTTGATCGCGGCGCGGAATTCGTCGAGCCCGCGGGGCTTGACGAAAGTAGTCGTGATGCCGAAGCGCGGCAGCGTGTGCGCCAGGAGGTTGATGGTACCGCCATAGAGCGAGGAAGAAGCGACGATATGGTCGCCGGCATTAAGCAGCGTCGCGATTGCGAGATGCAGCGCCGCCATGCCGCTGGCGGTGCAGACCGCGCCGACGCCGGCCTCCAGCGCGGCGAGCCGCTCTTCGAGCACCGCGGTCGTCGGATTCGAAATGCGCGTGTAGATGTGGCCTGCGCGTTCGAGGTTGAACAGCGCCGCGGCGTGGTCGGAATCCTGAAACACATAGGATGTGGTCTGATAGATAGGAACTGCGCGGGCGCCGGTCGTGGGGTCCGGGCGCTGGCCGGCGTGCAGGCTCAGCGTTTCGAAGGCAGGCGGCTTGGGTGCGGGCATGGAGAGCTCGTCAGGTCGTTGGATCTTGAATGGATGTGCGGCCGTTCAGACGTGCACGGCGGTGCGGACGCGGCCGGCATTGCCGAACACGCGTAAGTATCGCTCGACCTCGGACGCCGACCCGGTGGCCTTCTCGGGATTATCCGACAGCTTGACGGCGGGCCGGCCATCGACCGACGTCACCTTGCAGACCAGCGAGATCGGATCGAGGTCGGCCGAACCATCCGGCGCGCAGCCGACGAAATCATTGGTGAGGTTGGTGCCCCAGCCGAACGAGATGCGAACACGGCCGGCAAAATGGCGGTAGGTCTCCTCGATTGAGCCGACATCCATGCCGTCGGAGAACACCAGCAGCTTCTCGCGGGGATCGCGGCCCTTCTGCTTCCACCACTTGATGATCTCCTCGCCGGCCGTGATCGGCGGTGCGCTGTCGGGACGAAAGCCGGTCCAGTCGGCGACCCAGTCCGGCGCGTCGCGCAGGAACGGCTTGGTGCCGAAGGCGTCGGGCAGGGCGATCAGCAGGTTGCCGCCATAGGTATGGCGCCACTGATCGAGAATGCGATAGGGCGCCCAGCGCAATTCGGTATCGTCGTTGGCAAGGGCTGCGGCGACCATCGGCAGTTCATGTGCGTTGGTGCCGATCGCTTCGAGATCGTTGTCCATCGCCAGCAGCACATTGGAAGTGCCGGTGAAGGACGAGCCAAGCCCTTCCTTGACCGCCTCGACGCACCAGCGCTGCCACAGGAATCCGTGGCGGCGGCGGGTACCGAAGTCGGACAGCCGCAGGCCGTCCAGCTTGCGCAGCCGCTCGACCTTGGACCACAGCTTGGCCTTGGCGCGGGCATAGAGCACGTCGAGCACGAAGCGGCCTTGCCCCTTGGTCGAAGCCCGCGAACGCAGCTCGTTCATGATCGCGAGCGCCGGGATCTCCCACATCGTGGTGTGGGTCCACGGCCCGTGGAAATGCAATTCGTACTGACCGTCCACCTTGCGCAGTTCGTATTCGGGCAGGCGGAAATTGGCGAGCCAGTTGATGAAATCCGGCGAGAACATCTGGGTCTTGCCGTAGAACGTGTTACCGGCGAGCCAGATCAGCTCCTTCTTGGAGAAGCGGATGGTGCGGGCGTGGTCGAGCTGCGCGCGCAACTCGCTCTCGTCGATCACCTCGGCGAGCCGCACGTGCTTGCTGCGGTTGATGACCGAGAAGGTCACCTGCTGCTCCGGGTAGAACTCCCGGATCATCTGCTGCATCAGCAGCTTGTAAAAGTCGGTGTCGAGCAGGCTGCGCACGATCGGATCGAGCCGCCAGCCATGGTTGTAGGTCCGGGATGCAATATCGGTAACTGCCATGAGGGAACTCTATCGTGCCGGAAGCCGCCCAACCAGTGGGATTTGGCGGCGGCATGGCAGCTCAGCGCGCAAGTTCCTGCCGAATACGGCCAATCGTCGCGTTAATATCGGTCCAGGCGGGCTTGTCCGGGGCAAATTGCCGCCGCAGGTAGGAGGCCAGTTCGGCGACCTGGCCGTCGGTAAAACTGTCCTTGAAGGCGGGCATATAGCCGAGGTCGGACGAGGCCGGTGCCGCAATGCCGTGGAGAATGACCTGAACCAGGTTGTCCGGATGCGCGCTGTGCAGATTGCTGTTCAGCGCCAGCGACGGCCGGCTGCCGAACAGCGGCGCGCCGCCGACCTCGTGGCATACCGCGCAGGCGCCCTGGTAGAGCCGGGCACCGACGCTGGCCGCCGCCGCTGCGCTCGTGCCGGTCGCGGCTTCGAGTTTGGCGGCGAGGGCATGCTGATCGACGGCAGTCTCGTTGAAGGACGCGAGATAGACCGCCATGGCGCGGATGTCTTGGTCGGGCAACGCGCCCAACTCCTTCACGACCGGCGCCATCGGCCCGGCCGCGACGCCGTGAAAGCGGGATTCGCCCGAGCGCAAATAGGCGAACAGCTCGTCCTCGCTCCATGGGATCGGCGACCGCGACAGCGACGTCAGCGGCGGCGCTTCCCAGCCTTCGGCAAATCCGCCGGCGAGATAGGCGTTCGCCCGTTCCGCCCCCAGCGCGTTGCGCGGCGAATGGCAGGCGCTGCAATGGCCGAGACCTTCGACCAGATAAGCGCCGCGATTCCATGTCTCGGATTTGCTCGCATCAGCCTGGAATACCGCGGGCTTGTGGAACAGCGCGTTCCACCCCGCCAGCAGCGGACGCAGGTTAAACGGGAACGCCAGCGCGTTTGTCCGCGCGTCGGCGCGCACCGGCGACTGCGCCATCAGATAGGCATAGAGCGCCTGCAGATCGGCGTCGCTGGTCCTGGCGAAATGCGTGTAGGGAAAGGCCGGATAGAGATGCCGGCCGTCACGATGGATGCCTTCGCGCATCGCGCGTTCGAAGGCAGGATAGGACCACGCGCCGATGCCGGTTTCGACATCGGGGGTGATGTTGGTCGAATAGATGGTGCCGAACGGCGTCTGCAATGGCCGGCCGCCGACGTTGAGAATGCCGTTCACGGAGGTGTGGCACACGGCGCAATCGCCGAGCGCCGCGAGTTGCTGGCCGCGGGCGATCGTCGCCGCCGAATAGACCGAGGCATCCGGCCGCGCGATCGGCGCGATTGATCGCCACGGCAGCACCGCGGCACCGATACCGACCACGGCGGCGCACAGGGCGGCGGCGGTTGCCAGCACGCCACGCCGGACACCGAACGGATTTTGCCGTAGGCGCGAAGGCGGCGCGGAAGCAGGTGCGGGCAACGCTGCTGATGGCGAGGACTCTTCACCGTGCAATCCCTTCAGGATACGTTCCGGCGTGAACGGCAGTTCGCGAAACCGCACGCCGGTGGCATCGTAGATTGCGTTGGCGATAGCGGCGGCGCTGGGGACGGACGCGGACTCGCCGACGCCGAGCGGCGGCTGGTCCTGCCGCGGCAGCATCAGCACGTCGATCTTCGGTACCTCGGGAAACTTGATGATGGGGTAGGCGCCCCATTCCCGCGCCGTCACCGAAGAGCGGTCGAACGAGACCTCCTCCATCAGCGCGCGGCTGGTCGACTGGATGACGTTGCCATGAATCTGGTGACGAACGCCGTCCGGATTGATCACCAGGCCGGAATCCTGGCCCGCGACGACGCGGGTGACGCTGACGTCGCCGGTCGCCTTGTTGACGGCGACGTCCGCAATCCATGCCGACCACGCCGCGCCGTAGCCTGGAAACTTGCTGTGGACATAAAGCGCGTAGGCGAAGCCGCGCCCGCGCACGATATCGCCCTCGGCTTCCGGCTCCTGCCGCACCGGCCGCGGCTTCCAGCCGGCGCGCTCCGCGACCGCATTGACGAGATCGACCGCGCGAGAATCCTTCAGATAGCGCAGGCGATACTCGATCGGATCGACACCGGCCTCGGACGCGACCTCGTCGATCCAGGATTCATGCGCGAACGTATTTGGCAGCGCCGAGACGCCGCGCAGCCACGAGGCGCGTACGATCGGCGGCATGTCATGCGCCACCACGCGCAGATGGTCGTAATCGTAAGGCGGGATCGCGGTGCGATCGCCCATCTCGAACACGGCGGGCGTATTCGGGACTTCGCCTGTCAGCAGCAACGCCAGCGTCGGCGCGCCATTCGAGGGATAGCGCGTCGCAAAGTCATAACCGGCGACGCTGCCATCGGCGTTCATCCCGCCATTGACATCCATCAACTGCGCCGTGCCCTTGGGCTCCCAGGCGTGCTCCTGTTCACGCGTCAATTGCACGCGGACGGGGCGGCCAACCGCGCGCGACAGCAGCACCGCGTCCGCGGAAACGTCGTCGGCGCAGTTGCGGCCATAGCATCCGGCGGCTTCGAGCCGGATCACCTCGATCTCGGCTTCGCGCCGGTGGATCAGTCGCGCCAGTTCGGTGCGCAGATGGTGCGGATTCTGCGTGCCGGACCAGACCCGCGTCTGGTCGTCCTGATGGTTGGCAACCGCGCAGGACGGTCCGATCGAGGCGTGCATCTGGTACGGCCAGACATAGGTCCGCGGCATGGCCTTGGCGGCGCCTGCGATCGCCGCATCGACGTCGCCCTTGTCGATCAGCGTTCGCGGCTCGGAAGGATTGGCGCGCAGCGCCGTCGGGATGTCGCCGAGATCAGGCAGCGTCGGCGTGGGCTTCCACGTAACCTTCAACTGTGCCGCCGCCTTGATCGCGTTCTCCTCGCGCTCGGCGACGACGCCGACGAAATCGCCGATCCTGACCACAGCGACCAGTCCCGGAATATCGCGTACCGAAGCTTCGTCGACGGCGATCAGGCTGGTGCCGACGAAATCGCCGGCATCGACGCCGGCATAAGGCGGGCGCACGACGCGGCCATGCAGCATGCCGGGCACGCGGACATCGTGAACGTAGACCAGTTCGCCGGTCGCTTTCGCCGGCAGGTCGATGCGCGGCACCGATTGCCCGACGATGGAATAGGCGCCGACGTCCTTGACCGGGACTTCGTCCGATAGTTCGAGGCGGATGGTTTCGCCCGAGATCAGTTCGCCATAGCTGACGCTGCGGTTGTCCTTGCCGCGCACCAATCCGTCTTCGATGGTGAGATCTTCGACCGCAAGCTCCAGCCGCTCCGCCGCGCGTGCCACGAGATACTGCCGTGCCTGCGCCGCGGCCTTGCGCAGCGGCACGGCCGTGATCTGAATGGTTTCACTCGCGATCGTCGCGCCCTGGTTCGGCACGCGCGAGGTATCGCCGAGCACGACCACGACGCGGGCAAAGGACACGTCGAGTTCTTCGGCGACGATCTGCCCGAGCGCGGTACGGATGCCGGTGCCGAGATCGACATGGCCGTTATAGGCGGTGACCGATCCGTCTGATGTGATCCTGATGAAGGTCTCGAACCTGACGGCTTCGACCGGCGAGGCGGGACGAACGACGGTCAGCGTTCCCTGCAACCGTTCACCATGTTCGGGAGAGTCCGGCGCGGCCATCAGCTCTGCGCCTCGACGACATGGCCCGCGGCGCGCATCGCCGCGCGCTTGATTTCGATATGCGCGCCGCAGCGGCAGAGATGATGACGCAGCGCTTCCATCACCTCGGCTTCGGAAGGCCGGGCGCTCCGATTGAGTAGCGCCCTGATGGTGATGATCATGCCGTTCAGGCAATAGCCGCATTGCGCGGCCTGTTCGCTGATGAAGGCCTGCTGCACGGGATCGGGATGTTCGCGCGAGCCGAGCCCTTCGAGCGTCACGATGTCGCGGCCGACACAGCCTTCGATCGGGATGACGCAGGAGCGCGCCGCGACGCCGTCGATCAGCACGGCGCAGGCGCCGCATTCGCCGAGCCCGCAGCCATATTTCGGTCCGTTCAAGGCGAGGTCGTTGCGCAGGACATAAAGCAAGGCGGTGTCGGGCGCGGCATCGACGTCGCAGGTCTTGCCGTTCACGGTCAGGCGCATCTTGCTCTGCGTCATGCTCCTCCAGCCCCTCGCTGCTGCGCTGCAAAATCCCGCGCCTAAGCGAAGGGAAAGATACCGTTTGTGTACAAACGTGCAAGCCGCGCGTTCCCGCGCCGCAGCGCGCTGCCCGCTTTATGAACAAGGGGCGAGGCAAATGAGTTTTTATGCGGCAATCCCGCATTTTCGCTTTTGTTGCCGCTTGACAGGATTTCGGTCCACGCGCAACATCGTTCGTGTACGAACAAATGATCGCATCCGCGACGCCGCGGGCTGCGATCGCGGCCTCCCGAACTGCAGGCTTGTTCATGACCGACGTTTCGACCGCCGCCATCGGCGACAAGATCCGCTGCGATGCCTGTCCGGTGATGTGCTACATCAAGCCGGGTGCGGCGGGCGCGTGCGATCGCTATGCCAATCACGACGGCGAACTGGTGCGGGTCGATCCGCACATCGTGCTGGAGCGAACGGTGTCGCATGGCGGACGGCTGGTGCCGTTCCAGGCCGGCGGCGACTGGGATGGCAAACTGGTTCACGAACCCAGCGTGTTCGTGACCGCGATCGGCGCCGGAACGACCTATCCCGACTACAAGCCGGCGCCCTTCATCGTTTCATCCGAGATCGACGGCGTCGACATGGTCACGGTCGTGACCGAAGGCATTTTCAGCTATTGCGGCCTCAAGGTGAAGATCGATACCGACCGCTATCTCGGCCCCGAGACGGCGACGGTGCGCGCCCAGGGCGAGGCGATCGGCCATGTCACGACAAGCGAATACGGCTCGCAGATGCTGTCGCTCGGCGGCGTGCATCATCTGACCGGCGGCTCCAAGAAGGAAGGCCGCGTCACCTGCGATGCGTTGATGGATCTCTCCAATTGCAAGCCGGTGGAGCTGACCGTCGATGGCGGCGCCACGGTCGTGGTGCAGGCGGGCTGTCCGCCGATCGTGAACGGCGTGCCGGAAGAGCGGATGCGGGTCGGCTGCGGCTCGGCGACGATCGGCATGTTCGCCAAGCAATGGCACGGCAAGGTCGATGAGGTCGTGGTCGTCGATGACCACATCACCGGCGTGCTCTCGGAACACCAGGCCGGCAAACTGCTGGATATTCCCGATACCGGGATCAAGATGAAGGGCCGGCGCTCGACGCCGGGCCGTTACTTCCAGGTCGCCGAACCCGGCACCGGCTGGGGCGGCACCAAAATCTCCGATCCGCTGTCGGTGCTGGGGCCGTTCGATCCCAAGGAGGCGCGGCCGGGGCTCACCATGCTGATGGTCTCGACCACTGGCGAGCACGCGGCCTATTACGAACTCGACGAGGCGTTGCGTCCGGTCGAGAAGCAGATGCCGCTCGATCTGAAACTCTCGGTCGAACGCATTCAGGAGAACTGCGAGCCGGCGCTGTGCACGGTGCTGTTCATGGGCGGCGCCGGCGGCTCGTTGCGGGCCGGCGTCACCGACAATCCGGTGCGGTTGACGCGGTCGGTCAAGGACGCGTTGACGCGGGTCACCAGCGGCGGCGCGCCGGTTTATGTCTGGCCCGGCGGCGGCATCACCTTCATGGTCGATGTCACCCAGATGCCGGCGGGCGCCTTCGGCTATGTGCCGACGCCGGCATTGGTCGCGCCGATCGAATTCACGCTCAAACTGTCCGATTATGCCGCGCTTGGCGGCCATATGGATCACGTGGTTCCATTGACGTCGCTGAGGGACAATACCGAAACCCGGCCGATGCCCTACATTCCAGGACGGCGTGCATGAAACGCCTCCCGCAAATGGCGCTTCTTCCTGACGGCAAGCGGCTGCATTTGCAGGATGGTCCGATCGATCTGGTCATCGAGGCGAAAGGCAGCGACGCGGACGTGCACGCGGCCTATCAGGCCGCGGCATATCGCTTCACCGGTCTGCTCGATGAACTCTGCACGGAACTGGCTGAATTGCGCCAGGCGGCCGATCCGGTTCGTTGCACACTGCAAGGCGTCGTCGCGCGCCGCATGCACATGGCGGTGGCGCCGTTTGTCGCCGATCACTTCATCACGCCGATGGCAGCCGTAGCGGGTTCGGTGGCGGAAGAGATTCTCGGCGCCATGCTCGGCGCGGCGCAGCTCGATCGTGCCTATGTCAACAATGGCGGCGATATCGCCCTGCATCTGGCTGACGGCGAACAATTCACGATCGGCCTGATGGACCGGCCGGACCGGCATGGCCTGCTGCGCGCGATGACCATCGACGCCGACGATCCGGCGCGCGGCGTCGCCACCAGCGGACGCCATGGCCGCAGCTTTTCGCTCGGGATCGCCGACGCCGTCACCGTGCTGGCGCGAACGGCGTCGCAGGCCGATGCCGCCGCTACCATCATCGCCAACGCCGTCGATCTGCCCGGCCACCCCGCTGTTGTCCGTTGCCCCGCGAACGAGTTGCAGCCGGACAGCGATCTCGGCGCGCGCCTTGTCACCCGCGACCTCGGCGCGCTCGGGGAGAACGAAGTCGAGCAGGCGCTGCGGGCAGGGGCCGGCCAGGCGCAGCAGTTGTTCGCGGCCGGATTGATCGAAAGCGCCGCCTTGCGTCTGTTGGGCGAGACGGTTGTAGTGGGAACGACGGGAATTGGGACATGCGCGTTGCCGGCGCTTCATGGACGCGCGATACAGGGTACGGTGCATGTCTGATCGGGAGCGAGGCGAATAAATGAGCGCGATCATTCGCAAAATCGTCACGGTGGTCGAGGAGACCCATCTGGAGATGGGGCAAAAGGTCGCGCCACCGACCCGGCGGGCGGCGGCGATCGCCGTGATCGAAAACCCGTTTGCCGGCCGCTATGTCGAGGACCTCTCGCCCTTGATCGCGATCGGTGAGGAACTCGGCGAGTTGCTGTCGAAAAAGGCGGTGGCGGCGCTCGGGATCGACGGCGCCAAGGCGCACAGCTACGGCAAGGCCGCCGCCGTCGGCGAGAACGGCGAACTCGAACACGCGGCCGCGATCTTGCATCCCAAGATGGGCGCACCGGTGCGCAAGGTGTTGGGCAAGGGAGCAGCGTTGATCCCGTCGTCCAAGAAGCGCAGCGGACCGGGCACGACGCTCGATATCCCGCTCGGCCACAAGGACGCAGCCTTCGTGCGCAGCCATTTCGACGGCATGGAGGTGCAGATCAACGACGCGCCGCGCGCCAACGAGATCATGGTCGCGGTTGCGGTTACCGACAGCGGCAGGCCATTGCCGCGGGTCGGCGGCTTGACGGTTTCTGAAGTCAAAGGCGAAGACGGTCTAAGATAGTTTCTCGGACATTTGGAGGGTTGAGGATGCAACGTAGACATTTGCTCGGCGCGGGATTGGCGATCGCGGTCGCAGGCTTTGCGAACAACGCGATGGCGCAGGCCGAGATCAAGATCGGCGAAATCAACAGCTATTCGCTGTTGCCCGCCTTCACCGAGCCCTATCGCAAGGGCTGGCAGCTCGCGGTCGAGGAAATCAATGCCGCGGGCGGCATTGGCGGCAAGAAGCTCGTCGTCGTCTCCAAGGATGACGGCGGCAAGCCGGCCGACGCCCAGACCGCAGCCAACGAACTGGTGTCGAGCGAGAACGTCGCGATGCTGACCGGCACCTTCCTGTCCAACATCGGTCTCGCCGTCAGCGATTTTGCAAATCAGAAGAAAGTGTTCTTCCTGGCGGCGGAGCCGCTGACCGACGCCGTCACCTGGTCGAAGGGCAACCGCTATACGTTCCGGCTGCGTCCCTCAAACTACATGCAGGCGGCGATGCTGGTGGAGGAGGCGGCAAAACTGCCCGCCAAGCGCTGGGCGACGATCGCGCCGAACTATGAATACGGCCAGTCCGCCGTTGCGGTGTTCAAGAAGCTGATGTCGGAGAAGCGCCCCGATATCGTCTGGGTCGACGAGCAGTGGCCGCCGCAGGGCAAGATCGATGCGGGCCCGGTGGTGCAGGCGGTTGCCGCCGCCAATCCCGAGGCGATCCTCAACGTCACCTTCGGCGCCGATCTCGTCAAGCTGGTGCGTGAAGGCAATACCCGCGGTCTCTTCAAGGACCGCAAGGTTGTTTCGTTCCTGACCGGCGAGCCGGAATATCTCGATCCGCTGAAGGACGAGACGCCGGAAGGCTGGATCGTCACCGGCTATCCCTGGTACGACATCAAGACGCCGGATCACGACAAATTCCTCAAGGCCTATCAGGCCAAGTACAACGACTATCCGCGGCTCGGTTCGATCGTCGGCTACCAGACCATCAAGGCGGCGGCGGCGATTCTCGCCAAGGCCGGCTCGAGCGATCCGGAGAAGCTGATCGCGGCGGCCGAAGGCCTGTCGATGCCGTCGCCGTTCGGTGAGATCACCTTCCGCAAGATCGACCACCAGTCGACGCTTGGCGCCTATGTCGGCAAGACCGCGCAGAAGGACGGCAAGGGTGTGATGGTGGATTCGGTCTATCGCAAGGGCGGCGACTATCTCCCTGGTGACGCCGAAGTCGAAAAGCTTCGCCCGAAGGATTGAGGCAGTCGTGAACTTCTCCCTCGCCCCGCGCTTGCGGGGAGAGGCATAGGCGACCTACGGTCGCCGTCCTTAAGAAGAACGCCGATGCAAAGCATCGGCTACGGTGAGGGGCTCTATCCGCGGGTGCAGGAGAGAGTTGGGTACGCGGAGAGTCCCCCTCACCCGAAATTCAGGCTTCGCTCGAATTTCGACCTCTCCCCGCAAGCGGGGCGAGGTTAGTCAGAAAGACCTCATCCTCATCCTGAGGGGGCGCGAAGCGCCGTCTCGAAGGATGAAGCCACTGCACTGGAATGTGCTCTAGCGGACCACCCATGGCCTTTTATGTCGTTCAGTTCCTGACCGGTCTTGCCAGCGCGGCGTCGCTGTTTCTGGTTGCGTCGGGGCTGTCGATCATTTTTGGCGTCACTCGAATCGTCAACTTCGCCCATGGCGCGTTCTATATGCTCGGCGCCTATGTCGCGTTCACGCTGACCGAGCGGTTTTCCGGCGCGTTCGGCTTCTGGGGCGGCGTTGTCGCCGCGGCGCTGATCGTCGCCGCCCTCGGCGTCCTCGTCGAGATGGTGCTGCTGCGGCGGATCTATCATGCGCCGGAACTGTTCCAGTTGCTGGCGACGTTCGGCCTGACCCTGATGGTCGAAGACCTCGTGGTGCTGATCTGGGGTCCGGACGATCTGCTCGGCCGTCGCGCCCCCGGCTTCAAGGGCGCGATCGATTTCTTCGGCCAGAACATTCCAAGCTACGACCTGTTCCTGATCGTGATCAGTCCGGTCGTGCTCGGTATCCTGTGGCTATTGTTCCAGCGCACCCGCTGGGGCGTGCTGGTGCGCGCGGCGACGCAGGACCGCGACATGGTGGCGGCGCTTGGCGTCAATCAGAAATGGTTGTTCACCAGCGTGTTCGCGCTCGGCGTCTTTCTCGCCAGCCTCGGCGGCGCGCTGCAGATTCCGCGCGATGCCGTACATCACGCACTGGACCTGCGGATCATCGTCGACGTCTTCGTCGTGGTCGTGATCGGCGGGCTCGGCAGCATCATCGGCGCCTTTGTCGCGGCGGTGCTGGTGTCCGAACTGAACGCCTTCGGCATCCTGATTTTCCCGAAGATCTCCATCATCCTGGTGTTTCTGGTGATGGCGGTGGTTCTGATCGTGCGGCCCTGGGGCCTGTTTGGCAAACCGGAAGCCGCGGCGCGGCGTACGCCAGGTCTGACGGTCAATCCGTGGCGGCCGCTGACCTCGGGCGAACGGCTGGCTTCGCTCGCCGCGCTGATCGTGGCGGCGGCGCTGCCGCTTGTGGCCGGCAATTACGCGCTGACGGTCGGAAGCGAAATCGCGATCTTCGTGATCTTCGCCGCCAGTCTCCACTTCCTGATGTCGGTCGGCGGGCTCGCCTCGTTCGGTCATGCCGCCTATTTCGGGCTCGGCGCCTACGGCGTCGCGTTCCTCGCCAAGCTGGCGGGACTGCCGATGATCGTCTCGCTGCTGCTCGGTCCGCTGCTGGGCCTGCTGGGCGCGGCCGTGTTCGGCTTCTTCGCGGTGCAATTGTCCGGCGTCTACTTTGCGATGCTGACATTGGCCTTTGCGCAGATCGTGTGGTCGATCGCGTTCCAGTGGGTTGCGGTCACCGGCGGCGACAACGGCATTCTGGGTGTCTGGCCGGAGAAGTGGGCGGCGAGCCCTGCGAGTTTCTACTGGCTGTCGCTCGGGATCGCAGCACTGGCGGTCGCGGCGCTCAGGGTGATCGTGTTCTCGCCATTCGGCTTTGCGCTGCGCGCGACGCGGGACTCGCCGCTGCGCAGCGAGGCCATCGGCATCAACGGCAAGCGCGTGCAGTGGACCGCCTTCGTGATCGCCGGCACCGTCGCCGGCGTGGCCGGCGCGCTGTTCGCCTATCTCAAGGGCAGCGTGTTCCCGGACAGCCTCGGCATTTCGCTGTCGGTCGATGCGCTTGTCATGGTGCTGCTCGGCGGCGTCGAGACGGTGTCCGGTGCTGTGGTCGGCGCCATCGTCTACAAGGCGCTCAACATCTGGCTGGTCAGCCAGACCGATTTGTCCAAGCTGGTGCTCGGCGGCTTCATCGTGCTGATCGTGGTCGTATTCCCCAAAGGCATCGTCGGCATGCTGGAGACGATCAAAAACCGCCGGCAATCCTCTGCGTCGAAGTCGGCGTTGCTGACATCCCGGATCGAGACCGCCGAATGAGCATGGTCCCCACACTGCTGTCGGTCGAGAACCTGAGCAAGTCCTATGGCGGCGTTCATGCCGTGCGGGGCGTGTCGTTCGAATTGCGCGCCGGCGAAATCCTGGCGCTGATCGGACCGAACGGCGCGGGAAAAAGCACCTGCTTCGATATGCTCAATGGCCAGAACATTCCGGACAGCGGCAAAATCAGGTTGCTCGGTGAGAATACGGCCGGCCGGAAGCCGCGCGCGATCTGGCGGCTCGGCGTCGGCCGCACCTTCCAGATTACGGCGACGTTCCCGACCATGACGGTGCGCGAAAACGTCCAGGTTGCGCTGGTGTCGTATGGCCGGCAATTGTTCAATCTGTGGACGTCGACTGCGGCTTGCGCGCGCGAGGAGGCCGGCCGGCTGCTCGATCTCGTCGGCATGGGCGCCTATGCCGGGCGCCCCTGCGGCGAGCTTGCCTATGGCGATCTCAAGCGTCTGGAGCTTGCGATCGCGCTCGCCAACCAGCCGAAGCTGCTGCTGATGGATGAGCCGACCGCCGGCATGGCGCCGCGCGAACGCATCGAACTGATGCGGCTGACCGCGCGCATCGCCCGCGAACAGTCGATCGGCGTGCTCTTTACCGAGCACGACATGGACGTGGTGTTCGAGCATGCCGACCGCATTCTCGTCTTGAACCGCGGCACGCTGATCGCCGAGGGCTCGCCGGAGGAAGTCCGCGGCAATCCGCAGGTGCGCGCCATCTATCTCGGCGAGGGCTTGGTCTACGATGCGCGCCACCGCGAGGGGGCCGGCGCATGAAACTGTCTGTCGAGGGTCTCAACAGCTTCTACGGCCCGGCGCATATCCTGTTCGATATCGCGCTCGAAGTCGGTGAGGGCGAGGTGGTCGCACTGCTCGGCCGCAACGGCGCCGGCAAGTCGACCACGTTCCGCTCCATCGTTGGACTGGTCCAAAACCGTTCCGGCAAAATCGTGTTCGAGGGCAAGGACGTGTCGACCGAGCCGACCTATGCGATCGTGCGCGGCGGGCTCGGCTATGTGCCGGAGGAGCGGCGGATCTTCACGGATCTCACGGTCGAGGAAAATCTCGAAGTCGGCAAGCAGCCGAAGCGGCCGAACGCGCCATACTGGACCCGCGAAAAGCTGTTCACGCTGTTTCCGAATCTCGGCGAAATGCGCAACCGCCCGGGCGGTCGCATGAGCGGCGGCGAGCAGCAGATGCTGACGATCGCGCGGACGCTGATGGGCAATCCATCATTGGTGCTACTCGATGAGCCCTCGGAAGGCCTGTCGCCAAAAATCGTCGAGCAGATGGTCGATGCGATCCTGGCGATGAAGAAAGAGGGCGTGAGCATCGTGGTGTCCGAACAGAACCTGCATTTCGCGCGGTTGATCTCGGATCGCGCCTACATCATCGAACGCGGCAAGATCTGTTTCGGCGGCACGATGGCCGAACTCGACGCGCGGCCGGATATCCGGGACGCGCATCTGTCATTGTGAGCGGCGGAAAATAGGGAGGCGGGGAGCGCAGATGGGAAGGAGTGTTTTGCCGAAACGGAGCGTCAAGCCGTCGCGGCCGTCCTACATTCTCGACGAGCAGATCGGTTTCATCCTGCGCCAGGTCTGGCAGCGCCATGCCACGATCTTCGCCCGCGAAATCGGCATCAACCTGACGTCGGCGCAGTGGGCGGCGCTGGCGAAGTTGACCGAGACCGGGCCGTGCTCGCAGAACCTGCTGGGGCGGCTGACCGCGATGGACGTCGCCACCATCAAGGGCGTGATCGATCGCCTCACCGCACGTGGCCTGACCGAGACCAGCCCCGACCCCGAGGATGGTCGCCGCCTGCTGGTCAGTCTCACCCGCGCCGGCCAGCAACTGGCCGAAAAGGCCGCGCCGAATGCGCTGGCGATCACCAAGGAAACGCTGGCGCCGCTCGACGCCAAAGAGCGCGAGACGCTGATGGGGCTGTTGAACAAGCTGCGGTGATTCGGCGCGCTTGCCCAATTTGAGTTGGATCGCGGTGGTACGGCGGTGCCGCGCGGCGTTCGCGCTACTCCGTGAGGCCGAGCACCAGTGCGACGGCCCCCACCAGAATGAGGCTAATGGCCCAGGACATATCCAGATTGAACCAGCTCCGCGATATGAATTTGAGACCAAAAAAGCGGTAGACCAGCCATGCCAGGCATCCGCCGGCCGCGATCATGGCGGCGGCGTGGACGACGGAGACCAGCGCGGCCATACCGAGATTGGCATTGATCAGGGTCCCAGCTGCCATGTGGCCTCTGTCGAGGTCGGCTTCCCGGCAGAGGCCGAGATAGATCGGCACCAGCATAAGCCCCGCGCCATGGGCGATTGCCACGGCGAAGGACCAGAGCCCCAGTTGTGTCGGTCGTATCCGCGCCAACGCGCGTGGATGGCGCCGGTAGACGAGGCGGAAGATACCGAATCCGATGACAAGGAGGCTGGCGCCGATCTGTACCTGGCGCTGCCATTCGACGAGGGCGACCAGCAGCGCGAAGGGAAGGATCACCAGCAGCATCGCGAGCAGATGGCCGGCCGCTAGCGCCCCAAGCGCGGCCGGCATGGCCCGCGAACTCCTTTCCATCAATCCAGCCGACACGGCGAGCGGCCACCCCATTCCCGGATTTGCGCCGTGGTAGAGGCCGCTCGCGACGACAGCCAGCCAGAGCCAGGCAGGTGTCCAATCGGCTGCGCTCACATTCAAACCGACGGATAGCAGAACGAATCGGTCGAACAGTCACCGCCGTCGAGCCGGATCTGATGCGCCCGGTAGCCGTCGGGGAAGCTGACCCAATAGTCCTTTGCCAGCTCGAGGCCACCGCCCGGACTGGCATTGGCCATTACCTCGGCGCCGGGTATTCCGCTTGGATAGAACTGGTCGTCCCAGGTCGAGTAGAGTGAGTTGGTCCAGTATACGCGTTTGCCGTCGCGGCTGATCTCCACCATCTGCGGACCGCCTGCAAAGGCCTTGCCGTTCGGATGAGGCGTACGGCGTGCGATGCCGCCGATGTGGACCGATCCGGCAAGCTTGGGCTTTTTGGGATCGCTGACGTCGTATTGACGCATTTCGCCGGTGCCCCAGCAGGACACGTAGAGAAACTTGTCATCCATGGACAGGTCGATATCCGTTACCAGCGGCGGCACGGCCCCAAAGCCCTGCAGGAGCGGCGGCAACTGGTCCTTCGACGCAGGCTCGGGCGGGATCGTCGCCGTCTTCTCGATGTGAAACCTGCCGCCCTCGCGCCACCAGGTCCAGATCGAGCCTTCGAGGTTTGTGGTGTCGACCACGACGCCCAGGAATCCGTACTCGCGAACGGGATCATGCGCCGGACGCACCTCCAGCGCCATTTGATGGTTGGCGCCGAGGTCGATGGTCTGAACATTCCGCCGCGCCCGCAGATCCCAGAAGTGGATCCGATGGCCATATTTGTTTGAGAGAAGATCCTCGGGCACAATTCCGTTCTCGAACTGCGGTGGCAACGCCCACTCGCTGGTCACCATGTAATCGCGTGGCAGGTTCCACCAGAAGTCATAGTGCAGGTTTTGAGAACCGCGATCGATCTCCCACCGTCCGAGGACATCGAATGTCTCGCAGTCCATGATGAAGACGCCGGGCGGTCCATCGGTGCCATCCTTGCCGCCGCCGCCGAGCGTGCTGACGTAAATGCCGTCCGGCCCGCAGTGGATCGTGTGCGGCCGCGAGTACCCGGTCTTCTTGAAGATTTCCTCGGGTTCGATAATTTTGTGAATCTTGGCCAGGGTGGGATCCGGCTTGGTATCGATGACGTAAATCCGGGAGGATCGGATACCGGGGATGATGAGGTAACGGCGTTCCAGGAATGTGTGTGCGGTGAGCGGTGACAAAGACGACGAGCAGGCGTTCCACCCGAAATGGTGAAACTCGTCCCCCTTGTTGGGCATTGTCACGGTGTGGACGACCTGACCGAAGCTCGAAGAGCCAGGCTTGACGTCGATCACGGCGAGCGCGTCGGGCTTTGAAAAGTCTGGGCTAAGCAGCAAGGTGTAGGCGAAACGCTCTGGCGGAGCTTCCATCGCAAGCTTCGGCGATGCGTGAAACGTCGGGTCTGGCCTGATCGTCATCGTACTGCCTCCCTGTTTGCCTTGGTGTGTACCAACCTGGCTCAGCGGCATGCAGCAGAACTAACCCGGCTCGTTGATTCCTCTTGCGAGCGCCGCCGGCTGGGTTCGCTTGTAGTGACCATACACCCCCATGCTGTCCGATGAAAGAAACCATGCGGGCTCCAATCCCGCGGAGGCCGACAAGGCCGCACCGAACGCGCTCGCGATCACCAAGGAAACGCTGGCGCCGTTCGACGGCAAAGAGCGCGAGGCGCTGATGGTGCCGTTGAACAAATTGCGCTGAGTGGGCGACCAACTCAGGCAGACTGACTTCATCAGGATTTTTCAAATGAGAGCGTTGTCGCTGGTTGCGGCTGGATGGGTCATGGTTGCCGGGTGTGGCGTGGCATCGGGGGCGCAGCTCTATGAAGGGTTTTGGGCATCGACCAGAAAAGATTGCACCGACCGGGACAGCGCCAACCGCATGAGCATCGAGGGCGGCAACCGGCTCTATTGGTACGAGACGCGATGCCGCGCCGGCGAGATCAAGCCTGACGGAGATCGCGCCTGGAAGATGCGGCTGTCGTGCGAAGGCGAGGGTGAGAAATTCAAGTCCAACCCGCGGGTCTCGATCGCGACCGACGGCAGGCTGGTGATCGATAACGGCCCGGTCGGGCAGGCCAAGCGCCAGACCTACGTGCGTTGCGAGCTTCCGAGAAAACGCTGATCTCGATCCCGTCACCCCCGCATAACGGCCATGCCGTTATCAACAGGGGGTTGCGGAGCGACCGTCTCGAAGGGCCACGGCCGTTGATCCTTCAAAGCGCGTAATTGCGCATTTTCGTCATGGCCGGGCTTGTCCCGGCCATCCACGTCTTTCTCGCCTGCTCTAAGCAAGGCGTGGATGCACGGCACAAGGGCAGGGTTTCTCGTGTAGCAGCGCATCCCAACGGACAGCGGTCCAATTGCCCTTGCTCCCCCGTCGGCGGACTGGCAGCACGGTAATACACGACGCATCTTGGTGCAGCACTCGGCACCTATCCTACTGCTGCCCCCTGTCATGCCCGGTGGTCGTGCTGATAGGGACAGAGGATGCGCAGAAATCTCTCCGACAAGTTTGTTCGCTCGCATGCTCCGGCTCCGCTCGGCAAGCGTGCGCGAAGCGCGACTACAAGGCGGCCAAGCGAACCTTCATGCTTGATGTGCAGCGGGCGGCCTAACGCGCAAACGACGCACCTCAGCGCTCACGGCAAAAGAGCGCTGAGGTGGTTTATCTCATTGATAAGACTGGCCCGAGTGAGCCCGTCAGTCATTTGATTTTCACGGATGACTGACGCAACGCACATCGGACAGAAATTCGACAGCAGCGCCATGCCCTTAGCGGTATAGCAAAAACAGAAACACGCAATTTCGGGGGCTCCGCGCTCTTTCGACAGGAGTGCGCAACTCCATGCCAAATTCGTATCTATTTGAAAGCGCAGGGCAATCCAAGAGCGCGCGAAAAGCCGTTGTGCCTGGCAGCGCGCGTGGCCACTCAATGTTGAACACAGCCACGGCCGACTCGACCTTGGCATTCTTCAATGGAGATCAACTCGTGGCACAACCCCAGCGACTCGAAATAAGATTGCTCGGCACCCTCATACGTGCCGATGGCATCGTCGGCATTGCAGGTGCGATATTGTTAGTCGGTTTGATATTGATCACATACTTCGGAGGCTGACAGGTGGGAGGCAATTCCGCTAAGGGCCGCGTGCTAAAGCAACTGATCGATTGCTATCGCTCCGATCCGGAGTCCGATTTCCTGAAGCTCAAGTATCATGTTCGCAAGAACCATGACGCTGAGCTAAATCGTCTGATCGAGAAGCACGGCGGCGCCAAGCTTCCGGACATTCGATTTCGGACACTCACGGCTTGGTATCGCGGCTGGCTTGCCGATGGCAAGATTGCAACGGCTCGGTCGCTTGTAAGTCGACTTCGCGAGCTGTTTCGTTTCGGCCGCTCGATGCTTGAAGATCGTGAGTGCGATCGATTGTTTAAGGATCTCGGTAAACTTAAATTGGTGAGTTCGCCCCCGCGCAAGGTGGCGATGACTGCGGAACACGCGCGGGCGATTTGCAAGGTCGCTCGTGAGCACTTTGGGTGGCCTTCGATCGCGCTCGACCAAGCATTGCAGTTCGAGCTACTGCTGGGACAGAAGGACGTCATCGGAGAGTGGGTTCCGATCGGCGAGCTGGGCAAATCCGATGTGGTTCGGGAGAACAAAAAGTGGCTTCGTGGCCTACGGTGGTCTGACATCGACAAGAATTTGATCTTGCGTCACACGGTCGGATCGGGTGGTCGTGGGATCGAGGTAGACCTACGAACTGCGCCAATGGTTCTTGAAGAGCTCAAGACTTTAGTGGCCGAAGGTGATGAACTAGTTGGCTTGTTACCGTGTAGCGGCCCTGTTGTTATTTGCGACACAAACGGGTTGCCGTGGTCGACCCACGAGTTTCGACGCAAGTGGCGCTTGGTCGCTAAAGAGGCCGGTGTTCCCGACAACGTAACCAACAGAGATAGTTTCCCCGCCGGTACAGTCCGTGGCGGGCCAGACCGCGCGAAGATTTCTGAGAAGTATACTCTCAAGAGGATCGATTACAGCCTGCGAATGGCTCGGCGCAAGTCCGAAGATGCCCCCTAACCGGACATCGTCGGGCATGCCGGAAACGACGCGAATGACCCACAGCAGACCTCAAAAAGAGGCTTGAGCTCTAAAAGACCGCTCCCGCGCAAAGATTGTAGGCAAGTAATTACTGAGCTTTAATTTGTTCCTTTTACAAACTAAAGTCCGAATAGGTGGGTCATTGATGGTCAGCGATCCGGTTTGGTTAGGCACTCTCGCTGTGGTGGGTGTGTCGGTCCTCATGGTTGTGCGCCCGCTACCAGTCTTCGGTCGAAAACTCTCGTTGAAGGAAGCGCTTGAGGTCTGCTGGGTGGCCTGGTTTGTCTATATGGGCGCATTCGTGGCCTATATCGGACTAAAAATTCCCTTAGCTCTTTCGCGAGACGCCCATGCTCCTGCTGTCGGCGTTGCCGTTTGCATATCCCTCATTACGGTTTTCTGGTTGGCGCGTGTTCAGACGAACTGGGAACGCACGCTGACGAGGTCTCTTCTTGGTTTTTTTGCTTTCACGATAGTTGTGGTTAGCATCACTCTACTCCTTACAAACGCACGTCACTGACGTCGTGGGGCCGCATAGGGCGTTGTCGCCTATTGGCACAAATCGGAAGTATCGCCGTGGTCGCTGCATGTCCGTTGTCAGGTGAACAACGGAAGACATTTGCTCGCAGCGAGTATTTCTGGGTTTGACCCACTTCAGACGTTAGCCATCTCGCGATATAGTTCGAGAGAAACCGCCGGAAGCGGAAGCTCGAGAGCGCCTTCGGCGACAGCGGTCTAGGAGGTTTGCGTGGAGACAAAGAGAGCCTACAAATCCTTTCGCTACAAGGCCAACACAGCCTGGAGTTCCGCGCGACGGGGCACGCTTTCTGCGTCGGGGAAACCAAACATCGTCGTTGGCAGTCCGCCTGAGTTTAAGGGTGAACCAGATATCTGGGCGCCTGAAGAGCTACTCGTCGGCTCAGTCAATACATGCATGATGCTGACCTTCCTGACGCTCGCCCAAGCGAAAGGTCTGACTCCGGTGCGATATGAAAGTGAAGCCGAAGGCCTGCTCGAAAATGTCGAAGGCAAGTACCGCATCACGGAAGTCATGGTTCGACCGCGCGTAAGCCTCAAAGACAAAGCCGAACTCGAACGTGCCCGTGAAATCATGGAAACCGTTGAAGCACAGTGCTTCATCTCGAATTCCATAAAATCGAAGGTCTCGCTCACTGCGAAGTTTGTCGTTGCTTCGTCGCCAAAGTGAAAACGAATTGCGTTGTCTGCGCGAGTCCGTTGTTGGCCCAAATGCGAAGTGTCGACCGGCTCCGAAAACATCTGCTTAGCAGAGTAGACCGGAAGTAGTCCGCACACCGTCAGATGACGCGTTTGACCCAACACGGACGTTGCAAGCACGTTGATAGCCAATGTCGAACCCAGCGGAGCTCCGACAGCGAAGATTCAACATCGCTCAGGATCTACCACTCGGGGGAGGGAACTCGCTTTCGCCGGCGGAGTTGCGTATTGCAAATCGGAACCGGGAAAGGTCTCCCCATGATACCGCGCCGCACCATAGTTTTCGCATTTACCGCCGGTACCTTCCTTGCCGGAGTATTGCCGGTCTTAGCGAAGTCCCGCCATTCGAATTGGATTCGAATGTTTGACACGGATAACGATGGCACGGTCGACCTCGCGGAAGCGAAGAAGGCTGCATCAGCGTTGTTTGACAAGTTAGACCGCGACCATGATGGCACTCTCGACAAACGTGAATTGGCTCGCAGATTGACTCCGAAAGAGTTCGCCGCTGCCGATCCTGACCACGATGGAACGCTCACGAAGGACGAGTATCTCGCGGTCGTCGAGCAGCGTTTCACTGCCGCAGATTCAGATCATGATGGGACGTTGGATGCCAAGGAATTCAACACAAAAGCCGGTCAAGCTCTTTTGCGACTTTTGAAATAGCCGCAAGCCAAATCTTCGGCCCGATCTCGAAGATAGTCGGAACTGTCCGTGGTATCCGAGGCAAGATGGATGTTGACTACTTCCGTTGTTGATGCTGTGGACGGCTCCTCCACCGGCACGAGAGTGCCACGGATGTGGGGGCTGTTAAGGCTCCCACGATTCAGAGGAGCGAGCCATGCAGACGGTTACGACAATCGGTTTAGACATCGCCAAGTCGGTTTTCCAGGTTCACGGCGTTGACGCTGGCGGCCAAGTAATTGTTCGCCAGCAATTGAAGCGTCGCTATGTCTTGACGTTCTTCCGGAAGCTGTCGCCGTGTCTGGTCGGTATTGAAGCCTGCGGCTCGGCGCACCATTGGTCACGCGAACTCCAGGCACTTGGTCACACCGTCCGGCTAATGCCGCCGGCCTACGTGAAACCCTACGTCAAGCGGCAGAAGAATGACGCGACTGACGCAGAGGCTATTTGTGAGGCAGTCACCAGGGCCAACATGCGGTTCGTGCCGACCAAGACTCCCGAGCAGCAAAGCGGCTTGGTATTGCACCGCACGCGTCATCTGTTCATCCGTCAGCAGACCTCCGTAATCAATGCGATCCGGGCTCATCTTGCCGAGTACGGGATAGTTGCGCCGGTCGGGCGTCAAGGTGTCGTAGAACTGCTCACTGTCGTCGCCGATCCGAACGACAGAAGGGTTCCGGAGATCGCTCGTGCGTGTCTTGCGGCACTCGGGGCTCAACTGCGCAGGATGAAGGAGCAGATCCTGGAGTTCGACCGGTTGATCAGGGCATGGCATCGGTCCAACGAAATGAGCATGCGGCTCGAAGAAGCCCCCGGCGTCGGTCCAGTGCTGGCCACTGCTTTGGTCGCTGCCGTTGCTGATCCAAAGTCCTTCCGATCAGGGCGCAACTTCTCGGCCTGGATAGGTATGGTACCGAAACAGCACTCCAGTGGAGGCAAGAACAGGCTCGGCAATATAAGCAAGCAAGGTGACCGCTATTTGCGCGGCCTGTTTGTGGCCGGCGCGCTTTCTGTCATCCGTTACGCCAAGATCCACGGCGCCAAACACCGGCCCTGGCTCACGGCCTTGCTGGCCAGGCGGCCGACCAAGGTTGCGGCTATCGCGCTCGCCAACAAGATCGCGCGGATGGTCTGGGTCATGATGGCCAGGGGCGAGCGATACAACGAACCCGTCGCGCTTGCGCGATGAACGAGATCGCGCCGGGCAACTGGCGTGATGTGAAGGTTGGGAGGGCGAACAGCACGTAATGCAGAGCCGGTCGATCCGGCGATCAGGACAACCCACATGTGCCAAGGCATTCTTGAATGCGAGTTGTTGGTCGGGACCTGATCCGCGGAGGGCATTATGGCCAGCGGTCATGTGAACCGCGTCTAAAGGCCGAACACATGGCTGCACCGACCAATGCTGCAAAACGTGAAAAATCTCTTGCCAACACGGAGCCGTCCACACATGGCACTTAACGGACGCCGCGGGATCTGGGGCTGACGTCCAAGATACCTCCACAAGCGGACATCGCTATTTGTCGGCGGGCCCGCCGCCAAGCCTCGAACAGCGGCAAGGTCGCCATTAAGTTTGCCGTGAAGAGCAGCTTCGGGAACGCACCGGTGGCCGATGCGCTCGCTGTTACTGCGTGGCTGCATCCCGACGAACTGCTGCGTTGCGAACTTCCGAGAAAACGCTGACCTCGATCCCGTCACCTCCGCGTAACGGCTATGCCGTTGTCGCAGGAGGTCGCGGAGCGACCGTCTCGAAGGGGAAGGTGATCTGTTCCTCATGGTGAGGAGGCGCCAACGGGTCGCGCGAATGCGCGCCCGATGACAGGCTCCGCGCCGTCTCGAACCATGAGGCCCAGCTCGTGCCATTCATCCTTCGAGACGCCGCTTCGCGGCTCCTCAGGATGAGGTCTTCCACCTAATGCCCTGAAACGATCTCCGGCACTCTTCCCGCCGGCGGGGTGTTGCGGCTGCGCTGGGTGCGGACAATGCCGTCGATAATGGTCATGCCGATGCCGGGCAGGTCGCCGAGTTGCACGCTGTGCAGGATATTCCGGCCGGGCGAATGCTGCGCCATGTCCATGATGACGAAATCGGCGGAGCGGCCGACCTCGATGATCCCGCAATCCAGCTCCCGCATCCGGGCGGTGTTGCCGGTGGCGAGGCAGAAGGCGATTTCCGCCGGCAGTTCGCCGAGCGATGACAACAGCGACACCATGCGCAGGATGCCGAGCGGCTGCACGCCGGACCCGGCCGGAGCATCGGTGCCAAGAATGACGCGATGCAGATCGCCCATCTCGCGCGCGATCCGCAGGGTGAACAGTGCCGAGCGTTCGTTGCCGTTGTGAACCAGTTCCAGCCCGCGCTTGCAGCCCTCGCAGATGCAGCGGATCTGGTCGTCGGGCAGGGCGGTGTGGCCGCCATTGATGTGGCCGACCACGTCGGTGTCGGCTTCGAGCACCACGTCCTTGTCGATCAGGCCGGAGCCGGGGATCGAAGGCCCGCCGGTGTGGATGGTGCTCTGGATGCCGTATTTGCGCGCCCAGCCCACCATCTTGCGCGCGGTCGGGCCGTCCTTGACGCCGCCGAGACCGACTTCGCCGAGCAGCTTGACGCCGGCCGCGGCCAATTCCTTGAAATCGTCCTCGACCATCTCGCATTCGATCACCGGCGCGCCGGCATGCACCTTCACGCCGCCGGGGCGCAGCGTCCAGAACGAGCGTTGCGCGAAGATCGCCATCGCCTTGAGGCCGACGACGTCGCGCGGACGGCCGGGCATGTGGACTTCGCCGGCCGAGATCATGGTGGTGACGCCGCCATGGAGGTAGCTGTCGATCCAGTTGGTCTGGTTCTGCCGCGGCGTCCAGTCGCCCGCCACCGGATGGACGTGGCTGTCGATCAGGCCGGGCGCGACGGTGGTGCCGTTGGCATTGACGACGGTGGTGGCACCCTCGGTATCGACATCCTTCAGCCGGCCGATCGCGGTGATCTTGCCGTTCTCGGCCACGATGGTGTCGGCATCCAGGATCGGCTTCTCCAGCGCCCCTGACAGCAGCAACCCGATATTGCGGATCACCAGCTTGCTCGGGCCGGTTGCCGAGGGTGCGTCATGGGCCATGGTTTTGTCCTTGTTGTTCAATGCCTTCGGGGCGCTGGACGCCATCTTGCCCGCGGCTTGACGCCGGGATCAAGAAGGATTATTCATTCGTGTACGAATGATCGTATACAAATGATTTGAGCATCGCAATCGGCCTTCGAGAGACGGGATCGGCAAGATGAGCAATTTCAACCAGGAAAGCGTTTTGAGCGTCCATCACTGGACCGACACGCTGTTCTCCTTCACCACCACGCGCGATCCCTCGTTTCGTTTTAGAAACGGCGAGTTCACCATGATCGGGCTGAAGGTCGGCGAGAAGCCGCTGCTGCGCGCCTACAGCGTGGCCAGCGCCAACTATGAAGACCGGCTGGAATTCTTCTCGATCAAGGTGCCCGATGGTCCGCTGACCTCGCGCCTGCAGCACCTGAAGCAGGGCGACGAGATCATCGTCAGCCGCAAGGCCACCGGCACGCTCGTCATCGACAACCTCGAAGACGGCCGCAATCTGTACCTGATCGGCACCGGCACCGGCCTGGCGCCGTTCCTGAGCGTGATCAAGGATCCCGAGACCTATGAGCGGTTCGAGAAGGTGGTGCTGCTGCACGGCTGCCGCCGCGTCGCCGAACTCGCTTATGGCGAGATGATCACCGAGAAACTGCCGAACGACGAGCTGATCGGCGACTACATTCGCAACCAGCTGATCTATTATCCGACCGTGACCCGCGATCCCTTCCGCAACCGCGGCCGGATCACTGACCTGATCAATTCGGGAAAACTGTTCGGCGATATTGGCCTTGCCACGCTCGATCCCGTGCACGACCGCGTCATGATCTGCGGCAGCCCGGCGCTGGTAGCGGACACGCGCACCTTGCTCAACGGCAAGGGTTTTGTCGAAGGCAATCACGGCGAGCCGGCGCAGTTCGTGGTCGAGAAGGCATTCGCGGAGCGCTAGCAGCACACTCAGTCTTCCTCATCCTGAGGAGCCGCCAACGGGTCGCGCGAATGCGCGCCCGATGACAGGCTCCGCGGCGTCTCGAAGGATGGGCTACAGTCTGGCTCTCATGGTTCGCCCGGCGATGCAGCGCATCGTCCGGAGACGCGCTTCGCGCTCCTCACCATGAGGGGATAGGTCAAGGTCTGACCGCGGGCGCCTCCAGCGGCGTGCCATTTCTACTTTGCATGGGGTTGTTTTCGCGATTTTTGTGTTTGGCCCCTCCAGGCGGCCGGCGTACCTACGGCCGCACCGCCGGCGCTTCCATCGGCATGCCGCGCGCCCGCGACATCAGGTACAGCTCGAGTTCCACCAGTTCCGGCGCGCCGTAGTCATAGGCCTGGGCGCGGATGCCGGTGATGCAGGCGCGCAGGCGTCGCTGCAGCGACCCCAGCGATTGCCATTCCAGCCGGTAGAGCGGATATCCCGTCGGGTGCGCTTGCGTGATCGCCGATCCGGCCAGCCGCTTGTCCCAATTGTCGTCATGGCAATTGGCGCAGCCGAGATTGAGCTGGCCCTGCCGCTGCATGAACAGCTGGCGTCCCTTGGCGATGAATGGTTCGAGCTGCGGATCGCTGCCGGTTTCGATCGCTTTGCCCTGCGACTGCCGGGCGACGAAGGCGGTCAGTGCCAGCAGGTCGCGGCTCTCATAGGCCAGCGGCGACGCCTGCTGATGGTTGGTACGGCACAGGTTGATGCGCTGTTCCAGATCGACGGGACGGCCGAGCGCCTTGTCGAAGGCGGGATAATGCGCGGCGACGCCCTTCATGCTGGCGCTGGCGTCGGTGTGGCAATCGGCGCAGGCCTTGTTCGCGGAACCAACTTTGCGCTTCCACAACGCTTCGCCGTCGAGCCCCCAGAGCATGCCGGGATTGGCAGTGTCGTCGTCCTGCATCGCCCTGGTGTCCGGCGTCATGAAGCTGTAACCGGAGCGGCGTTCGGCCTGCGGGATTTCGGCGGCGCCGACGGAACCCGCCACCAGCAGCGCGGCGAATATGGCGCCGGCCAGTCTCATTCGACGGTGATCGAAGCGGAGGCGGTTTCGGAAAAGCCGTTGTCGCCGATCCATTCGAATTCGAACTTGCCGCTCTCGGTCGCCGTGGTGAAGAATGTCATGAACGGATTGGCGGCGATCGCGGGAAACAGGTCGGCGCGGAAAATCTCGCTGCCGTTATAGCGGCACGTGAAGCTGGTGATGATATCGCGAGGCACGATTTCGCCTGAAGCCATATGGCGATAGCCGGTCTCCATGATGTGCGACATCAGCGTCTTGATCTCGATGATATCGCCGCGCTTCGCTTTCTTGGGAATGTTGATTAAGGCCGCGGCCATCAGATTACCTCCTCGGTGCAGGCCGCCAGCGTCACGATGATGTCGACGCTGGCCGACCAGAACGAGCCGTCCGAAAGCTTTGCGATCGCTGTAATCTTCTGGCTGTCGGCGAGCCTGATCCGGGTCGACACCTGCGCCCGGCCGGCATTCGGGCCAAGATAGAAATTGCCGACATTGGGTTGCGGGTTCTTCTCGTTGAAGACGTGGATGCTTTTGACGTGGTTCTCTGAAGTCATCGGGTTGTCGACGCTGACCGTCAGCGGCACGGTGTTGCCGTTCTCGACCAGTGGCGGCACGTCGAGCTTGACCTTGCCGGTGCGCACCACGGCATCGCCCGCCACCTGGCGTATCGCGGAAGCCAGCATTGCCGGCGTGGCTTCGGCGGGGCGCAGCGTGACGACGGGTACCGCGCCGGCCACGGCGGCGCCGCCGGCGAGGCCGAGGAACTGGCGACGGGTCGAATGGGGCAGTCGGTGCATCGTCATTTCCTAATCGCGCAGGCTTGCCAGATACGCCACGATATCCTCGATCTGTTCGGCCGACAGGATCGGTTTGCCGCGCCAAGATGGCCCGACACGGTCGAGCCCGTCGACGCGATAATAGGACGGCATGATGGTCGCGGCATTGAGATGCGCGGCGTCGACCAGCCGGAGCCGAAGCTGTCCCTCCGACCAGCGGCTGCCGGAACCGGCGAGGTTGGGGGCGAGGTCGCCCTGGAACCTCACTTCCGGAAACGGGCCGTTGTGGCAAAGGATGCACGTGCTCGACCGTTCGACCACCAGCGCGCGCCCGCGCACCGCGTCGCCCGGCGTGGTCGTGAGTCGATCCGGAATGGCGTCGCCGACGATGGCGTAGGAACGCAGGGCCTGCGCACCGGCCGGCAACGGCAGCGCCAGCCATGCTGCCCCGAGCCACGCTCCCGCGATCTGGATTGCCCTAGCCAAAGATGTCCACCGTGATCGTCTTGAACCAGTTGTCCGCACGCTCCGCTTCGCGCCGGCGCTCTTCGCGCGGCGCATTGACCGGGCTTGTCGCGCCCTCGACCTCGGCGAACTGCCCGTCCTTCGGCTGATAGACGCCCGACAGCGAGAACGCGTAGCCGGGTTCGACCGTATTGTAGCAGGCCCCGGTCAGCCGCGGCGGCTCCGGCGGCTTGCCGGACATCATATTCACGATAACAGCGGCGCAGGCCTTGCCCTGTGCGTGCGCGGCGGAGGCCGATTTCGGCAGTTGTCCGGCGATGCAGGCGTCGCCGATGACATGAATGTTGGGCACGAGTTTTGAGCCAAAGCTGACCGGATCGATCGGGCACCAGCCGGTGTTGTCGGCGGCGCCTGCGATTTCGGCGATACGCCCGGCCTTCTGCGGCGGGATCACGCTCGCGACATCGGCGGTGTAATTACCGAAGTCGGTGACAATGGTGTTGGTCGCGGCATCGACCGACGTTACCCGGCCACCTTGCGACAGCGCGATCCGTTCGATCATGCCGGGGTACAATTCCTTCCAGGCCGCCTCGAACAGTTTTTGCTGCGAGAAGCCATCCTTGGCGTCGAGGATCAGGACCTTCGAACGCGGCTTCCGGTTCTTCAGGTAATGGGCAATCAGGCTGGCGCGCTCGTAAGGCGCCGGCGGACAGCGCAGGGGAGCCGCGGGCACCGCCAGCACGACCGTGCCGCCATCCGCCATGGCTTCGATCTGCTTGCGAAGAAGTATCGTCTGTTCGCCGGCCTTCCAGGCATGCGGCATTTTGGCGGCGGCGGCTTCGCCGTAGCCGGGCAAGGCGTCGAAGCGCAGGTCGATGCCGGGCGCCAGCACCAGCCGGTCGTAGGCGAGCGAAGTGCCGTCTGCCAAGGTGACACTGCGCGCCTGCGGATCGACCTTTGTCGCGGCTTGCGGAACGACGGTCACGCCCGCGGCGGCAATCCTGTCATAGGTGAACTGCTGCATCGGCAGTTCCCGCAAACCCGCGATCACTTCGTTACTGAAGGGGCAGGCGGTAAACACTTGATTTGGTTCGACCAGCGTCACCCGCAGTTTTGGATCAAGCTGGCGCAGCGCCCGCGCGCAACTCGCGCCGCCGAAGCCGCCGCCGATCACGACAATACGCGGCACGCCTTGCGCAAACGAAGGACACGGCAACGCCGATGCTGCGGCAACCGAAGCAATGCCGCGAGCGACATCTCGGCGCGACAGCCGGCGCGTGACGTCCATGCGTTAAATCCGAAAAGGAGCGAGCGGCGGCCGGGTGGGCCGCCGCTCCTGTTGTCAGGCGAAGCTGATATTCTGGTCCCGCAATGGCACCGAACGAATGCGTTTGCCGGTCGCCGCGAAGTAGGCGTTGAGCACCGCCGGTCCGGCCACGCAGATGGTGGGTTCGCCGACACCGCCCCAGAAGCCGCCGCTCGGCATCACGATCGATTCCACCTTCGGCATCTCGGCGATCCGCATCGAGTTGTAGGTGTCGAAGTTGGTCTGCTCGATGGCGCCGTTCTTCACGGTACAGCCGCCGTAGAACAGGCCGGACAGGCCGTAGACGAAGGAGCCCGCAATCTGCCGTTCGATCTGCGCCGGATTGACGGCATAGCCGGGATCGGTGGCGGCGATGATGCGGTGCACCTTGATCTTGCTGCCGTCGGTCACGGAGATCTCCGCGGCACCGGCGACGTAGCTGCCATAGCCCATATGCTGGGCGATGCCGCGATAGACGCCTTGCGGCGCCGGCGTGCCCCAGCCGATTTTCTCGGCCACCGCGTTGAGCACGGCCAGATGCTTCGGATGTGTCGCCATCAGCTTGCGGCGGAACGCGAGCGGATCCTGGCCCACCGACAGCGCCAGCTCATCCATGAAGCATTCCAGATAGATCGCGTTGTGATTGACGTTGACGCCGCGCCAGAAGCCGGGCGGGACATGCGGATTGCGCATGGAATGCTCGACCAGCAAATTCGGCACGCTGTAACCGATCGCGGCCTCGCCGGACGCGTTGAGGCCCTGGAAGGCCACCGGATCCTTGCCGTTCTCCAGCGCCGCCGGGCGCAAAGTAAACAGGATGGATTGGCCGGACAGCCTGACATGCAACGCCGTCAGGTTGTTGTCGGCATCGAAGGCCCCGGTCAATTTGCACTGCGTGATCGGATGATACATGCCGTGCTGCATGTCTTCCTCGCGCGACCACAGCAACTTGACCGGCGTCCCCGGCATCTGCTTGGCGATCAGGACCGCCTGCCGGACATAGTCGGTCTGGCCGCGACGGCCGAAGCCGCCGCCAAGCATCTGCTTGTGTACGTCGCATTTGTCGGCCGAAAGCCCGGAGGCCTCCAGCGTCGCCGCAAAGGCGGCTTCGCCGTTCTGGGTGCCGCACCAAACCTCGCACTTATCGGCAGTCCACAGCGCGGTGGCGTTGAGCGGCTCCATCGCGGCGTGGTTCTGGTAGGGGTAGTTGTAAACCGCCTCGACCTTCTTGGCGGCACCCGCAATCGCCGCCTTGGCGTCGCCGTTCTGGTTGCCGACATAGGCCGGCTGCGCGTTGTCGAGGCCTTCGGCGAGCCATTTGGCGATCGACTCGCTGGAGACCTTGGCGTTGTCACCTTCGTCCCAGACAACAGGCAGCGCCTCAAGCGCGGTCTTGGCGTGCCACCAGGTATCGGCGACGACGGCGACCGCGGTGTCGTCGACCTTCACCACCTTCTTGACGCCCTTCATGCCCATAACCTTGGCTTCGTCGTAGCTTTTCAGCTTGCCGCCGAACACAGGACAGGCCTTGACCGCGGCGTTGAGCATGCCCGGCAGCTTGATATCGATGCCGTAGGTCATCTTGCCGGTGGTCTTGTCGACGGTATCGAGCCGCTTCAATCCCTTGCCGGCGATCTTCCAGTCCTTCGGATCCTTCAGCTTGACGTCGGCATCCGCGGGTGGCGTCAGTTTCGCCGCGGCTTCGACCACCTTGCCGTAGGTCGTGGTCTTGCCCGAGGCCGCATGGGTGATGACGCTGTTGGATGCGGTGCATTCCGAGACCGGCACTTTCCACTCGTTGGCGGCGGCCTGGACCAGCATCATACGCGCGGTGGCGCCGCCCTTGCGGACATATTCATGGCTGGCGCGGATGCCGCGGCTGCCGCCGGTCGAGAAATCGCCCCAGGCACGCTTGCGGGCGACACTTTGGCCCGGCGTCGGAAATTCGGTGGTGACCTTGGACCAGTCGCATTCCAGTTCTTCGGCAACGAGCTGGGCGAGGCCGGTGAGCGTGCCTTGTCCCATCTCCGAACGGGCGATGCGGATCACGACGGTGTCGTCGGGGCGGATCACCACCCAGGCGTTGACCTCGGGCGAGCCGTCGGCGGCGCGGACCACGGTCGGTCCGCCAAAGGGAATGTCGAGGCCGAGCGTAAGTCCGGCGCCGGCCGCGGCGGTACCGATCACGAAGGCGCGGCGGTTGAGCTTGGGCGAGACGTGCTTGTTCATGACATCCTCCTCAAGCGTTCGCAGCGGCGTGAATGGCCTCGCGAACCTGCTGGAAGGTTCCGCATCGGCAGATATTGGTGATGGCCTCGTCGATATCCTGGTCGGTCGGCTTCGGCTTTTCCTTGAGCAGGGCCGCGACCGCCATGATCATGCCGCTCTGGCAATAGCCGCATTGCGGAACGTCGTTGGCCACCCAGGCCTGCTGCACCTTGTGCAGCGCGCCATTGCCGGCGAGGCCTTCGATGGTGGTGATTTGTTTGCCGATGGCTTCGCTGACCGCGATGCCGCAGGAGCGCATCGCGACGCCGTCGATGTGGACCGTGCAGGCCCCGCATTGTGCAATGCCGCAACCGTATTTGGTTCCGGTCAGTCCGACATTCTCCCTGATAGCCCAAAGCAGCGGGGTGTCGTCTTCGACGTCCACGGTGATTGATTTGCCGTTGATAGTGAGGTTTGCCATCGCTTTTCCCCTGTTAGCTCAATCCATCGAGAGAGCCGTGGGGCGATGTTGGCCTGCAATCTGGAACAGTTCAAATCAAGAATACGCGTCTGCGAAAGGAAGAAAATTGATGAGCCGGGGTTACGCGGCGGCTTTATTACATGATCTTCATGTTCGCGATGGCGCCACCGCGAGGCGCAGGAAACTCATCAGGCTTCCGAGCCCGGCAAAGCCGGCACCAAGCGCCAGCGCAACGGTCGCGCCGTTGTGACCGCCGAGGGCAAAACACAGGGCCGCGAGCGCGGCGCCGAGGGTTTGTCCGGTCAGACGGGCGGTCGCGACAATGCTGCTCGCGCTGCCGCTGCGATGCGGCGGCGCGCTCGACATCAAGGCCCGCAAATTGGGCGTTTGAAAGAAGCCGAATCCGATCCCGCACACCACCGTGCGCCAGACGATGTTGGCGGTGCCGGGATCGGCGGGAAGCGTCGCCAGCAGCGCCATCCCGACGCCCAGCAGCGCCAGACCGAGGCCGCCGAGAATGCCGACCGGAAAGCGGTCGGACAGACGGCCGCCGATCGGCGCCATCATGGCCACCACCAGCGGCCAGGGCGTCATGAAAAAACCGGTCTCGACCTGCGACCGCATCAGCACGTCCTCGAAGTAGAACGGCAGCGCGACCATCGCGAGGCCCTGTACCGAGAAGGAGCAGACCGAGGTGGCCGCCGAAAGTGCGAACATCGGCCGCTGGAACAGGTCGATCGGCAGCATCGGCGCCGGATGGCCGGCGTTCCGGCGGGTCAGGAACCAGCCGAGCAGCACCGCGCCGACCAGTTCGTCCACGACGAGCGCAGGCGGTGCCCCGTGCGCCGCGCTGCCGATCCCGATGATGAAGAGGCCGAGGCAACTGGCGGTCAAAGCGGCGCTTAGAAAGTCGAACGCGTGTCCCTCGCGGGGCGTTCGCGGCAGCGTCTTCAGGCCGATCACGATGGCAATCACGCCGAACGGGAGGTTGATCGCGAACAGCCAGGGCCAGTTTCCGACGGCCAATACCGCGGATGCGATCGTGGGCCCCAGCGTCATGGCGGTTCCGACCACCAGTGCGTTGTGGCCGAAGCCGCGGCCCATCATGCGGGTCGGGTAGACGAAGCGGACCAGCGCCGCGTTGACGCTCATGATGCCGCTGGCGCCGAGCCCTTGCAGCGCTCTCGCTGCGGTCAGGCTTGGCAACGACCAGGCGAAAGCGCAGCCGAGTGAGGCCAGCGTGAACAGCAACAGGCCACCAAGATAAATCCGCTCATGGCCGACGATTTCGCCGAGCGCGCCGAGCGGCAACAGGGTCGCGACCAGCGCGATTTGATAGACGTTGACGACCCAGACCACGTCGGCCGCGCTGACATGGAGATCGGCGGCAATGGCGGGGAGGGCGATGTTGGCGATTGCCGTATCCAGCGAGGCCAGCGCCAGCGTGGTAAAGATCGCCGCGACCGCCCAGCGCCGGAGTTCCGGGGGCAAACCGTCCATGAGCGGGACGGACGGCTTTACGGCGGTTGGGTCTGAAGACATCGCGATAAGGTTCTCTGCGCCGGGGCGGCAGCCCCGTTCGGCGTGTACTACGGACGCGGAGCGGACCACAGGGGCGCGGTTGCATGATGCATATGCGAAGCGATGGCTTTGTATTCAGAACATAGCCGGATCGGCTGCCTTTGCGACGCGCCGTGCAAATATCTGCTCAAAATTCACGCCTTCCGCGCCATTTCAGCGCGCCGACTTTCGGATAGCTTCCCGCCGGCCGAATGATCGACTAGGCTTGGCACGCATAGCGACCGCAATCTTCAAAAAGACGGTCCGCGGCGAGGGGAAGCGTTTGCACGGACCTGCGGGACGGCGCACCGAAATTACACAGAGCGCCAGCGAGGGTATGCGCCGGCGCATGTGGAGCGTGCTTTGGGTCACGCTGCTGCTGGCGATCCTCGGCTTTCTGGTGATCTATCCCGTCCTGATGCTGCTGCTGGGCGCGCTCACCGACACCAATCCGGTGGTCGACGGCTTTTCGCTCAGCCATCTCTCGATCACCAATTTCCTCACCGTGCTGGCGAACCCCAATGTCGGCGAGGCCTTGCTGAACACGCTGATCGCCTGCGGCGGCGGCACCCTGATCGCGGTGGCGATCGGGCTGTTGTTTTCCTGGATCGTGGTTCGCACCAATACGCCGTTCAAGGGTTTCATTGCCGCTGCCAGCATCCTGCCGCTGTTCGCGCCGCCGCTGGTTGCGGGTGTCGCATGGGCCATTCTGGGGTCGCCCAAGACCGGCCTGATCAACACGATGTTCAAATGGATCGGGCTCGACTGGCGCGTCGATCTCTATTCGCTGTCGGGGCTGGTGTTCGTGTTCGGCATCTACTATGCGCCCTATGTCTACATGTTCACCTCGTCGGCGCTGCGCAACATGGATCCGAGCCTCGAAGAGGCCGCGGAGATTTCCGGCGCCAGCGCCTTCGCAACGCTGTTCTCGGTGACGTTTCCCCTGATCATGCCGGCGATCGTCTCGGGCATGCTGCTGTCGTTCATCGTGATGCTCGGCATCTACGGCATTCCGGCGGTGCTGGGCGCGCCGACCAACCTGGCGGTGCTGACGACCTACATCTTCAAGCTCACCAACTGGTCGCCGCCGCTGTACAACACCGCGGCCGCGGTTGCGATCATTCTGATGGTGGTCACCGGCGGGCTGGTGTTCCTGCAGCAGAAGGTCTTGAGCGGCCGCAGCTATACTACGGTGGCCGGCAAGGCATTTCGCCCGCGCAACCTCGACCTCGGGCGCTGGCGCTGGTTCACCTTCGGCCTCGGCATCGTCTATCTCGTGATCGTGGTGGTGCTGCCGTCGCTGGCGCTGATCGTGGCGGCGTTCCGCAAGTTCATGTTCATCCGCGACGCCGCCAGCCTGTTCGACATGCGGCAATATTCGATGATGCATTTCAACAGCATCTTCGACAATCCACTGACGCTGCGGTCGATCTACAACGCGGTCGAGGTCGGCGTGATCACGGCGGTGGTCGGCGGTGCGCTCGCCTTTGCGATCGGCTACACCATTCATCGCACCCAGGTGACCGGCCGGCGCTGGATCGACCTGATCTCGACCGTGCCGGTCGCCATCCCCGGCCTCGTGGTCGGCGTTGCCTATCTCTGGGCCTGGATCGGTATTCCCGGCGGACTCTACGGCACGATCTGGATTTTGGCGCTGGCGTTCATCGCGCGCTTCATGCCGGATACGGTGAAGGCGCTGTCGACCTCGTTCCTGCAAATTCATCGCGAACTCGAGGAAGCCGCCTGGGTCTGCGGCAAGGGCATGCTCGGCACCATCAGGACCATCGTGCTGCCATTGGCGCGGCCCGGCGTGATCGCCTCGATGACGCTATTGTTTGTGCTGGCAGTGCGCGAACTCGGCTCGTCGCTGTTTCTCTACACCAGCAACACCATGGTGATGTCGGTGCTGCTGCTCGACTATTACGAAGGCGGCAATATCGGCAAGACCGCCGCATTCAGCATCGTGCAGACGATTCTGCTCGGCGTTCTCATCGGGGGCGCCAACTGGCTGTCGCGCGGTGCCGCGCAGGGCAGCGTCGCGCGCACCGGATAACAAGAATAAAGGGAGGATTGGCGATGGATAGACGGATCTTTATTGGCGCTGCCGCGCTGGCCGGTATTGCCGGCTTCGGGCTGGCATCGGCCGCCTCTGCGCAGGCGCAGGAATTCGCTTCGCCCGAACTGATTGCTGCTGCAAAGGCAGAAGGCAAACTGGTGTTCTACACGGCGAATTTCGCTGAAATCGAACAGGTCACCATCAAGGAGTTCAACAAGCGCTTTCCTGAGATCAAGGTCGAGATGGTGCGCGCTCCCGGCGGCCAGCTCATCACCCGTGTCAAGACCGAGGCCGCGGCCGGCAAGCTGATTGCCGACGTGATCGATCATTCCGACCGCGCCTTGATGCAGCCGCTGGAAGACCTGTTCCAGGATTACGCGCCGCCGAACGCGGCCGACTACAATCCCGAGGCGTTGATCTCGCCGAAGTTCTGGCCGCGTGCCACCATCGCCTGGTCGATCGCCTACAATACCGAATTGGTGAAGGATCCCCCCAAAACGTGGAGGGATCTCACCAAGCCCGAATACGACAAGATGACCGGCCAGGTGTTCGCGCAGTCGGGCGGTACCACCTGGACCCGGATCATGTTCGAGCGTCAGGTGCTTGGCGAGGACTACTGGGCCAAGCAGGCCGCGACCCATCCGATCCTGTACCCGTCGGGCGCGCCGATGGCGGATGCGCTGGTGCGCGGCGAGGTGGCAATGGGCCCGTTGCTTTACAATATCGTCTATCAGAAACAGAAAGACGGTGCGCCGATCAAGATGTTCTTCCCGCCGGAAGGGGCGCCGGTCAATCCATACGCCTCCGGAATTACGAAGACCGCCACGCATCCGAATGCCGCGAGACTGTTCCTGAACTGGTCGTTGTCGAAGGAGGGGCAGACCTTCATGATCAAGGAGTTCGGCAATCTGACCTCGCTGAAGGATCCGCCGATCTATCCCGAAGGCTTCGACCCCAAGGTGGTCAAGGTCTGGTATCCCAAGTTCGATGAATACGTGAAGCTGCACGCCGCCTGGGTTGCGGAGTGGGACAAGACCTTCGGTTACCGGCAGTGAGCGCAGTGCGTATCAAGAAGGTTGGTTCATGACCGCGACGCTCGAAGTCACCGACCTGCGCAAGCAGTTTTCGATCGGCCGGCCCGCGATCGACGGCGTCAGCTTCTCGGTGCCATCAGGTGAAATCGTTGTCCTGCTGGGCCCGTCCGGCTGCGGCAAGACCACGACCTTGCGCTGCGTTGCCGGCCTCGAGCATCCGACGTCGGGTGAGATCGGCATCGCCGGCAGGATCGTGTCGTCGCCCGAGCGCGGCATTCTGGTGCCGCCGCGCTTGCGCGAACTCGGCATGGTGTTCCAGTCCTATGCGGTGTGGCCGCATATGACGGTACGGCAGAACGTGGTCTATCCGCTCAAGCACCGGAAGTTTTCCCGCGAGGAAGCCCGCCGCATGGTCGACGAAGCGCTCGCACTGGTCGGCCTGTCCGAATATGCCGACCGGCCGGTGGTGGCGCTGTCGGGCGGACAGATGCAGCGCGTGGCGCTGGCGCGCAGCATCGTCTACCGCCCGCAACTGCTGCTGCTCGACGAACCCTTGTCGAACCTCGATGCCAAGCTGCGGCTGCGGCTGCGCGACGACCTGCGCGTGATCCTGAAACAGACCGGCATGACCGCGCTCTACGTTACCCACGACCAGGCCGAGGCGGTGGTGCTCGGCGATCGCATCGGCGTGATGCGCAACGGCAAACTGCTGCAGATGGACACGCCGGACGAGATCTATAACCGCCCCGCCGATCTGTTCGTCGCCAACTTCACCGGCGCGACCAACGAGCTCGAGGGCAGGCTGGTTTCGCGCAGCGGCGAGTTCGGCATGGTCGATTTCGGCGAAGGAAGGCAGGGCGAGGTGGCGCTGCTGCATTCCTGCGGGCCGGATGACAAGGTCCGGATCGCGCTGCGGCCGGAAAACATTGCGATCGGAGAGCATAGCGGCGCCAACAGTTTCCCAGCCCGTGTGCTCGACCGCCGTTACCAGGGCACGCAGACCGCCTATGGCATCGAACTGTTCGGCAAGCGGCTGGAAGTGGTCGAACTCGGCACCGCGGCCCGGCATCGGGTCGGGATCGAGACCCAGGTTTCGCTGCCGCGCGAAAGCTGCTGGGCCTATCGCGACACCGGGCCAGTGTCGCACGAATAGAGGCCGATCGACAGGCTATTGCGGCGTCATGCCGGATGCCTTGACGACCGCCGTCAGTCTGTCGTGGTCGATTTTCATCAGCGCGGCCAGTTCGCCGAGCGACATCGGCTTGCCCGGGATGTCGGCGATCGAGAGCTGGCGCTGGACGTCGGGATTGAGCAGCGCCTTGTTGATGCCGTCGTTGATCTTTTCGGCGATCGCATCGGGCGTTCCCGCCGGCACATAGATGCCGTACCAGGAGACATAGGAGGCGCCGGGATATCCGGCCTCGGCGATGGTCGGCACGTCAGGAAGATCGGCGATGCGATTTTCGGTGAAGACGGCCAGCGGCCTGATCTTGCCCTCCTTGATGTGTGGCAGCGCCAGCGCCAGCGAGACGATCTCAAAATTCATCAGGTCGGTCATCAGGTCGATCAGTGCCGGCGGTTGGCCCTTGTAGCCGACATTGGTCAGTTTGATGTTGGCGGCTTGAAACAATTTCTGCGCGGTCAGATCGAGCGATGAGCCGACGCCGGCATTGCCGAAGTTGAGTTGTCCGGGCTTGTTCCGCGCCAGCTCAACGAATTCACCGAGCGTCTTGACCGGCAGCGAAGGATTGACGACGGCGACGCTCTGATTCCAGATCGCAAGGCCAACGCACTTGAGGCCTTTCATCGCGTCCCAGCCGGCATCCTTGTACAGGGTCGGGTTGACCAGCGCCGCCGGTCCCGTCACCAGCCAAATGTAGCCATCGGGGTCGCTGCGCGCGACCGCCGCGGTGCCGATATTGCTGTTGCCGCCGGGGCGGGCTTCGACCACGACGGTCTGCTTCCAGTCACGGCCGACCTGTTCGGTGACCGCGCGGGCGATGATGTCGACGATGCCGCCGGCGGGGTAGGGCACCACGATGTGGATCGCCCGGTTCGGATAGTTGCTCTGGGCCTGCGCTGTCTGGCCGAGCAGCAAAGTGAGGCCCATGGCAATGCCGAGGGCGGATTTGAATCCGCTCATTGTTTCTCCCCCTGTCCTTCGCACCGATCGCGATGCGTCTTGCCGGGTCAACCGGTTATTCAGCCGTTGGCGACCAGCGAACGGATGCTGCGCGCAAGGCCGAGGATGCGCGGCCCGCATTCGCGCTCGATCTGCTCGGCGCTGAAACGAAACGAGGGAATGCCGCAATTGACGGAAAGGCAGTCGCCCGACGGGGTCCGGTACAGCGGCGCTGCGACACCAAAGATCTCGCGCCGCCACTCGCCGAGCGAAACCGCAAATCCGCGCTCCTTGCAGAGCTCGATATCCGGCAGCATCCGCTTCTCGACGTAGTCCGCTTCTTCCGGACGCTCGGCCTTGACGTTGGCAACATAGGCCGCCTGTTCATCCGCGGTGAACAGCGACAGCAAGGCGCGGCCGACGGCGGTGGTCGCCAGCGTGCCGGTAAAGCCGACATCGGGAAGGTGCGCCACTGCATCGGTGGTACGCACCGTCTCGACATAGATGAAGTCGAGACCGAACGGCATCGCAATCGACACCGTGCCGCCGGTGTAGGCCGCGAAGTCGCGGATCAGCGGACGCGCCAGTTGCCGGACTTTGAGCGCCGACAGCACCGGATAGGCGGCGGCCAGCACGCCAAGCCCGAGTTCGAAACGGCCTTTGGCATCGCGCTTGAGGTAGCCGAGTTGCTCCAGCGTATGGGTCAATCGCGACACCGTCGGCCGCGACAGGCCGGTATGCAGCGCCAACTCGGCATTCGACAGCGAGCCGCTGCGGTTGCGGAACGCGGCCAGCACGTCGAGCCCGTGCGCCAGCGTGGTCGCGAAGGCGGGATCGGCATGGTCTTCCGGGGCCTTGGCCCGGGACGCTGGGTCGATGCTGGAGATTGCGGCCATGGCCGAATATTGGTGAGAATTCGACATTTTGTCAATATATCGAGATGGATTTGCAATTCGTGTCGTTATACGCTTAGGTCGCTCCCAAAAAGCGGGAGGCGACATGGATTTTGAACTTTCCGAGCGATCGGAAGCATGGCGAAAGAAGCTGCAGGCATTTTTCGACGCCGAGGTGTTGCCGCGCCATCGCGCCTGGCTCGAACACGTCGCCGGGAACGGCGAGGCCGCGCCGTTCATGGGCGACCTCCAGCAAAAAGCGCGCGCGGCGGGCTTGTGGAATCTCGGTCTGCCTGAACTCGCCGACAGCGAGCCCGGCACGCGTCTTTCCAACCTCGAATACGCACCGCTGGCCGAAATCATGGGCCGGCTGTTCTGGGCGCCGGAAGTCTTCAACTGCCAGGCGCCCGACGTCCCCAACATGATCGCGCTGCAGAATTGCGCCACGCCGGAGCAGAAGGCGCGTTGGCTGCAGCCACTGCTGGAAGCCAAAACCCGTTCGGCGTTCGGCATGACCGAACCCGATGTGGCTTCGTCGGACGCGACCAACGTTGCCACGCGCATGGTTCGCGACGGCGACGACTACGTCATCAACGGGCGCAAATGGTTCATCACCGGCGCCGCGCATCCGCACTGCAGTTTTCTGATCGTGATGGGCGTGACCGACCCGGACACCGACCGGACGCGCCGCCATTCCTGCATCATCGTGCCGATGCAAACGCCGGGCGTTCGTCTGGTGCGGCGGCTGCGCTGGATGGGATGCGAGGATCACGTAGCCCCGATCGGCGAACTCGCCTTCGACAATGTCCGTGTGCCCGCGGCGAACCTGCTCGGCGCCGAAGGCGAGGGCTTCAAGGTGGCGCAAATTCGTCTGGGCCCGGCGCGCATCCATCACTGCATGCGCTCGATCGGGCTGTGCGAACTGCTGATCGAACTGATGATGGTGCGCGCGTCGGAGCGCTCGGCGTTCGGCCGCACCGTGATCGAATACGACACCATCCAGCGCTGGATTGCCGAAGCCCGCGTCGAACTGGAGCAGGCACGCCTGCTGGCCTATCGCTGTGCGTGGCGGCTCGATCAGGCCGGTCACGACGGCGCCTGGCGCGACGTCTCGCTGATCAAGGTCGCGGTGCCGGCGATGCTGCAGCGGATCGCCGACCGTGCCATGCAGGTGTTCGGCGCGATGGGTGGCTCCGACGACGCACCGATCCATCAGGCTTTGGCCTGGGGCCGCCTGCTGCGGATTGCCGACGGCCCCGATGAAGTGCATCTGCGGCAAATCTTCCGGATGGAGCCGATGCCGACGTGGTCGATCGCCAACTCGCCATATCTGTCTGCACACCCGTCCTGAGCGGTGCTAATGACGGCTACTATCTAAATTTCTCGAAGGACGCTTTCGGATGACGATAATGGACCAGCCTCAGAGCCTGAAAACTCCTTCGATCGACAAGGAGCGGTTGCGCAAGAAATATCAGGAGGAGCGCAACAAGCGGCTGCGCGCCGACGGCAACGACCAGTATCTGCAAGTCGCCGGACATCTCGCGCATTATCTCGACGACCCCTATACGCCGGTGACCCCACGCGCACCGAAGACTGACCATGTCACTTTTGCTTTCATCGGTGGTGGCTTTGCCGGGCTCGCCACCGCGGCGCGGCTGTCAGAGACCGGCATCAAGGATGTCCGCATCATCGAAAAGGGCGGCGATTTCGGCGGCACCTGGTACTGGAACCGCTATCCCGGCGCGCAATGCGATACCGCGTCGCTGGTCTACATGCCGCTCCTGGAAGAGACCGGCCACATGCCGTCGGAGAAATACGCGCATGCGCCGGAAATCCTGGCGCATTGCCAGCGCATCGGCAAACAATTCGGTCTCTACGACCATGCGCTGTTCCACACAATCGTCGAGAGCCTCGAATGGGACGAAGCGAAATCGCGCTGGAACATCCGCACCAACCGCGGTGACGCCTTCACGGCGCAGTTTCTCGGCATGGGCACGGGACCGCTGCATGTCCCAAAACTGCCCGGCATTGCCGGCATCGAATCCTTCAAGGGGCACTCGTTCCATACCAGCCGCTGGGATTACGACTACACCGGCGGCGACCCCCAGGGTGCGCTGATGCAGAAGCTTGCCGACAAGCGCGTCGGCATCATCGGCACCGGTGCGACTTCCGTGCAGTGCGTGCCGTATCTCGCGCGCGCCTGCAAGGAGCTGTACGTGTTCCAGCGTACGCCGTCGTCGGTCGATGTGCGTGCCAACGCGCCGATCGATCCGACATGGTTTTCAGAGATTGCGACGCCCGGCTGGCAGCAACGCTGGCTCGAGAACTTTACCGCCAACCAGGCGGGAGGCGGCGCCGAGGAAGACCTGGTTCAGGACGGCTGGACCGATCTGTCGCGGCGGATCCGCGCCAAGATCATGCTGCTGCCGCGCGAGCAGCGCACCGTGCAGAACATGCGGGCCGCGTTTGAGGATTCCGACTTCGAGAAGATGGAAGAAATTCGCAACCGGGTCGATGCGCTGGTGAAGGACCGCGAAACCGCCGGCCGGCTCAAGGCCTGGTACGGTCAGCTCTGCAAGCGGCCGTGCTTTCATGACGCCTATCTGCAGGCTTTCAACACATCAGGCACACATCTGATCGATACCGACGGCAAGGGCGTCGAGCGGATCGCGGAAAACGGTGTCGTCGTTGCCGGGAAAGAGTACCCGCTCGACTGCCTGATCTATGCTTCGGGCTTTGAAGTCGGCACCGAGTATAAAAGGCGGTCCGGCTTCGACCTCACCGGTCGCGGCGGCATCAAGCTGTCGGACTATTGGGCCGAGGGCATGCGCACCAAGCACGGCATTCATGTGCACGGTTTTCCGAACGCCTTCTTCGTGCAGCCGACGCAGGGCGCCAATCTGATCTCCAACGTGCCGCATAACCTGACCGAGACGGCGCGCACCATTGCGATGATGGTGCAGCACGCGCAGGCGGGCGGCTTCAAGGAAATCGAAGTGACCAAAGAGGCCGAGGATCGCTGGATCGAGTTGCTGCTGACCGGCGTCGGCCGGATGATCGGCGGCCCCGATTGCACGCCCGGCTACTACAATAACGAGGGCCGCGAGCCCGGTCCGGCGGCGCGGCTCAATGTCGGCCATCCCTCGGGTGCGATGGCCTATTTCAAGTATATCGACGAATGGCGCCAGAGTGGCCAGTTCGAGGGGCTGCAGTTCCGCTGAACGCGAGATTTTCGGATTCTGTTTTCTGTTGCATGAGGGAGCGCACGAGTATGAGCCAGACAGCCAGCGTTGAAACATCAAAGGAAATGCCGAAGGACGCCTCCGCTTCGGTGATCGCGCAGCACGCGGCGACGCTGAAGGCGCTGCCGTTCTCTGATACGCGTGACTTCGACGACGCCGCGCGCGGCTTCCTCGGCACGCTGGAAAACGCGAAGGTCACCTCGCCGCAGGGCCGGGTGGTCTGGAGCCTGGAGCCCTATGGCTTCCTGTCGACAGAACAGGCGCCGCCGACGGTCGATCCCAGCCTGTGGCGGCAATCGCGGCTGAACATGCATCACGGCCTGTTCGAGGTGGTGCCCGGTGTCTATCAGGTGCGCGGGCTCGACATCGCCAACATGACGCTGATCGAGGGGAATAGCGGCGTCATCGTGGTGGATACGCTGACCTCGATCGAGGGTGCGCGAGCTGCGATGGAGCTCTACTTCCAGCATCGCGGCAAGAAGCCGGTCGCGGCGGTCATCTTTACCCATACCCACACCGACCACTGGGGTGGTGCGCGCGGTGTGATCGACGACGAGACGCTGGCCTCGGGCCGGGTGCCGATCATTGCGCCCAATTTGTTCATGGAGCACGCGGTCTCCGAAAACATCATCGCGGGACCGGCGATGTTGCGTCGTGCGCAGTATCAGTTCGGGCCGTTGCTCGCCAAGGGCGTGCGCGGGCAGGTCGACTGCGGGCTCGGCAAGTCGATGGCGGCGGGCTCCGTGGCGCTGCTGCGCCCGACCGACCTGATTTTGGCGACCGGCGACAAGCGCACCATCGACGGGCTCGAATTCGAATTCCAGATGGCGCCGAACTCGGAAGCGCCGGCGGAAATGCATTTCTTCATTCCGCGCTACAAGCTGCTGAATCTGGCGGAAAACTGCACGCACAATTTCCACAACCTGCTACCGTTCCGCGGCGCCGACGTCCGCGACGCGCTGGCGTGGTCGAAATATCTCGGCGAAGCGCTGCAGATGTGGGGCGGCAAGGCGGACGCAATGTGCGGTCAGCATCACTGGCCGGTGTGGGGCCACGAGCGGATCGACACCATGATCCGCCAGCAGCGCGACCTCTACAAATTCGCCCATGACCAGACCCTGCGGTTGATCAACCACGGCCTGACCGCGGCCGAAATCGCAGAAACCATTCGCCTGCCGGCGAGCCTCGACGGCGCCTGGCACGGCCGCGGCTACTACGGCCACATCCGGCACAATGTGAAGGCGATCTACCAGAAATATCTCGGCTGGTACGACGCCAACCCGGTCAATCTCGATCCGCTGCCGCCGGTCGAATCCGGCAAGAAGTATGTCGAGTATATGGGCGGCGCCGATGCGATCCTGGCGCGGGCGGCTAAGGATTTTGCCCAGGGTGAATTCCGTTTCGTCGCTCAGGCCGTCAGCCACCTCGTATTCGCTGATCCCGACAATCAGGCGGCGCGCGCGATGCTGGCCGACACGTTCGAACAGCTCGGCTATGCCGCGGAAAGTTCAACCTGGCGCAACGCCTATCTGTTCGGCGCGCAGGAATTGCGCAACGGCATGCCCAAGACTCCGCCGCGCCCGCCGATGCCACGCGAGACGCTGGCCGCCTTGCGCACCGAGCAGCTCTGGGACGTGCTCGGCGTTCGCCTCAACGGCCCCAAGGCCGAAGGCAAGCGGATCGTGCTGAACTGGAATTTCACCGATACCAACGAGAGTTTTGTTCTCAACCTGGAGAACAGCGCGCTGACTTATGCCGCCGGCATGCAGGCGGCCGATGCCGATGCGTCGTTCACGCTGCCGCGCGGCGTGCTCGACGAGGTCATCGCCAAGTTGACCACGTTCCCGGAAGCGGTCGGCGCCGGCAAGATCAAGGTCAGCGGCAATCCGATGCGGCTCGGCGAACTGATGATGCTGATGGACGAGTTCCCGCGGATGTTCGAGATCGTCGAGCCGAAGCGGACCGCGGTGAGCTGACAGTCTCTAAGTCGTCATGCCCGGGCTTGACCCGGGCATCCACGTCTTAAAGGGTCTAGCGGCAAGAAAGACGTGGATGGCCGGGTCAAGCCCGGCCATGACGAGAAACTAAATCCCCAGATACGCCGCCTGCACCTGCTTGTTGTTGGCAAGCTCCGTGCTGGTGCCGTGCATGATCACGTTGCCGCTTTCCAGCACATAGGCGCGCTGCACCAGCGACAGTGCGCGGCTGACGTTCTGCTCGACCAGCAGGATCGCGGTGCCCATCTTGTGGATCTCGCCGATCTTCTCGAAGGTGACGTCGGTCATGACGGGCGCAAGCCCGAGCGAAGGCTCGTCGAGCATCAACAGGCGCGGCTTCAGCATCAACCCGCGACCGACCGCGAGCATCTGCTGCTCGCCACCGCTCATGGTGCCCGCAAGCTGTTTCTTGCGGTCGGCGAGCCGTGGAAAGATGCCGTAGACCAGCTCGAGCGTGCGGGCGCGTTCGGCCTTGGCCTTGGGCACGTAGGCGCCGATCTCGAGATTTTCCTGGACCGTCATTTCCGGAAACACCTGACGGCCCTCCGGGACGTGGGCAATGCCGAGTTCCGGAATCCGGTGCGGCGGCAGCGAGGCGAGGTTGGTGCCGGCAAAGATGATATTGCCTGCGGTGAGTTTCACGAGGCTCGAGATCGCCCGCAGCGTCGTGCTCTTGCCGGCGCCGTTGGCGCCGAGGAGGCCGACCGCTTCGCCTTCGCCGATCGTGATGGTGACGCCGGTGATCGCGGGCACCGATCCGTAGCTGGCGCTGACGGCTGACAGCTCAAGCATGGGTATCTCCCGCCGCCGGCGGATGAACGTAGGAGCCGAGATAAGCGCGGATCACTTCCGGATTCTCCACGATTTCCTTGGGCGCGCCCTCGGCGATCTTCTGGCCGTGGTCGAGCACCACGATATGACGCGCGACCGCCATGATCGCGCGCATCACGTGCTCGACGATGACGATGGTCAATCCGCTGCTGGCGAGTTTCTTGACCAGGGCGACCGCCTGATCAATCTCGGAAGGGTTCAACCCCGCCATCACTTCGTCCAGCAGCAGGATGCGCGGCTGCGTCGCCAGCGCGCGCGCCATTTCCAGCCGGCGCTGGTCGATGGTGGTGAGGTCCTTGGCCGCGGTCTTTTCCCGGGCCGCGAGGCCGACGAACTCGATGGCTTCCAGCGCCTTTTCGCGCGCGGCGGCGACGTGCCTGTCGCGCAGGAAGGCGCCGGTCATGACGTTATCCAGCACCGTCATCGCGCCAAACGGCTTTGCGACCTGGAACGTACGCGCCATGCCGAGTGCGCAGACGTCGTGCGGCTTCATGCCGACGACTTCCTTGCCGAAGGCCAGGACCGAGCCGCTGTCGGGCCGGTGAAATCCGGTGATGAGATGAAAGCTCGTGGTCTTGCCGGCGCCGTTCGGCCCGATCAGCGCCACGGTCTCGTTCTCCTGCACCGAAAAGCTGACGTCCTGTACCGCGCGCAAGCCGCCGAACCGCTTGCTGAGACCCTTGATGACCAGAGCTTCTGCCATCGTCCAATCCTTACGCGCGTGCCGGCTGGCGCCGGACATAGCGCCGGTACATATCGGTCGCAAAGCCGATCAGCCCGGTCGGCCGCCACAGGATCACCGCCATAAGGATCAGGCTGTAGATGGTGAGCTGAATGCCGCCGACCCGGCCGCCGAGCCAGCTCTGCAACAGCGCAGACGTCGTTTCGAGCAGCACGGTCCCGATCACCGGACCCCATAGCGTGCCGATACCGCCGACGATCGAAACCAGGGCTGCCTCGATCGAGATGCTGAAGCTGAACGCGGTCGCGGGGTCGATGAAGTAGATGTACTGGGTATAGAAGGTGCCGGCGAGCGCGGTCAGGAACGAGCTGATCATGTAGATGTCGCGCTTGATCTTCGGCGCGTTGACGCCGATCGCCTCGGCGGCATCTTCGTCCTCGCCGATCGCGACCAGATAATATCCCATCCACGAGCGCTCGATCAGCCAGGTGATGACAAGCCCGAGCGCGAGCAGCCCGAGCACGACATAATAGTACGCCGCCTTGCCCTCGAACTGCATCATCAGCGGCGCGCTGCCGAGATTCGGAATCGTGGTGCCTTCGGCGCCCCAGGCGAAATCGCGGAATTTCAGGAAGATCAGCATCAGCGCTTGCGCCGTCGCAATGGTCGCGATGGTGAAATAGGGGCCACGCAGACGGAAGCACAGCCAGCCGATCGGCAGGCTTGCCAGCATCGCCACTACGCCGCCGGCCACCATCCCGATCCAGGGCGAGATGCCGAAATCGATCTGCAGGATGGTCGAGGTGTAGGCGCCGAGGCCGAAATAGGCGGCGTGCCCGAGCGACAACTGCTTGGCGTAACCGCCCATCAGGTTCCAGGCGACGCCGATGAAGGAGAACAGCAGGATGCGAATGAAGATGTCGATCGCAAACGAGCTGGTCACGAGATGGGGCAGGGCGATCAGGATCGCGAGGCCGAGTGCCAGCCAGAGCAGGTTGAGGGGGCGGATCATCGGGCGCGCCCTCCGCCGAGGCCGTTGGGCTTGAAGGCCAGCGTCAGCAGCAGCATCGCAAACACCACGATCAATCCGGAATCGGCGCCGACGAACTGGATGCCGAGCGATTCCGCCACCCCCATCATCAGGCTGGCGACCAGCGCGCCAATGACATTGCCGAGCGTGCCGAGCACGACCGCGACGAACGCCATCAGCACGAACACCTGTCCGACGAACGGGTAGGCCGAATAGAACGGCATCAGCAGCGAGCCGGCGGCGCCAGCCAGCGCCAGGGCCACGCCAAGGGCGACGCAGAACACGCGGTTTGGGTTGATCCCCATCAGCATCGCGACCTCGCGATTCTGCGAGGCCGCGCGCATCGCCTTGCCCATGTCGGTAGCGCGCAGGAACAGCCAGAGCGCGCCGCTCAGTGCCATCGCGACCACGAAGGCGATCAGCTTTGCATAGGGAATATAGAGCCCGCCGATGTGGAACGCTTCATCCGAATACCAGGTGTGAACCGTGCGGTAGTTCGCCGTGAACAGCATCAGCGACAGATTGAGCAGCAACAGCGACAGCGCAAAGGTCAGGAAGATCTGCGGCATGTCGTTCGGCCCCAGCACCCGGCGGATCAGGTAGTGCTGGATCAGGACGCCGCATATGAACAGCACCGGCATCGAGACCAGCAGCGAGACGATGGGGTCGATCCCGAACTGGCTGGAGAGGAAGAACGAGATATACATCCCGAGCATCACGAATTCGCCCTGGGCGAAATTGACGATCTTGACCACGCCGAAGATCAGCGTAACGCCGATGCTGACGAGCGCATAGATGCCGCCGATGAGCAGGCCGTTAATGACGGCCTGGGCCAGTGTCTCCCACATCGAATTGGTCCGGCGTCAGGTTTTCATCAGCGGCGCGCGTTTGTCTTCATCGGGGAAGACGCTCGCGAGATCGCCGTTTTGCCACTGCACCCCGACCGGATGGCCGTAGATGTTTTTGCCGTCCGGCCCGAACTTGACCTTGCCGCCCGGCGCCATCGCAGCGTAGCCCTTCGACACGTCGAGCGTTGCGAGAGCGTCGCGAACTTTCTGCGGATCGGCGGAGCCGGCGCGCTCCAGTGCATCCGCCAGCATGAAGGTCTGCGACACCAGGCCGCCGGCATATTCGAACAGGAATTCGCCGGTGCGCTTCTTGTATTCGGCATTCACCTTCTGCGCTTCGTCGCTCATGTCATGGTTCCAGTGCGCTACGCCCTGGAGACCTTCCGCGAGCTTGCCGACGTTCTTGTAGAAGTCGGGAATGACGAAGCCGCCCGAACCGCCGTTGATGGCGACATTGAGACCGACCTGTTTGACCGTTCGTACGATCAGGATCAGGTCGTTCAGGTAGGAGACCGAGAACAGGGCGTTGGCGCCGGAGGACTTGACCTTGTTGATCAGCGGCGAGGCGTCGGTGAATCCTGCCGAATAGGGCTCGAACATCACGATCTCGACGCCTTCGGCGGGCGCCAGTTCCTTCAGGCCGTTCGAGGTCGAGGTGCCGAACGCGGTATTCTCGAAGATCACCGCGACCTTCGGCTTGTCGCCGACGAGTCTCGCCATCTGTAGCTGCGCTTTCGCAAATTGCGAAGCACGGGCAAACGGCGTGAAGGTGTAGGTGCGTCCCTTGTTGAGCTGATCGGAGCTCGAGCCGGTGATGATCGGCATCTTGGCGCGCTCGCAGACTTCGCTGGCGATCAGCGTGAGCGCGCTGGCAAAACAGCCATGGACCGCCGACAGCTTGTTGCCGGTGATCAGCCGGTCGGTTTCGGTGCGCGTCACGGTGGTGTCGCTCTGCACGTCGGACACGATCAGATTGAGCTTGGCGCCGCCGAGCGATTTGATGCCGCCGGCCTCGTTGACCATCTCGACCGCGAGCTTGGCAGCGGCGACGCAGCCGACGCCGATCTGCGCCATGCCGCCGGTGGTCGGGTAAAGCGCGCCGATATTGACGGGGTCGGCCGCCCAGCCGCGCAACGGAACCGCGCCGAAAGCACCGGCGGCAAGGATGCCACCGGTCTTGACCAGGAACTGACGTCGGCTTTGCCGCTTCGAACGCGGCTGGTCTTGATCAGCATTATTAATGACAGAACTCTTGCGATTCCTGCTCATGCTGTTTCTCCCCGTGCGACGGTGGTACAGATTTTCTGCCCGATCGCTTTTGTGGCTGTTAGCCTTGGGATTATAAGAGCATGTAATCCGGCAATTTCAAAGCGGATATCGGTACGGTTCGCGACACACAACTCTCGCGACGGGGGTGCGCCGCAACATGTGGCGGGGCGATCTGCGGCTGCAGGCTGTGTCGGCCGCATCATCGATACACGGTTGATCCGCGTGATATTATTGACAATTTGGCAGGCAGCCAGCCCGCTTCGACGGAAGCGGACCGGCGATTTCCAACTATTCGGCGCTGCTGACGAGTTTGATGCGCGGCTGCGCGGCTTCGGTCAGGCTGCGATAGGCGGCGAGGTAGTCCAGCGCCATGCGACGGGCGGTGAAGCGGGTTTCGAACCGCTTTCGAATTGCTACCCGGTCGAGTCCCGCAAGGCGGTCTGCCACGGCGACGGCGCTGGTCTCGTCTTCCACGATGAAGCCGGTGACGCCAGGCTCGATGATCTCAGGCACCGAGCCGCGGTTGAAGGCCAGCACCGGCGTGCCGCACGCCATGGCCTCGATCATGACCAGGCCGAAAGGTTCCGGCCAGTCGATCGGCAGCAACAGGCCGATGGCCCCAGAGAGGAACTCCGGTTTCTCCTTGTCGCTGATCTCGCCGATATATTCGACCAGCGGATTGGCCTTGATCAGCGGACAGATCAGTTCGTCGTAATATTCCTGGTCGGCGCGATCGACCTTGGCCGCGATCTTCAGCGGGATCCCGCAGCGGGTTGCAATCTTGATGGCGCGATCGACGCCTTTTTCCGGCGCGATCCGGCCGAGCACCGCGAGGTATGACGGCTTCACGGGCTGCGGGGTCAGCAGGTTTTCGGGCAGCCCATGATGGATGGTCCGCACCCAATTGGCCTGCGGCACCGGCCGCCTTTGCGCATCGGAAATCGAGATCACCGGAACTTTGGAAAAGGTGCTGAACACCGGCTGATGTTCCGGCAGGTCGAGCCTGCCGTGCAGCGTGGTCAGGAACGGCGTCGGCTGCCGGTAGAACAGCGAGAATGGATAGTAGTCGAGGTGAAAATGCAGAAAGTCGAACTCTTCATTGTCGCATTTCTGCCTGACACGCTCGAGCATCACCATATGCAGCGCATTCGGATCGCGCACCGCGCCGTCGAGGCGCAGCGCCTTCGGCCAGGTGGCGTCAAGCTTCGCTGTGGTCTGGGAATCGCCGCTCGCAAAAAGCGTGACGTCGTGTCCCAACGCTACCAGTTCCTCGGTCAACCAGTGCACGACCCGTTCGGTCCCGCCGTACAGTTTGGGGGGAACAGCCTCCGTCAACGGGGCAACCTGCGCGATGCGCATCTTTCCGTCTCCTGTCTGTGATCATGGATGAAAAAGCCCGCAGCCCATAGCTGGCACCGGCATGCCTAATCGGGAACGTTCTCGCATCTGCGAAGTTCCCCTTAATCAGCGTGACTACCTTCCTTCTTTCACAGTCTGGTCTTGCCGATGCCATGCGAGGCGAACAGATCTTCACTTGCCGTAGTGCTGCATGATTGTTGCGCAGTCGTGGCCGCGTGTTCCGAATCCGGGGCAGTTACTCTTCACGTAACCGTGCGCGAGATCTCGTAAAAAATTCTCGTTCACCGTCAACAGGTACGCAGACGTCATGGATCATCTCTCAGGATATGCACATCGCCCCTTAGCCTTCGTGTTGCGCTATCTGCGAAACCGTCTGGCCTCACATGTGGTCATCCTGTCCGCTGTCGCTGCCGCGGTTGCCTGCTCGGTGGGCACGCAATATGGCGTCAAGAATCTCGTCGACAGCCTGTCGGCCGGCCGCTCCCACGCGGGCAGTGTATGGCTGGCATTCGTTTTCCTCATGTCGCTGATCGCTGCCGATAATTTTCTGTGGCGGATCGCAAGCTGGACCGCGAGTTTCACCTTCGTCCGCGTCACCGGTGACCTCCGGCGCGACATATTCCGCCATCTGACCGGCCACGCCCCGAGCTATTTCCTGGACCGGCTGCCGGGCATGCTGACCAGCCGCATTACCGCCACATCGAATGCAGTGTTTACGGTCGAGAACATGTTTGTCTGGAATGTGTTGCCGCCGTGCATCGCGACTATCGCGGCGATCGCGCTGATTGGAACCGTCAGCGTGCCGATGTCGCTCGGCATGATTGTGATCGCGGCAATGATGGTGTTGGCCATGTTCCACCTGGCTGCGGCGGGCAAGCCGTTACATGACGACTTTGCCAACAAGGCCGCCGCGGTCGATGGCGAGATGGTTGACGTCATCAACAACATGCCGCTGGTGCGCGCGTTTTGCGGCCTCCGTTACGAGCACGACCGGTTCGATGCCACCGTCGATCGGGAACTCGACGCGCGTGGGCGCAGCCTCCGCTATCTCGAGAAATTGCGTCTGGCTCACGCCGCGGTGACCGTGGTGCTCACCATCGGCATGCTGGCCTGGGCGGTCAATCTCTGGCAGCAGGGTCTTGCTACCACCGGCGATGTCGTGCTGGTCTGCACGCTCGGCATTTCCATTTTGAGCGCAACGCGCGACCTCGCGGTGGCGCTGGTCGACGTTACCCAGCATGTTGCCCGTCTCACCGAGGCGATCGCGACCTTGCTGCAGCCGCATGAATTGAAGGATCACCCCGAGGCCGAGCCTCTGGTCAAAAGCGGCGCGGCGGTCGCCTTCAGCAACGTCTCGTTCGGTTATCCGGGCGGGCTGCAGGTGTTCGACAAGTTCAGCCTGCGCATTCAGCCCGGCCAACGGGTCGGGCTGGTCGGTCAATCCGGCGGCGGAAAATCCAGCCTGTTTACGCTGCTGCAACGTTTCTACGACGTCCAGCAAGGCAGGATTGCCATCGATGGCCAGGACATTTCGCGGGTGACGCAGCAAAGCCTGCGTGAAGCGATTTCGGTCGTGCCGCAGGATATCTCGCTGTTCCATCGCTCGATCCTCGATAATATTCGCTATGGACGGCCGAGTGCGACCGATGACGAGGTGCTGCGCGCCGCGATCGCGGCACGCTGCGACTTCATCGAGGACCTGCCTGAGGGTATGGCGACCATGGTGGGCGATCGCGGTATCAAGGTCTCGGGCGGGCAGCGCCAGCGCATTGCGATCGCGCGCGCCTTCCTGAAGGACGCGCCGATCCTGTTGCTGGACGAAGCCACCGCGGCGCTCGACAGCGAATCCGAGGAGGCCATCCGCGAAGCGCTGTCCCGGCTGATGCGCGGACGCACCGTCATCGCCATTGCGCATCGTCTGGCCACGCTGCGCAATTTCGATCGTGTGGTGATGCTGCAGAACGGCCGGATCATCGACGACGGGCCGCCGGATGTTCTGGTGAAGGGAAAGGGCCCTTACCGCGAATTGGTCGCACGGGAGATGGGCCGCCTCGCAACCCATGCGGCCTGATCTGTGTCCTTAGTGTTTGCGTCCGGGTGCGTCCATCGCAACGCCAGCCAAATCGCCTGAGGTTCACATGGCCGAAGTTACGCAACTGACAGTCCGAACGATCGAGCAGATATCGGAATCGCCGTTCTACATTCCGATGACGGGGCCGGCGGCAAGGCCGCGCCGCTCGCTCAAGCATGACGACACCTTCATCGTGCTGGACAGCCATGGCGACATCGGCGCGTCCGCCGGCGGACCCGACGGGCTATTCAACGCCGACACGCGCTATCTCGCCCGGCTGGAAATGGTGCTGGACGATATGCAGCCGTTGCTGCTGGGCTCCAACTTGCGGGACGACAATTCGGCGCTGACCGTCGATCTCACCAATTCGGACGTCTACCGCAACGGCCGGCTGGCGTTGCAGAAGGATACGCTGCACATCGTGCGTTCGATCTTTCTGTGGCGCGGTTCATTTTATCAGCGGATCGGGCTGCAAAATCACGGCGACCTGCCGGCGAGCTTCGACCTGACGCTGTTGTTCGACAACGACTTCGCCGATCTGTTCGAGGTGCGCGGCGAGCGGCGCGAGCGCAGGGGCGTCGGTTCGAGCAAGGTGCTCGGTCCGACCGATGTCGTGTTTGAGTATAAAGGGCTCGACGATCAACCGCGCATCACGGCGCTGCATTTCGATCCGAAGCCGACGCGGCTTGCGATCAACTCGGCGAACTACCATTTCGAGCTGGCTCCTGGGCAGGTGACGTCGCTGTTCATCGCAGTGTCCTGCAACAAGCCGATCATGCAGAAGCCTGCGCCGTTCTTCCGTGGCCTGCTGGCGCATCGCCGCGAGATGCGGAAGTCGACGAAAGGGGCGGCCTGTATCGAGACCTCGAACAGCATCTTCAACGAGGTGTTGTGCCGGGCGATGGCCGATCTCAACATGCTGATGACGGAGACGCCGCAGGGCAGATACCCCTATGCCGGCATTCCCTGGTATTCGACCACGTTCGGCCGCGACGGACTGATCACGGCGTTGCAGATGCTGTGGGTCGATCCGCGCATCGCGCAGGGCGTGCTGCGGCGGCTTGCTTTCTTCCAGGCAAAGGCGACCGATCCGCTCGCCGATGCCGAGCCCGGCAAGATCCTGCACGAGATGCGCGGCGGCGAGATGGCGGCACTGCGCGAGGTGCCGTTCGCGCAATATTATGGCAGCGTCGATTCGACGCCGCTGTTCGTCCTGCTGGCCGGTCTCTATGTCGAACGCACCGCAGATGAACAAACGCTCGTCGAATTGTGGCCCGCGATCGAGGCGGCCCTGCAGTGGATCGACGGCCCCGGCGACCCCGATCGTGACGGCTTCGTCGAATATCGGCGCGCCACGGAGCAGGGGCTTGCCAATCAGGGCTGGAAGGATTCCTTCGACGCCATTTTCCACGCCGATGGACGGCTCGCCGAAGGCTATATCGCCCTGGCGGAGGTCCAGGGATACGTATTCGCCGGGAAGCGGCTGGCGGCACGTTGCGCCCGCCGCCTCGGAAAGATCGATCTCGCAACCCGGCTCGAAACCGAAGCATTGTCGCTTGCCGAACGTTTCGAAGACGCCTTCTGGTGCGAGGAACTCGGCACCTATGCGCTGGCGCTCGATGGCGCCAAGCAGCCGTGCAAGGTCCGGACCTCCAATGCCGGACAACTCCTCTTCACCGGCATCGTCAAGCCGGAGCGCGCCCGACGCGTCGCGGCCGATCTGATGAGCCAGAAGTTCTTTTCGGGATGGGGCATCCGCACCGTGGCGCGCGGCGAAGCCCGGTACAATCCGATGTCATATCACGATGGATCGATCTGGCCGCACGATAACGCACTTATTGCGCTCGGCTTCGCGCGCTACGGCCTGACGCATTCGGTGGCGCATCTGTTCAAGGGCCTGTTCGATGCCGCCAGCTATATGGATCTACGGCGGCTACCCGAATTGTTCTGCGGGTTTCAGCGCGAACGGCGGCGCGGACCGGTGCTCTATCCGGTGGCTTGTGCTCCGCAGGCCTGGGCGAGTGCGACGCCCTTTAGCCTGCTTGAGGCGGCGCTCGGTCTGGAGTTCGATGCCGCGCGTGGCGAGATCCGGCTCCGCAACCCGCGCCTGCCTGAGTTCCTCAATGAAGTGACATTGTGCGACCTGCAGCTTGGCGGCTCGAGCGTCGACCTGCGGGTCCGTCGTCACGGCGAGGAAGTATCGCTCGAAGTGCTGCGAACGCGTGGCGAAATTCAGGTGTCGATCATACTGACCCACTGACGGGTGCACCGCCCGTCGCTTGCTTGGAACTTCAGGAGGCCACATGCGCGCGGGCATTCTTATCATTTCCCTGGCCGTCGGGCTGACGGCGTTCGTCGCCGCCAAGGCTGCTGACGAAACCGCGACGCCACAAGCAAAGCAGGAGCCGCAGGATGTGGCAAAACAGCCCGCGCCTCCGCCCTCCGTCACCGTGATCGGCGCGCGCGATGCGCACGGCATCCTCGGCCGCGAGGTTCGCAGCGCGGCGAACGAGAACATGGGACGTATCGTGGACGTGATCGTGGACCGCGAGGGCACGGTGCGCGCCGCGGTCATCGATTTCGGCGGCTTCCTCGGCGTCGGCAGCCGGAAAATCGTCGTCGACTGGAACGCACTGCGTTTCGGCGGTGTTGCCAGCAAGAGCGACAGCATCACGCTCGAATTGACCAAGGAGCAGGTCAACGCGGCGCCCGAATACAAGGAAGACACGCCGGTCATTGTGCTTGGCGCGGCCGGTCGCTTGCACCCCTGGGATTTTGAACATTAGTGGAGAATAATCTGGCGGGTCTTTCCTCTTCGCTTGACCGGATGGACGACGATCGACGCAAACGATCGGTCGTCGGCAGCGAAGTCGTGCCGCTGGTCCCCGGCCTGCCGCCCGACCCGCGCCCCGCGCCGTCGCGCGCGAGCCAGCGCGGCCTCGACTGGTTCATCTTTTTTCTGGCCGACGTGCAGACCGGCTTCGGACCTTTCGTCGCGGTCTATCTGACCACGCAAAAGTGGACGCAGGTCGAGATCGGCTTCGTGCTTTCGATCGGTGGTATCGTCGGCTTGCTTGGACAGATCCCGGGCGGGGCCATCGTCGACGCCGCCCGTTCCGAGCGGCTGGTGGCCGGTCTTGCGGTGGCGGCGATCGGGTTTAGCGCGCTGGCCTATGCGGTTTGGCCGATTTTCCCGGTCGTGACGGCCGCGGCTACGCTCCATGCGCTGGCGAGTTGCGTGCTCGGTCCGGCGATCGCCGCGATCAGCCTCGGTCTGGTCGGACCGCTGGCGATCGGGGAGCGGCTCGGGCGAAACGCCCGTTATGCATCGCTGGGCAACGGTTCCGCAGCCGCCCTGATGGGGGTGTGCGGCTACCTGTTGTCGAGCCGATCGGTATTTCTCGTCACCTTCGTTCTGGCGATTCCGACGCTGCTGTCGCTGGCGCGAATTCGCGGCAAAGAGATCGACGTGGCGCAGTGCCACGGGGCCTTGGCGCGCGAGGCGCCTGATGTCGCGGCCACCAGCGTATTCCAGTTGCTGCGGCAGCGTCCGCTGCTGATTTTCGCCGGAAGCGTGTTGCTGTTTCAACTGGCGAACGCCGCGATGCTGCCGCTGATGGCGGGCGTGGTGACGACCCGATCGAGCCAATGGGCGCCGGTGCTGATCGCGGCTTGCATCATCGTGCCACAGGCGATCGTGGCGCTGACCTCGCCGTCGGTCGGACGCAAGGCGCAGATCTGGGGAAGGCGGCCGCTGCTGCTGCTGGCCTTCGCCGCGCTGGCGATCCGCGGCCTGCTGTTTGCGACCGTGAGCGATCCCTATTTCTTGGTGCTGGTGCAGGTGTTTGACGGCATCACCGCGGCCGTGCTCAGCGTCATGGTGCCGCTGATCGTGGCGGATGTCGCATTCGGAAGCGGCCACTTCAATCTGGCGCAGGGCGTCGTCGGAACCGCGACCGGCATCGGCGCATCGCTGAGTACCGTACTGGCCGGCTATGCCAGCGACAGGTTCGGCAGCGCCATGGCCTTCACCGGGCTGGCGGCCGTCGCTGCGCTGGGCCTTGCGATGATCTGGCTGTTCATGCCGGAGACGCGGCGGACGCCGGCCTGAAACTGTAGGCTGGCAACGACCGGACCGATTTTCGCTTGCGGCGTTACAGCGACAACGCCTTCCGATAGAGCGCGTTGTAGCAGGCCGCCGAAAGATCCCAGCTGAACGACCGCGCCATCGCGCTGCGCCGCATCGAGTCGAGGCGGTCTTTTGCCTTGAAGGCGTCGAAGGCGCGGCGGACGCCGCCGAGAAAGGATTCCGCCGACGGCTGCGAGAACAGGAATCCGGTTTCGCCGTCCTTGATGGTTTCGGCCAGTCCGCCAGTCTGGTGACCGATCGGCAGCGATCCAAACCGCTGCGCATACATCTGGCTGAGCCCGCAGGGTTCGAACCGCGACGGCATCAGCGTAAAATCGCTGCCGGCGAAAATTCGCCGCGCCTGTCCGTCGTTGAAGCCGATGACGACGCCGATCGCGTCCGGCCGGCGCCGATGGGCGTCGACCAAAGCCTGTTCGATCGCAGGCTCGCCGCTGCCGGTGACGACAATCTGTCCGCCGGCCTCGATGATCTCGTCGGCGGCGGACAAGACAAGGTCGATGCCCTTTTGGTGAACCAGACGGGCGACCAGGCCGAAGATCGGACCGCGCGACAGCGCCAGGCCAAACTGCTTGCGGACGTAGTCTGCATTCGCCTGCTTGCCCTCCCAATCGCCGGGGGCAAATTGCTGGGCCAGTTGCGCGCAGGCGCGGGGATCCCAGCTTTCGTCGATGCCATTCAGGATGCCGGTCAGCTCCGACGCCTCCGAGCGCCGGCGCAGCAGGCCTTCCAGGCCGCAGCCAAGTTCCGGCGTCGTGATCTCCTTGGCATAGGTCGCGCTGACGGTGGTGAGGTGCGAGGCGTAGACGAGGCCGCCCTTGAGAAAGGACATCTTGTCGTAGAATTCGAGCCCGTCGATGTGGAACGAGCTTTCCGGTGCTCCGATCCGGCGCAGCGACTCCCGCGGGAACAGGCCCTGATACGCGAGGTTGTGGATGGTCAGGATCGAGGGAATTCTGGCGTTCTTCCAAGCCAGGTAGGCCGGCGCCAGCGCGGCCTGCCAGTCGTTGGCGTGGACCAGGTCGGCTGCCCAATTCTTGTCCAGCGTGCCCAGCGCAAGCTCTGCCGCCGCCGACGCAAACCGGGCGAAACGGACGTCGTTATCCGGCCAGTCGCGCCCCTGTTCGTCGCCGTACGGATTGCCCGGCCGGTCGTAAAGCTGGGGGCACAGCAGGACGTAGATTGGCAGGCCGTCCCGGGTTGACGCCCGTCCCAGCGAACAGGCCGGCATCTCCGCCAGCGGGGCACATTGCCCAACGATTTCAATGTGGGTGAATTGTTCGACGACGTCCCGGTAGCCGGGAAGCATGATCCGGACGTCGCTCCAGGGACGCAGTGCCCGGGGCAGGGCTGCGGACACTGCAGCCAGGCCGCCGACCCGGACGAAATCATCCATCTCAGTGGTGACGAACAATACCTTCAAGTAACGCCCTCGCGCCCGCCCCTGTACAACTTGATGCAAGAATGGGTCCAATTTTTTATTTGGACTTACAACGCGCTGCAGAGGCCATCCGTTCCTGAGCAGGGGAAACGCTTCCCAGCCGGGGCTGCACAAATTAGGGTCACGCCGAACCAGAAAACCAAGAGCCGTGTGCGGCCAAGGGAGCTTCAGAGAATGACCATATCCGGTACTGATGAGAGGAATTTGACAGGCAGCTTCGCAGGCCTGCGCGTCCTCGATTTTTCGACCACCATTGCCGGACCGCACTGTACCCGGATGCTCGCCGACATGGGAGCCGAGGTCATCAAGATCGAAACCGAGGAAGGCGAGACGATGCGGACCCGGCCGCCGGTTCGCAACAATTGCTCGACCGCCTTTGGCCAGCTCAATGTCGGCAAGAACAGTCTGGTGCTGGATCTGAAATCGCCGAAGGGACTGGAAGCGGTTCGCCGGCTGGTCGCGACCGCGGACGTTCTGGTCGAGAATTTCCGCCCGGGCGTGATGCGGCGGTTGAAGCTCGACTACGGCTCATTGCACGAACTCAACCCGAAACTGATCTATTGCTCGATCTCCGGATATGGCCAGACCGGCCCGTCGGCGGAGTTGCCGGCCTATGCGCCGGTGATTCACGCCGCCTCGGGCTACGAGATGGCGCATCTCGCCTATCAGCCCGGACGGAGCCGGCCGGACTATTGCGGCATCTACCATGCCGACGTCCTTACCGGCGTCTATGCATTCGGCGCCATCTCGGCGGCGCTGTACCAGCGCTCGACCAATCAGAAGGGGCAGCACATCGACGTCTCGATGCTGGAGTCGATGCTGAGCCTGACCTTGAACGAATTGCAGTGGTCGCAATTCGAAGTGAAGGCGACGCAGCGGCCGATGTTCGGCCCGATCGAAACCTCGGACGGCTATGTGATGGTCGCGATCGCCAGCGAGAAAACCTTCCAGAGCCTGATGAAGGTGATCGGTCATCCGGAATGGGTGAACGATCCGCGCTTTGCCAGATATGCCGACCGCCGCGAAAATTGGGGAAGCCTGATGGAGGGCGTGGAGGTGTGGTCGCGCGCGGTGACGACGGAAAAATGCCTCGTCGCACTCAATAATGACGGCGTTCCCTCATCGGCCTATCGCACCGTGGCCGAGGCGTTGCGCGATCCGCAGATCGCCCATCGCGGCGCGCTGGCCGAAGTCGAGGACGGCGGAGGAACCTTCAAGGTCCTCAACCTGCCGTTCCGGATGTCCGGCGCAAAGGTGTCGGCGGCACGGCGGATGTCGACGCTCGGCGAACACACGCTTCGCCTGCTCAAGGAGACCGGACTGTCGGAGGATGAAATCAAGGCTTTTTCCGGCAAGCAACCGGTGGCGGCGCGCGGCTGACCGCACGCGTCGCAAGGCGACCACATTAAAGCCTGCGGCTTTTCATCCGCAGGCTGCGAACGGCCTTGCTCGCGACGGCTTTTCCGGACAATCTCGCCCGATGTCATTGACGATCCGGAACACCGGACGGACGACACGGTGGACGACACAACGAACGACACTTTGGGAGGGAGCTTTATGAAAGCGGCGATCCGTTCGAGCGCGCTTGCGCGAATATTTCTTGTGGCGGGATTTGGTGTGGCAATATCCGTATCGCCAGCCAGCGCCCAGAAATCCGGCGGCAGCATCACCGTCGGCCTCGAACTCGATATCCCCGGTTTCGATCCCCTGAAAGTCGGCGTGTTCGATACCTCGGCGGAAACCGCCGCGGCCGCGATTTTCGACACGCTCGTCGGGCTCGACGACAATGGCAAGCCGGTGCCGAAGCTGGCGTTGTCCTGGACCAGTTCGGATGATTTCAAGACCTGGACCTTCAAGCTGCGCCAGGGCGTCAAATTCCACGATGGCACGCCGTTCAATGCCGAAGCCTTCAAAGCCAATTTCGACCGCCAGAAAGACCCCGCCAATAAATGCCGCTGCGCCTTCTACATCGCAGGCATCAAGGACGTGCAGGCACCCGACGAATACACGGTGGTCTACAATCTGACCGATCCCTCGGTGAATTTCCCGGCGATCCTGACCATTCAAAGCTCCAACAACGTGGTCCAGTCGCCGACAGCCTGGAAAACCAAAGGCGACGACTACAACCGCAATCCCGTCGGCACCGGTCCCTACATTCTGAAGTCATGGACGGCCGGCGACCGCATGGTGCTGGAAAAGAACCCGGACTACTGGAACAAGGGCCATCCCTATCTCGACCGCATCGTCTTGAAGCCGCTGCCGGACGCACAATCGCGTTTCGCCAGCCTGCAATCCGGCGAGGCCGACATTGTCTGGGACGATGAATATGACGCCGACAACATCGCGCGCGCGCAAAAAGATCCCAAGATGAAGGTGCATACCTACGCCGGATCGGGTGCGGCGGTTTACGCCTTCAACACCAAGACGCCGCCGTTCGACGATGTTCGCGTGCGCCAGGCGCTGGTGATGGCGATCGACCGCAAGAAAATGTCGCAGGCGATCACCAACGGTCTGGCGCGGCCGACCACCAATCCCTACGGCGACGGTTCGTGGGTCAAATGCAAGGACGACGGCGCGCTGCCCGAGGACCTCGAAAAGGCCAAGGCGCTGATCAAGGATTACGGCAAGCCGGTCGAATTCAAGATGCTGGTCACCGCGACGCCGCGCGGGCGCAATGTCGGACAGGTGCTGCAGCAGTTCTGGAAGCGGGCCGGCGCCAATATGGAGATCGAGCAGGTCGATCAGGCCACCATCGTGCCGCGCGCCTTCATGCGTCAGTTCCAGCTGACGCCGTGGCGAATTGTCGATCTCGCCGATCCCGATCCGCAGATGTACGCCAACTTCCACACCGGCAGTCCGGTCGCGCTGGCGAATTATTCCAATCCCGAACTCGACAAACTGCTCGAGGACGCGAGGACAAGCCCCGACCAGGCAAAACGCATCGAGGATTATTGCGCGATCAGCCGCCACATCAACAAGGAAGCGATCTGGTTCTGGACCTTCCAGAACACCTATTACGCGATCTCAAATTCGAAGCTGAAGGGCCTGCCGAAGATCTACCACGGTGTGATCGACGTATCCGAAACCTGGCTGGAATAACCTTCCATGCTGCTCTTTGTCGCGCGCCGGCTTTTGTACCTGATACCGGTCCTGATTGCGGTATCGCTGCTGACCTTCTTCATCGCGTCACTGCTGCCGGGCGATCTCGCTTACGTGATCCTCGGCGATCAGGCGACGCCGGAGAAGGTTGCGGCGCTGCGCCATGACATGGGGCTCGATCAACCGATCTGGATCCGCTATTTCGGCTGGCTCGGGAACATCCTGCAGGGCGATTTCGGACGCTCGTTCCGCACCGGGCAGACTGTGCTGCAGGCGGTGACCGAACGGTTTCCGGTATCGTTCGAATTGATGCTCCTGGCCGAGATCATAGGCCTTGCCATCGGCGTTCCCCTGGCGATCGTCTGCGCGGCCCGCAGCGGCGGCGCGTTCGACCGCTTCATGACCGGCAGTGCCTTCGCGATGCTGTCCTTGCCGGCTTTTTTGTCGGCGATCCTGCTGATCTATTTCTTCGCGGTCGAGCTGCGCTGGTTGCCGGCGACCGGGTACGTGCCCTTCGCCGAGGATCCGGCCGCGAATTTGCGCTTCATGGTGTTGCCGGCGCTGACATTGGCGTTGGCAGAATGGCCGGGCATCATGCGCGTGCTGCGCTCGGACATGATCGCAACCCTGCAGGAAGACTATATCGCGCTCGCCAAGGCCAAGGGCCTGAAGGCGTCGCGCATCCTGTTCGTGCATGCACTCAAACCGTCTTCGCTCACGCTGGTGACGATTACCGGGATCAATATCGGCCGGTTGATCGGCGGCACGGTGATCGTTGAAACGATCTTCGCGCTGCCGGGGATCGGCCGGCTGCTGGTCGGCGCGATCTACACCCGCGACCTCATTATCCTGCAGGGCGTGGTGCTGCTGGTGGCCGCCGGTTTCGTGGTCATGAATTTCATTGTCGACCTGCTCTATGCCGTCCTCGATCCCAGGATCCGTCATGGCCACGCTTGAACTCAGCCTCGACGAGAACGTCTCGGCACTGCCGGCCCGGCGCGGGCGCCGGCTGGGGCCGCTGTTCTGGTTTGCGATCGGCTGGATGACCCTGATGTTTGCGGTCGCCATCTTCGCCAATCTGCTGCCGCTGCCGAGCCCGACCGACATGGACATGCTGGAGCGGCGGGCGCCGTTTTCGATGGAGCATTGGCTAGGCACCGACGGCCTCGGCCGCGACGAACTGGCCAGGTTGATTTACGGCGCGCGCATATCGCTGGTCGTCGGCCTCTGCGCGCCGATCATCGGGCTCACCATCGGCGGTGCGCTCGGCATGCTCGCCGGTTACTTCCGCGGCCGGTTCGAGTCGCTGGTGGTCGGCAGCATGGATGTGTTGCTGGCGTTCCCGCCGCTGATCCTGGCGCTCGCGGTGACCGCCTATCTCGGCCAGTCGATCTTCAATCTGACCTGCATCCTCGGCGTGCTCGGCGTTCCCGCCTTCATGCGGGTGGCGCGGGCGTCGACGCTGACGCTGGCGCGGCGCGAGTTCGTTATCGCAGCGCAAGCGCTCGGCGCCACGCACGCGCGCATCCTGCTGCGCGAATTGCTGCCCAACGTGCTGCTGCCGCTGCTCGCTTTCTTCCTGCTCGGCGTCGCCGTCACCATCGTGGTCGAGGGAGCCTTGTCGTTCCTCGGCTTGGGCGTGCCGCCGCCGATATCGAGCTGGGGCAGCATGATCGGGGAGGGGCGCGAAAGCCTCGAAGTGGCGCCACGGCTGGCTTTCCTGCCGGCCATTGCGATGTTCCTGACCGTGCTGTCCTTTAACCTGGTCGGCGACACGCTGCGGGCGCTCACCGATCCCAGGCAGGGCGCGTTGTGAGCGAGGCTCCGCTGCTCTCCGTGGAAGATGTGGCCGTCGAGTTGCCGACGCCGCGCGGCAATCTGCGTGCGGTGGATCATGTCAATCTCACCGTCGGCGCCGGACGGACGCTCGGCGTCGTCGGCGAATCCGGTTGCGGCAAGACCATGCTGTCGCGGGCGATCCTGCAATTGCTGCCGAAGAAAGCAAAACTCACCGGCCGGGTGATGTTCGACGGCCAGGATCTGTTGCAGCTCTCGCCCGAGAAGCTGCGCAAACTGCGCGGCCGCTCGCTGGCGGTGGTGTTCCAGGATCCTATGACCTCGCTCAATCCGGTGCTGACGATCGGCACGCAACTGATCGAAACGCTGCAGGAGCATCTCGAACTGGATCAGGCCGCAGCCACCAAGCGCAGCGTCGAATTGCTGGCGGCCGTCGGTATCCCCGCGCCCGAGCAACGGCTGACGCAATACCCGCATCAGCTCTCCGGCGGCATGCGGCAGCGGGTGGCGATCGCGATCGCGCTGTCCTGCGAACCGAAACTGCTGATCGCCGACGAGCCGACCACCGCGCTCGACGTGACCATCCAGGCGCAGATTCTCGACCTGCTGGCGCGGGAGCAGCGCCGGCGCCACATGGCGATGATCCTGATCACCCATGACCTCGGCGTCGTCGCGGGGCGCACCGACGAAGTCGCTGTGATGTATGCGGGGCGGGTGGTGGAGCGTGCGCCTACGCCCGCATTGTTCAAGAAAATGCGGATGCCCTACACCGAGGCATTGCTCGCGGCGCTTCCCAGGATCGATGCCGCGCCCCATACGCCGCTGCCGGCGATCTCGGGGCGGCCGCCCGATCCGACCCGGCCGCTCAAAGGTTGCTCGTTCTCGCCGCGCTGCCGCTATGCGGTCGCCCGCTGTCACAGCGAAAAACCCGATCTTGCGGAGGCGGAGACGCCCGAGCATCAATACGCCTGCTTCCATCCGATCGAGAACCACGCGGTTTCAGGCGCATGATGCAACAAACCACTCCGCAGGATTCGCTGCTCGAAGTCGACAATCTCGTCGTCGAATATCCCGTCGGCGCCAGGACCGTGCATGCGGTCTCCGGCGTCAGCCTGCAGATCGCCCGCGGCGAAACGCTGGGCCTGGTCGGCGAATCCGGTTGCGGCAAGTCGACGCTCGGCCGTGCGGTGCTGCAGTTGCGCCGGCCGACTTCCGGGAAGGTGTTGTTCGACGGCCAGGACCTCACGGCGATGCAGGGCGATACCTTGCGGCTGATGCGCCGGCGCGTGCAACTGATCTTCCAGGATCCGATCGCCTCGTTGAATCCGCGACGCCGAATCGGCGATATCGTCGCCGAGCCGCTGGTGATTTCAGGCGTCAAGGATCCGGCCAAGCGCAAGCAACTCGTGGACGAAGTTCTCAGCGCCGTCGGCCTCGACCCGGCGCTGGTGGTCGGACGGCTGCCGCACGAATTCTCCGGCGGGCAATGCCAGCGTATCTGCATCGCGCGGGCGCTGGTGCTCAACCCCGAATTTATCATCTGCGACGAACCGGTTTCCGCGCTCGACGTGTCGATTCGCGCCCAGATCCTCAATCTTCTGGAGGAGATGAAGGCGCGCTACGGATTGACGCTGCTGTTCATCGCGCACGATCTGGCGGTCGTGAAGGCGGTCAGCGACCGTGTTGCGGTGATGTATCTCGGCCGTCTCTGCGAAGTCGGTCCGTCCGAGCAGCTGTTCGCCAAACCGGCACATCCCTATACCGCGCTTTTGATCGAAGCGATTCCGGTGCCCGATCCGGATGTCCGTCCGACCGAAACCGTGCCGGTGGGCGAACCGCCATCGCCGATCGCGCCGCCATCCGGCTGCCGTTTCCGCACCCGCTGTCCGCGCGCGGACGCGCGATGCAGCGCCGAGATGCCGGAACTGCGCACTGTCGCGCCCGGCCAGCTCGTGGCTTGCCATCATCCCCTGATCTGAATATCGAAAAACGATCATCCGCAGGTTTGTCTCGCATCGGCAGACGTGGCAATGTCCGCCCTCAAGCAAGCCTTCACGAACAAGAATGCCTTTAAGAACAAGAATGCCTTCAAGAACAAGACTTACGGGAGAGAAGCGATGAAGAGTTTCCAGGTCGCCGAGTTCAATGCCCCCCTGAAAGAGGTGGACCAGCCGACGCCGCAGCCCACCGGCACGCAGGTGCTGATCAAGGTCAAGGCCGCCGGCGTGTGCCACAGCGACCTTCACATCTGGGAAGGCGGCTACGATCTCGGCCACGGCCGCAAGCCGCTGTCGCTGAAGGACCGCGGCGTGTCGCTGCCGCGCACGATGGGACACGAGACGGTCGGCGAGATCCTGGCGTTCGGACCTGATGTCAAGGAATCCGACAAAGGCGGGCTCAAGGCCGGCGACATCGCGCTGGCCTATCCATGGCTCGGCTGTGGCAAGTGCGAGACCTGTCTTGCTGGCGACGAGAACATGTGCGCCGTCAAGCCGAATTCGCTCGGCGTCTATTGCGACGGCGGCTACGCCGATCACATGACCGTGCCGCATCCGAAATACCTGTTGAACCTGAAGGGGCTCGATCCGGTCACGGCAGCGCCTTATGCCTGCTCCGGCGTCACCACTTTTAGCGCGATCAAGAAGGTTGAGTTTGCCTTGAACTCGCCGATCGTGATTTTCGGCGCCGGCGGGCTCGGCCTGATGGCGTTGTCGCTGTTGAAAGCGATGGGCGGCAAGGGCGCCATCGTCGTCGATATCGACGCCCGCAAGCGTGAGGCGGCGGAGGCCGCCGGCGCGCTCGCCACCGTCGACGGCAAGGCGCCTGATGCGCTGGAGCAGCTCATGAAGAAAGCCGGCGGCCCGATCCGCGCGGTGATCGATCTGGTCGGCAACGCCGCCACCACGCAGCTCGGCTTCGACTGTCTCGCCAAGGGCGGCAAGCTCGTGATCGTCGGCCTGTTCGGCGGCGGCGCGACCTGGGCGTTGCCGCTGATCCCGATCAAGGCGATCACGATCCAGGGCAGCTATGTCGGTAATCTGCGCGAGACCCAGGAATTGCTCGATCTGGTGCGTACCAAGAAGATTGCGCCGATACCGGTAACGACGATGCCGCTTGCGAAAGCCAATGAAGCGCTGAACGATCTGCACAAGGGCAAGTTGGTAGGACGCGCGGTGCTGACGCCGTAGCAGACTGTCATTCCGGGATGGTGCGTAGCACCAGACCCGGAATCTCGAGATTCCGGGTTCGATGCTTCGCATCGCCCCGGAATGACGAAATTAATTCCCTTTTTCCTGAGGTAAGTTCATGTCCGCAAACAACGCACTTCACATCGCCGTCCTCGGCGGCGACGGCATCGGCCCGGAAGTGATGGCCCCCGCGCTGGAAGTCCTGCGCAAGATCGAGGCGACGACGGACCTGAAGTTCCGCTTCACCGACGCGCCCGCCGGCGCCAACAATTATCTGGCGACCGGCAAGTCGATGCCGGACAGCACGGTGAAGCTGTGCGACGAGGCGGATGCTATTCTGCTTGGCGCCTGCGGCCTGCCGTCGGTGCGCTACCCCGACAACACCGAGATCATGCCGCAGGTCGAGCTGCGCTTTCATTTCGATCTCTATGCCGGCGTGCGCCCTGCGCGGCTGATTCCGGGGGTGCCGAGCCCGATCGTCGGCGCCGACCAGCGCGGCATCGATCTCGTCGTGATCCGCGAGTCCACTGAAGGCCTGTTCGCCTCGATGGGCAAGGGCGTGGTCACCGATACCGAGGCGCGCGAGACCCTCGTCATCACGCGAAAAACCTCGGAACGGCTGTTCGAGTTCTCGTTTCGGCTGGCCGAACGCCGCAAGGCGCGCGGGCGAGCCAATGGCGGGCTGACCTGCGTCGACAAGGCGAACGTGTTCAAGGCGTTCGCGTTCTTCCGCGAGATGTTCGACGACGCGGCCAGGCGCCATCCCGACGTCAAGGCCGACCGGCTCTATGTCGACGCCTGCTCGGCGCTGCTGGTCAAGCGTCCCTGGGATTTCGACGTCATGGTGATGGAGAACATGTTCGGCGACATCCTCTCCGACATGACCGCCGGTCTGATCGGCGGCATGGGCATGGCGCCGTCGGCCGATATCGGCGATCGCCACGCCGTGTTCCAGCCGTGCCACGGTACCGCGCCCGATATCATGGGGCAGGGCAAAGCCAATCCGACCGGCATGATCCTGTCGGTGGCGATGATGCTGGATTGGCTGGCCGACAAGCACGGCCTCGAAAGCGCCGCGGAAGCCGGCGAACGCATCGAGCGCGCCGTCGACAAGGCCTATGCCGACGGCATCAAGCCGATGGAATTCGGCGGCAGCAACGGCACCAACGACATCGCCAAGGCCGTGCTGGCGGCGCTATAGAAGCCAGTCCAGCCAAAATATCGAAAACAACCCCATGCAAAGTAGCTTCGCGCTGCCTCGGTGAGCGCAAGGCGCTCATCCGGAGGTAATGGGATAGGCACCGTAATCAAATCGCCTTCGCCGCCTTCAGTCTCTCGATGCCTTCGGCGTCATAGCCGAGCGAGCGCAACACCTCATCATTGTGCTCGCCGAGATCAGGGGTGGCGGATCGCAAGTTGCGATCGAAGCCGGTGATCTCGCAGGGCTGCGCGATCAGGTCGAGTTCGCCGAGGCGCGGATGGGTGACGGATCGCTTGATCCGCAACCGCTCGACCTGCGGGTCGGCGAAGACGTCCTTGACGTTATAGACCGGGCCGCAGGGAAGACCCTCGGCGACCATGATCTCGAACCATTCGCGGCTGGACCGCGTGCGCAAGGCAGTGGTGATCAACTCGTTCAGCGCTTCCCGGTTTCGCGAGCGCAAGCCCGACGAAGCAAAGCGCGGATCAGCGATCATCTTTTCCCGGCCGATCAGCTTGCAGAATTTTGCAAAGTTCTTGTTGCCGGTGGCGGAGAGGTTGAGAAAACCGTCGGCGGTCGGGAACAGTCCCATCGGCGTGTTGGTCGGATGGTGGTTGCCTTCCTGCGGCGGCACCTTCTTGTCCATGGTCCAACGCGTCGCCTGAAAATCCATCAGCGTGATGCCGGCCTCCAGCAGCGAGGTCTGGACCCAGCGGCCTATGCCCGAAACCTCGCGGTCGAGCAGCGCAATGAGAACGCCCTGCGCCAGGAACGCGCCGGCCATGATGTCGGTGACGGCGACGCCGACGCGCAGCGGGCCATGGCCCGGAAATCCCGTCACCGACATGATGCCGGTCATGCCCTGCGCGATCTGGTCGATCGAGGGCCGCTCGGTATAGGGGCCGTACTGGCCAAAGCCGGAAATGCTGCCATAGACGATTCTCGGGTTGCGCTTCCTGACCGATTCGAAGTCGACGCCGAGGCGCTTGGCGACGCTGGGGCGCATGTTCTCGACGATGACGTCGGCCTGCTCGGCGAGCCGCATGAAGACCTCGCGGCCTTCGTCGGTCTTCAGGTTCAGCGTGATGGCGCGCTTGTTGCGGTGCAGGTTCTGGAAGTCCGAGCCGTCGCGGCGGCCGACGACTTCGCTGGCCTCACCGGCTTCCGGCGGCGGTTCGACGCGGATCACGTCGGCGCCCCAGTCGGCGAGCGTACGGACGCAGGACGGGCCGGCGCGCGCCAGCGTCAGGTCGAGTACCTTGAACCGCGACAGCGGCAACCGGGAGGATTGGTCCTGCGGCGCGGCGTGTTCGGCTTTATCGACGGGCTTATGCATGTTGATCGTCCTGGATCGGGATGATGTGCGACGGGTTGATCTCCAGCCAGACTTTCTGGCCGACAGTGAAGACGCTGACGGGCGGCGACATCACCCGCAGCTTGAGATCGCCGGTTTCGGTGCGGAAGGCGTAGTCCCAGCTCTCGCCCAGAAAAGCGCGCTCGATAATGCTGCCGGGCAGGATGACACAATCTCCGTCAGGGCAGGCGGCATGCAATGCGAGGTTCTGCGAGCGCAGCGAGAATTCGCTTGTATGGATTGGCCCGCTGGTGCCGAGCCTTGAGGAGGCGACCTCAAAACCGTTGAAGGCGACGCTGGAGCCGTTCGGCTTGCCGTCGAGAATGTTGGAGCGCCCGATGAACTCGGCGACGTAGCGCGTCTTCGGCCTTGTATAAAGCGTCAGGGGATCATCGATCTGCTCGATGCGGCCCCTGTTCATGACGGCAATGCGATCCGACGTCGTCATCGCCTCCGACTGGTCGTGGGTGACATAGATCGAGGTGATGCCGAATTCATTGTGCAGGCGGCGGATCTCGCTGCGCATCTCCTCGCGCAGGTTGGCGTCGAGGTTCGACAAGGGTTCGTCGAGCAGCAGGATTTCCGGCTTCACCACCAGCGCTCGCGCCAGCGATACCCGCTGCTGCTGGCCGCCGGAAAGTTCGTTGGGATAGCGCGCCGCGAGGTGGCCAAGCTGCACCACGTCGAGGATCTGCCCGACCCGGCGTCTGGCCTCGTCCTTGGCTACCTTGCGCATCTTGAGGCCGAAGGCGACGTTCTGCTCGACCGTCATGTTTGGCCACAGCGCGTAGCTCTGAAAAATCATCGACATCCGCCGCTTCTCCGGCGGCAACGAAGAGGTTGCCGACGACATCTGCCGGCCGTCCATCTCCACGGTGCCTGCGGTGGGCGTGACGAAGCCTGCGATCATCCGCAGCGTCGTGGTCTTGCCGCAGCCGGACGGTCCCAGCAGCGAGACGAATTCGCCCGCGCGAAGCGTCAGATTGAGATCGCCGACGACGACGAGATCAGCAAACTTCTTGGTCAGGCCCTTGAGCTGCAACTTGTCCATCAGTTTCGCCTCAGCATGAAGTCCCGGCCGAGAACGGCTGCGCCGATCAAGGTCACGATTCCGGTGACGGCGAGCAGCAGGACGGAAATCGCGGAAAGCATTTCATATGACCCCTGTTCGCTCAGCTCCAGCGTCAGCACCGAGACGACGCGGGTTTGCGGCCCGGACAGGAACATCGCGGTCGATAGTTCGCGCGTGCCGATGATGAAGATCAGCAGCCAGCTTCCGAACAGCGATTTCTTCAGGATCGGCACCACCACGAGCCAGAGCGCGCGGGCCTGGTTGCCGCCGGCGATTCGCACGGCCTCTTCCAGTTCGGGATGCAGGCCCTGAATGGCGGAATTGGAATTGGTAAAGGCGATCGGGAGGAACCGGGTGACAAAGGCGATCACCACCAGCGCGCCGAGGCCGTAGAGCGCGAACGGCGGCGGCGCGTAGGCTGCGTAGAAGCAGATCGCGAGCACGATGCCGGGTACCGCAAACGGCGCCAGTGTGATGCTGGCCAACAGGTGGGAGTAGGGCAGCAGCTTGCGCTGCGAGATGTAGGCGACGGCGAAGCCCAGGAAGGTGCAGATGGTCGCGGTGATGATGGCGTATTGAAAGGTGTTGAACAGCGCCTGCCGCACTGTCAGCTGGTCGAACAGCACCTCACGGAAATTATGGAAGGTAAAGTTAGTGGCCGACATCGGCAGCGCCCAGGCCTTGCTGAACGCGGTCTGCAGGATGATGAACAGCGGCATGAACACCGACAGGCCCGCGATCGCCATCGCATAGGCAAACAACCCCCAGCGGAAGGCGCCGAGCGCCATCGGCTCGCGGTGGCCGCCTTTGCCGCCGACGGTGACATAGCTCTTGCGCGCCAGGAGGCGGCGCTGCACCCACAACAGCGCAATGGTGATGCCAACCATCGGCATCGAGAACGCCGCGGCGACTTCGACCCGGACGGGATTTTCGAAAAACGCCGCGAGCTGCGTCGTCACGACATTGAAGCCGGCGGGGATCGCGATCAGCGCCGGCGTGCCGTAGAGGCCGAGCACTTCGAGAAATACCAGGAAGACCGAGCCGAGGATCGCCGGCAGCGCCAGCGGCAGGGTGACGCGAAAGGTGGTCTGCGCCGGACCGGCGCCGAGGATCGCGGCGGCTTCCTCCATCTCGGTCGAGATCAGATCGAGCGCGGACTTGGTGAAGACGTAGATCAGCGGAAACGAATAGAGCGCGGTGACCAGCGCCAGGCCCCAGAAGGTGAAGATATTGAACGGGCCCGATGGCGCGCCGGTTATCGCCATCCACGCCTTGTTGATCCAGCCGGCATTGGGGCCGCCGAGCAATATCCAGCCGATCGCGCCGACGAACGGCGGGATCAGGAACGAGGCCAGCACCATCACATGCACGAAGCCGCGACCGGGCATGTCGGTGCGCGAGACGCCCCAGGCGAGCGGCACCGCGATGATGCTGGCGAACAACGCTGCGACCGCCCCGAGCTCCATCGAGTTGATCAGCGCCTGAACGTAGCGCGGCCGCCCGAAGGCGGTGACGTAATTGGCGAAAGTAAAACTGTGATCGCGGGCGTTGGTGAAACTGTCCTTGACCAGCTGGAACAGCGGATTGGCGACCAGGAACACCAGAACGGCCGCCAGCAGCAGCGCTACCAGCGTCGTCGGGTTGAAGGCGTTGCGGAGCGCTGCGGCAACTTTCGTTGCGGCAGTGCTGCGATCACCCTCTATTCCCAGTACAGCCATTTACCGACCGGTGAACTTCGGCTTGCGCTTTTCCATGAAAGCCTGGCGGCCTTCGCGGAAGTCTGCCGAGTCCATGCAGTCGGTGCCGACCTGCTTGATTGCGTTCATGTCGCGCTTGTCGGGATCCTTCATCACCTGCGCGATGGTGATCTTGGCGGCCTTGATGGCGAGCGGCGCGTTGCCGGAGATCGTGCGCGCGATCTCCATGGTCGCATCCCACAGTCCGGCATCGGGTGAAACGCGATCGACGAGACCGATCCGCAACGCCTCCGCGGAATCGATCTTCATACCCGTATACATGATCAGCCGCGCCCATGACGGTCCGACCAGCGAGACCAGGTGGCGCAGTCCGTCATAGCCGTAGGCGATACCGAGCTTGGCGGCGGGAATACCGAACTGGCTGTTGTCGCTGGCGATGCGGATATCGGCCGCCATCGCAACCTGCATGCCGCCGCCGAGGCAGAAACCTCTGATGCAGGCGATGATCGGCTTCGGGTAATTCGCCAGCAATGCGCGCTGGGCTTCGCTCTTTTTTGAGTATTCTTCCGACGCTGCCGCATTGTGGCGGACTTTTTCGAACTGGCTGATATCGGCGCCCGAGACGAAGGCCTTGTCGCCGGCCCCGACCATGATCACGACACGGACATCATCGTTGTCGCGCAGCTCGATCAGCGCGCTGCCGAGCCCTTCCCACATATCCAGCGACATCGCGTTGCGTTTCGCGGGATTGTTGAAGGTGATGACACCGACGCCGTCAGTGACGCTCTGGAGAATCTTGCCGTCGGCATAGGATTTTTCGTTGTTCTTTTCGTTGTTCTTGGGAACGTCAAGCATGGGTGCTGCTTTCGGGTGCTGAGGATGTAATCTGCGGTTCAAACGGTGGTGATGAAGGGATCGAATTTCGCACGTGCGAAGGCCGGCCTGGCCTGTATTTTAGTCCACCATTCGTTGACGCGGGGATGTTTCTTAGGCTCGACCTCATCGGGCGCGATCTCCTCATCCAGCCGCTTCACGAACGGCACCGCGGCGATGTCGGCGATCGAATAGTTCTTGCCGACCATCCAGCCGGACGGCTTCAGCGCTTCCTCCATCTTGTCCAGCAGTTGCGCGACCAGTTTGGCTCGCGCGGTGTCGCGCTCTTCCTCGGTGTAGGGCTTTCGCGCCACCCGCAGCCAGGCTTCCTGGCGTTCCTTGCTCGGAATGTTCTTCAGCTTCTCGGCCAGTTCCGCATCGGTCCATTGCGAGGCGGTCTTCTGCAGGTGGTGACGCCAGTTGAAGATGATGAGATTGCCGATCAGGGAGTCGATATGCCGGATCCAGTTGCGCATCTCGGCGCGCTGGTAGGGCGTATCCGGCCGCAGCGGCGGATCGGGATATGTCTCGTCGAGATACTCGCAGATCGTGCCGCTCTCGTGCAGCGGCTGGCCGTCGTGGATCATGGTCGGGATCACGCCGAGCGGATTGATCTTCAGATATTCCGGCGAATGATGCTCCATATTCGCCATATCAACGACATGGCCCTCATAGGCGAGGCCCTTTTCCTCGAGGCACAGCCGGACGCGGCGCGACGCGCTCGAACGCCAGCCGTGATGAAGAACGATCATGGGATACTCCGTGAAATCTTGGGAGGGCACTCAGACGCCGAAGGTGTCGCGCCACTTTTCGGTGAGTTCGGGAATGCCCTTGATGATTTCGGCAATCGTCGGGCGGATGGTCTTCAATTCATCGAGCTTCTTGAAGCCGGCGGGCAGCACGGTGTCGCGCCGCAAGGGTATGCCGAACTCCTCGATATCCTCGGCCGCGGTGTCGCTGGAATAGAGGAATTCCATGAACAGCTTTGCGGCGTTCGAATACTTGCTGTTCTTCAGGATCGCCGAACCCGAGATCATCAGCACCGAGCCCTCCTCGGGATAGGATACCGCGATCGGGTTGCCCTGCGCGGCATTGCGCAGCACCAGCGCGGACGGGCTGGCGCCGATGCTGCGCTCGCCCGAGACCTGCACGGTTACCGTGTCGATGATGGAGCGGCCGACATGCGGCTTCAGCGCCGCCAGTTGCTCGAAATAATCCCAGCCGTAGAGTTTGTTCATCTGCACCACCCAGGTGCCGACGAAGCCGGAAAATCCGGGATGGCCGACCACCGACTGGCCCTTCCATTTGGGATCGATGAACTCTTTCCAGCTTTTCGGCGCCTGTTCCGGCTTCACCTTGTTGGTGTTGTAGGCGAGCCCCACCGTGGTCGCGTTGACGATCTGGTAGGCGTCATCGGGGTCGACGCCGTGAAAGCGGCTGTCGATCTGGTCCATCGACCGCATCTTGTACGGCATCAGGACGCCGCGATCCTTCAAGGCCACGAACTGCCCCATGTCTGTCGTGGAGAACACGTCGCAATTGGCGGCGTTGGCCTGAAGGTCCTGGCTCAGCCGCTGATAGGCGACCTGCGCCGTCGATCGCACCACATTCACCTTCACGCCGGGGAAAGCCTTGCTGAAGATCGCGCCATGCTTCTCGGAACGGTCCGACGGCCAGTACACGCTGTACCAGGTCAGTTCGCCTTCCTGCTTGGCCTTGGCGTAGAGCTCGGCGATGTAGTCGGCCTGCGCGGAGGCGGGCCGCAACCCCATCAGCGCAGCGGCTGTTCCGGTCAAAAAGCTTCTTCGGTCGATCGGCATTGGCGTTCCCTGCGCGCGACGCTCTCGGGCGTCTTCGGAAGCCATTTCAGCATTGATTTAATGTGTGCGCAATGCTCTTCTATGTATACACAAGGGAACCCCCGCGATGCGCGTCAGAACCAGCGATGCCCTGCGTAAGGAGCTCGAGGACGATATCGAGCACGGCCGGTTGTCGCCGGGCGACAAGCTCGACGAGCAGACTTTGGCGGAGCGCTTCGAGGTGTCGCGCACGCCGGCGCGCGAAGCCTTGTTGCAACTGGCGGCGGCCGGAATCGTGCGGCTGGTGCCGCGGCAGGGCGCGGTGGTCTCCAGCGTGTCGCCACAACTCGCGATCGGCATGGTGGAAGTGCTGACCGCGCTGGAAGCGGAAGCGGCCGGGCTCGCGGCCCGGCGGATGTCGTCGACCGAGAAGGCGGAGCTCGCCAAGTTGCATCTGGCGTCGCAGGCGGCGGTCAAGCGGCTGGACAGCCCGGCCTACATCAAGAACAACGCCGCCTTTCATGCGGCGATCTACCAGGGGTCGCGCAACGAATTCCTGGCCGAGCAGATCCGGTCGACGCGGTTGCGGATGCGCTTCTATCATCGCTCCAGCCTCTATCAGCCGGCGCGGCTGAAGGCGTCGTTCCAGGAACACGCGCGCGTCATGGAAGCGATCAAGAGCGGCGACGACGCGCTGGCGCAGCATTTGATGCGCGAGCACATCCTGTTCGGTGGCCGGGTGTTCGCCGACCTGATTGCCAATCTCACCAGCCGGAAGCCCTGAGATCATGAAGACTGCCGTCGTTCGCATTCACCGCCATGGCGGGCCCGAAGTGCTGCAATATGAAGAGGTCGACCTGCGCGATCCCGGTCCCGGCGAGGTGCTGCTGAAGCAAACCGCGATCGGGCTGAACTTCGCTGACACCTATCAGCGTGAAGGCGAGGCCGGGCCACATGATGCGGGCAACCTGCCGGTCGTGCTCGGCGGGCAGGGCGCCGGCGTGATCGAGGCCACAGGCGCCGGCGTTTCCGGCTTCAAGACGGGCGACAGGGTCGCCTATATTCATCCCGGCGCCTATGCCGAGCGGCGCGTCGTGCCCGCCGACAAGTTGCTGCATTTGCCGCCGGGGATTTCCGACCAGGTGGCGGCGGCGGCGTTGTTGCGCGGCCTTACGGCGGAATATCTGGTGCGGCGGCTCTATCCGATAAAGCCCGGCGATACCGCGCTGGTTCATGCGGCGGCAGGTGGCATGGGACTGTTGTTGGGGCAATGGGCGAAAGCGCTCGGCGCGCGGGTGATCGGCACCGTGGGCGCCGACAGCAAGGTCGAGATCGCCAAGGCGCATGGCTGCAGCGACGTGATCGTCTATAGCCGCGAGGATTTCGCGGCGCGCACCATGGAATTGACCGATGGCGTCGGAGTCGACGTGATCTATGACGGCGTTGGCAAATCGGCGTTCCTGAAATCGCTCGATTGCGTCAGGCCGATGGGCATGCTGATCAGCTACGGCACGGCGTCAGGCAATGTCGGCGCCTTCGACCTGCAGCTTTTGCATCGCAAATCCATCATCGTGACGCGGCCGACGCTGCGGACCTGGATCGCCAAACGCAGCGACTACGAGGCCGCCGCCACCGCGTTCTTCGACGCGGTGATCTCGGGCAAGGTCCGCGCCGAGGTCAACCGCAGCTATGCGCTGCAGGATATCAGGCGCGCCCATGAGGAACTGCACAGCCGGGCCACGGTCGGCCCGGCCATCATTATCCCCTAGGGGGATTTACTGGGTCATATGCGCCGTCAGCGGATGGGCGCTCGCCTTGTTGAAGAAGGCGGCTTCCTCGGCGGTCGCTTCCAGCAACTGTTCGTCCTGCGCATAGATGTCGTTGCGGAACTGCACGGTCTGGTCCTTGGTCATCCATGCCGTCAGATAGATCCAGGCCACCGGAACCTTCCTGGTGACGCGGATATCATGGCGCTCGCCGGTCGCAATCGCTGCATCGATCGCCGTGCGATTCCATTGCGGCTGATCCTTCAGCAGCCATGCTGCCAGATCCCGCACATTGTCGACGCGCGAGCAGCCGTGTGAATCGAAACGGTAGTCGTCGGTGAACAGGTTGCGCTGATTGGTGTCGTGCATGTAGACCGAATAGGAATTCGGCATGTCGATCTTGACGGCGCCGAGTGCGTTCCAGGTGCCGGACTGCTGACGCACCGTGAAGTTCGGCGTGTGGGCGCCGGACCAGTCGACCGAGTGCGGATCGATCGGCGCGTCGTTGGCGCCGAGCACGTCCATGTGCATGCGGGACAGATAGGTCGGGTCCTTGCGCATATGCGCGGAAATCTCGCTCTTGGCGATCGATGACGGCACGGTCCAGGTCGGGTTGAGATTGACGCTGGTGATATCGGCGGTCAGCGTCGGTGACGGCTTTTCGGTCTTGCCGACGATGACGCGATAGCGCCGCACCACCTTGTCGTCCTCGATGGCCTCGGCAAAGGTCGCCGGGATGTTCACGACCACATAGCGCTGGCCGAACGGAAAGCTGATGTTTTCGAGACGCGTCAGCGAGGCTTCGAGCTGCTTGATGCGCTTCTGGACGGGAACGTTGAGCGCGGCCAGCGTGCGCGGCGTCACCGTCCCGGTCAGCGCCAGGCCGTGGCGGGCCTGGAAACGCTTGACGGCCTCAGTGAGCGCGTCGTCGTACGCGCCGGACGCCTTGTCGGCGGCGAGATCGCCGCTGACGATCAGTCGCTTGCGCAACAGATCGTCATTCGGTCCCTGGACGCCCAAGGTGAATTTCGCGTCGGCGGGAATGGTCGGCCATCCGCCGCGCACCGCCAGATCCGAGTAACTCAACGCAGCGTCGCGGATGCGCTGCGCGCTGCCTTCGTCGAAGGTCGGTTCATGCGACAGCGCCAGCGCGGCGGCTGAGCGCGATTCCGGCGTCGATGCAGCTATGGCGGGCTTCGGCGGAGCGGCATGTGCTGCCGGCGCCGTGCCCGCCGGTGCGGCCTGAAGCGGTGCTGCCGGTGAACCTGCCGCAGATCCGGCGCCTTGGGCAAACGCCGGCCCGGCCACGAGCATGGCGGCCATGGCAACGATTGTCATTCTCTGCATGTCGGACTTCCCTGATGTCAGGCTTGCTGGGATGCGCGCGATGCGCGGGAGTTGAAATGAAATATCCGGCCGCTCGGGCGGAACTGGCCGGGGCGGGCTGCTCCACGACGGCGTTCGGCAAGATTACCCCGTGAGAGTTGCATTAGGATTAAGTTTCGGTTGCGGCTGTTGCACTGCCGCAAAACCAGGGGCCCCGAATCTGAAGGCTCATGTGCGACGCTATTCCCGTTGCCGCGATTGGACTTTTGTCTCCTTTGATATGTCGCCGCGGCAGCTATGGTGGTTCGCAACAGAATCTAGAAAAGCGCGATTGGGAGAGCGGCATGCGACTAACGCGCCGGGAGGCCATTGCGGGCTGTGGCAGAGCGCTGGCTTGCCTCGTGGGTTCGTCGGCCGTGGCGCAATCGGCCTATCCGAACCGGACGATCAAGATGATCGTGCCTTATCCGGCCGGCGGCACCACCGATCTTCTCGGCCGGTTGATCGCCGATCAGCTCAAGACCGGTCTTGATGCAACCGTCATCGTCGAGAACAAGCCGGGCGCCGGCACGACGCTCGGCGCCGATCAGGTCGCCAAGTCCGAACCCGACGGTTACACGCTGTTGATGGCGACCTCGACCACGCTCGCTATCAACAAGACGCTCTACAAAAAGCTGCCTTATGACCCCGCGAAGGATTTCGCGCCGATCGGTCTGGTCGCCGGCGTTCCCTTTGCGCTCATCATCAATCCCACGATCCCGGCGAAGACGCTGGCCGAATTCATTGCCTACGCCAAATCGAAACCGGGGCTGGCCTACGGCTCGGCCGGCAATGGCAGTCCGCAACATCTTGGTGCCGAGATGCTGAAGTCGGCGGCGGGTATCGATATCAGGCACGTGCCGTATCGCGGCAGCGTGCCGGCCATGCTCGATGTGATCGCGGGACACATCCCGTTCATGGTGGTGGATTTGCAGCCGGCGCTGCCGCAGATCCGCGAGGGCAAGGTGCGCGTGCTCGGCGTCACCACGCCAAAGCGCGTTGCCGCGGCGCCCGAGATTCCGACGCTTGCCGAAGCCGGACTTCCCGGCTTTGAATTGGTCGCCTGGCAGGGCGTGGTGGCTCCGTCGGGCACGCCGCGCCCGGTCATCGACGCGCTGGCGGCGCAGATCGCCAAACTGATGGCCGATCCGGCGACGCGGGACAAGTTGACGGCGATGTCGCTGGAGCCGCTGCCGCCCTCGACACCGGATGGTTTTGCCGCTTACATCAAGACCGAAATCGAGCGCTGGGCGGTGATCGTGAAGAACTCCGGCGCCGAGCTCGAATGACGCCAATAACGACAAGAGACAAGAACAACAAGACACACCAAGAAGTCTTGAAATGACTCGACCCGCGGGCGCGACGCCGTGCACGACATGAATGATCCCGATGTTCTGATCGTCGGCGCGGGACCGGTCGGGCTCACGCTTGCGATCGATCTCGCGTGGCGTGGGATCGCCGTTACCGTGGTGGAGACGCGCGCGCCTGCCGCACCGCCCGAGCCGAAATGCAATCACGTCGCCGCCCGCACCATGGAGATTTTTCGGCGGCTCGGCCTCGCCGACAAGGTCCGCAATGCCGGATTGCCGGCGGATTATCCGCACGACGTCAGTTACCGCACCTCGTTCACCGGTCAGGAGCTGACACGGATTCATATTCCCTGCCGGCGCGACCGTTTCACGGCGACCGAGGGTCCCGACTGCAACTGGCCGACGCCGGAACCTCCGCACCGCATCAACCAGATTTTTCTCGAGCCGATCCTGTTTGCGCATGCGGCCGGGCAGCCGCGCATCCGCATCATCAACCGCACCACGGTCGAAGACGTCGTGGTCGCCGACGACGGCGCGCGCGCCAGCCTGCGCGACCTCGACACCGGCACGGTCACGCCGGTGAACTGCCGCTATCTGATCGGTTGCGACGGCGCGCGCTCGATCGTTCGCAAGGCGATCGGCGCCGAACTGTCCGGCGATGCCGTGATCCAGCGCGTGCAGTCGACCTACATCCGCGCGCCCGGGCTGATCGATCGCCAGCAGACCGCGCCCGCCTGGGGCACCGGTTCGATCAATCCGCGCCGCTCCGGCATGGTCTATGCGATCGACGGCCGCGAGCGCTGGCTGGTGCACAATTACCTGAGGCCGGGAGAGGGCGATTTCGACGAGGTCGATCGCGATGCCTGCCTGCGAACCATCCTCGGCGTGGAAGACGGTTTCAACTACGAGATCATCTCGAAGGAGGACTGGTATGGCCGCCGGCTGATCGCCGACAGATTTCGCGACCGCTGCGCCTTCATCGTTGGCGATGCCGCCCATATCTGGGTGCCTTATGCCGGCTACGGCATGAATGCCGGCATTGCGGATGCCATGAACCTTTCATGGTTGCTGGCGGCCCACCTCAATGGCTGGGCACCATCGGCCATTCTCGACGCCTATCAGGCGGAGCGCTGGCCGATCACCAGCCAGGTCTCGCGGTTTGCGATGTCGCATGCGGAAGCTGAGATCCGCCGCCGCGGTTCGGTGCCCGACGAAATCGAGCAAGCGGGACCGGAAGGTGAGCGCGCGCGACGCGAGGTCGGCCGTCTGACCTACGAGATCAATGTGCAGCAATATGCCTGCGCCGGACTCAATTTCGGCACCTATTACGATCGTTCGCCGATCATCGCCTATGACGGCGCCGCCCATCCGGCCTACACGATGGACAGCTACACGCCATCGACGGTTCCGGGCTGTCGCACGCCGCATCTGTGGTGCAGGGACGGCGGCTCGCTCTATGACGCGATGGGGCCGGAGTTCACGCTGTTGCGGTTCGATCCCGCGACCGACGTCGCCGCACTCGACGTCGCTGCCCGCTTGCGGGGCGTGCCGCTGAAAGTTCTCGATGTCGAACGTCCGGACTCAGCCATCTACGATGGCGACAAACTGGTTTTGTCCCGGCCGGACCAGCATGTGGCCTGGCGCAGCAACAAGCTACCCGCCGATTCTCTCGCGATGATTGATCGGGTCCGCGGTGCTGCAATCCAGGCGCGATAGCGGCCATAGCGTTTTCGAGCGAAGCATGCCCTCGGACTTGATCCGTGGGTGGATGCCGGTTCGCGTAAAGAAAACGCGTCAAAACAAAAGACTAGAGCCCGGTTCTGATGCAATCAGAACCGATAAGGCTCTAGGCTTCGTTGGCGGCAATCGATTCCATCAGGGACACCAACTGACGCTGAACCGTCTGGTCCTTGATCTTGCTGTAGGCGCGCAACAGCCGAAGGCTGAACGAGCTGTCGAGGAACAGCAGGCTTTCGACTTCCCGCGCCTTGCCGTCGCCGTCGTAGAAGAACGTCACCGGCACGTCGAGCGCAGTGGCGATCTGCTGCAGACGGGCAGCACCGACGCGATTGACGCCCTTTTCGTACTTCTGGACCTGCTGGAAGCTGACGCCGAGTTTGTCGCCAAGCTCTGCCTGCGAGATCTTTTGTTCTACACGCCGCAGGCGAATCCGCTTGCCCAATTCAATGTCGGGTTTGCCGGCACTGCGCTGCTTCATCTTCTTTGCTGCTGCTCTGGTCATTCTGGTTTTACCGCCCTTCGATCGCGAAGCCCTGGCGCAATGGGGTCAGGGATTCATCCGTTACCGCGTTAAGTTCGTATCGACCCGTGAATTCGCCGTAAGAACCACAGGAGTCCTGAGAGACCACCGGATGGCAGCCAACCGCACGTTGCGTTGGGAGCATCCTGATACCGGCGTTGCTGGCCAGATGCGGCCGTCGACGCCCGGGGTGCATTGACGAAACCCCGCACCCTACATGTGCCAAAATATCGACCAAACCACAACTACCGCGAGTTGGATCGACACAGATTCTGAGAGCATGCTTACTATTCGGGCCCACCGGCCCATCCATCCACAAGGCCGACCGGCCTGTCCAGCGCCTCGATATCGGTACTACTACGGAGCCGGCAGGCCGACATCGGCGGGACTGATGGAGTCATCAGCAGCGCTGATGCCTCCCTGGTGCTCGCCCGACGCTCCTTAGCCCGCCGTGACGTCGACCACTTCAGCGCCGTCGAGCACGCGCCGCGCCTTGTCGCGGTCAAGATCGTTTTCCCATGCCGCGACGACGACGGTCGCCACGCAGTTGCCGATCAGGTTGCCGAGCGCGCGGGCCATGCCGATGAACCAGTCGACCGACAGCACCAGCACGAGGCCGATGGCAGGAATGCTCGGCACCGCATTCAGCGTCGCCGCCAGGATGACGATCGCCGAACCGGGGACGCCATGCGCGCCCTTGGACGTGATGAGCGAGACGCCGAGCACCAGCAGCAGGTCGCCGAACGACAGCGGCGTGTTGGTGGCCTGCGCGATGAACACGACCGCCAGCGTCAGATAGATCGAGAACGCGTCGAGGTTGAATGAGTAGCCGGTGGGGATCACCAGGCCGACGACCGAATCCTTGACGCCCATCCGTTCCAGCTTGCGCATGATCTGCGGGAGCACGGCGTCGGAGGAGGCGGTGGCGAGAACGATCGTCAACTCCTCACGCAGGTAGGACAGGAATTTGAGAATGTTCAGCCCGGCCAGCGCCATTACGCCGCCAAGCACGCCGAAAACGAAGATTGCCACCGAGACGTAAAACAAGGCGACCAGCGACAGCAGTTGCCTGAGCGAGCCGACGCCGTACTTTCCGACGGTGTAGGCGACGGCACCAAGCACGCCAAGCGGTGCGACGCGCACGATCAGGCCCATCGTGCGGAACAGCACGGTCGACACCGCGTCGATGAAGGAGGTGATTTTTTCGGCCTTTTCGCCGCCGACCAGCGCCAGGCTGGTGCCGAACAGGATCGCGAAAAACAACACCTGCAGCACGTCGTTGCGCGACAGTGCGTCGAACGACGTCGTCGGGATGACGTTCATCAGGAAGCTGCCGATGCCGCCGCCCTGCAGCTTGTGCGCATTGTCGGCGTAGTTGCTGAGCGCCTTGGCATCGAGCGTCGCGGTGTCGATGTTCATGCCGTGGCCGGGCCCGAACAGATAGGCGAGCAGCAGGCCTACCACCAGGGCGATCGTGGTCATGACCTCGAAATAGACCAGCGCCTTGACGCCGACCCGTCCGACCTTTTTCAGGTCGCCGGCGCCGGCGATGCCATGCACCACGACGCAGAACACGATCGGGGCGACGATCATCGAGATCAGCTTCAGAAAGGCGTCGCTGAAGATCTTGAGCCCGACCGCGAAGTCGGGCGTGGCCATGCCGAGTGCGATCCCGAGCATGAGGGCCACCAGCACCTGGACGAAAAGGGAGCTGTAGAGCGGCTTGCGCGCTTCCGTTGGTGCCGGTGCTGCGATCGTCGACATGGCTTGCTTCCTCCGGTTGGTTTCGGACTAAGCGGAGCAAACTATGTGCCAAAAAGGTGCGTGGCTCGCGCCATCGGAAAGCTGCGCGAAAGCGCCGGCCCGCCCGCACCATCGGCCGCTCAAGGCATTGCCTCGATTGTAGAATCGGACCGGTCAACCCTCGTTTTCGAGCGCGCAGCTTATCGTGTAGACGACGCCATGGGGCAAAAAATCGACGGTGGCCTCGCCGCCGAGCTGGTCGCGCGCGCTGCGCTCGATCAGCCGCGATCCGAAGCCGCGCTGTACGGGGGCCGTCACGTGGGGACCTCCGGCCTCGGTCCAGACCATCCGCAGCTTGCGCCCGTCGCTTTCCTCGAGCACGTCCCAGCCCAGGGCGACAGTGCCGGTGTCGTTCGACAGCGCGCCGTATTTTGCCGCATTGGTCGCGATCTCGTGCACAATCATCGACAGGATCACGGCGAGCCGCGGCGACAGCGGCACCTTCGGGCCGGACATTCGCATCCGTTCCGGGCTGTTGAGCAAATGGGGCCGCAGCACCCGCGCGACCACGTCCTGCAACTCGGAGCCCTGCCATTTCTCCTGGCTCAGCAGATTATGCGCTTCCGCCAATGCTCCGAGCCTGCCTTCGAATTTCTCGCGCTCGGCCCGGCTCGCGCTGCGGAAGGTTTGCGTGGCGATCGACTGCAGGATCGCGAGCGTGTTCTTGACGCGGTGGTTGAGCTCCTCGATCAGGAGATCGTGCAGCATCTCGCCACGGGCGATCGCGGCGGCCATTCGCACCGCAAAGGCGAGGCCGACCATCAGCAGGACGCCGCCGATCACGCTGGTGATGGCGAGACTGCGCCATAGCGGTGCGACCAGCGAATTTTCTGCAATGCCGGCGGCAACCGTCCAGCCGGTCAGCGAAGAGCGCGCCACGCTGGTGATCAGCGGCACGCCCTCGAGTGACACCGACGAAAACGTCGCTTCGGGGGTATGGAACAGCTCTGCATAAAGCGAGGGCGATGCGCGCTTTCCCATCGTATCCAGCGGGTTCGGGACGCGGGCGAAAGTGATGCCTTCGCCGTCGAAGATCGAGATCGTCCAGTCCTTGCTGGGACGCTGCTGCTCGATCATGTTCTGGAAAATCTCGATCGGCGGGCTGAACGAAATGTCGTAGATGACCTCGTCGTCGCGAATGACCGGCACTTCGACCGTCACGATCATGCGCTTCTTGACCGCGCCGATGAACAGGTTGGAGTAGGCTGGCTTCTTTTCCGCAAAGACCTTGTCCACGATCTCGCGGTTGTTGCGTAGCGGCAGGTTGGTCGCGTCGGATGTGGCGGAAGAGAATACCTGGCGGCCTTCGCGATCCGCGACCAGCACGACGCCACCTTCGGCATATTGGTCGAGAAAGCCTTGCGCGATGCGGCGGAAGCCGTCGAAGTCACGGTCACGCAGCGCATTCGTCAGCGAAAGGACCTGCAGCGCACCGGTCATGCGCTGCATTTCGGCATCGAGCACCAGGCGAATGCTGCGGACGGTTTCCCCGACGCGCTGGGTGGCGTCGCTGCGGTCCTGTTCGTAGTTATTGTAAACGATGCCGGCCGCGAAAAGGATCAGCGGCAGCGTGGTTCCCGCGACCAGAAGGGCGAGACGCACTGGCAGTGAGAGCTTTGGCAATACATGTTCCGGATCGGCGCCCAATTGCCGGGAGCATAGGAGAAGCGGTTGAAACCGCCAAGGAAATTAGCCCGAAGTGGCCGGGTTCCACGACGGCCGGCTTGTGCCGCGGAACCCGGATTTGCCGTCAGAGATTACTGTCGGTGATCGCGGCATAAACCATCGTGCGCAGTTCGCGCCGCAGCGGATAGGCGCTCGATGGCAGCACCTGCGTCATGAAGATGGTGATCAGCTCTTCCGCCGGATCGATAAAGAACGACGTCGTCGCAGCACCACCCCAGTTGAATTCGCCGGGGCTGCCGGCAATCAGCGTCTGCGCCGGGTTCATGGTGACGGCAAAGCCGAGACCAAAGCCGATGCCGTTATAGGTGGCTTCCGAGAACATCGAGCGCGACATCGCCGGCAGGTCGACGCCGCCGGGCAGGTGGTTCGACGCCATCAATTTCAGCGTCTTCGGGCCCAGCAGCCTGACGCCGCCGAGCTCGCCGCCATTGAGCAGCGCGCGGCAGAAGGTGAGATAGTCGGCCGCGGTCGAGCACAGGCCGCCGCCGCCGGAGACCAGCGAGGGAGGTGACAGGAACGAACTCGTGGCAGGGTCGTCCTGCAGCGTCAGCGTGCCCTTGCGATCGGCGGCGAGCGGATTGAAGCCGCCTTGCGGGTCGGCCGAATAGCAGGCCGCGAAGCGATGGGCCTTTTCCTTCGGCACGAAGAAGTCGGTGTCGTTCATGCCGAGCGGGCCGAGGATCCGCTCTTTCAGGAACTGCTCGAACGGCATCCCGCTGATCTTGCCGACGAGATAGCCGATCACGTCGGTGGCGACCGAATAGTTCCAGGCCTCGCCCGGCGAAAATTCCAGCGGAATTTTGGCCAGGTCCTCGATCATCGATTGCAGCGTGCCGGCCTTGATCACTTCGCCGATCTTGTTCTCGCGATAGGCGGCGTCGACATTGGAGCGCTGCTGGAAGCCGTATGTCAGACCAGAGGTGTGGCGCAACAGGTCGACGATCAGCATCGGCCGCGACGGCGGCCGGGTCAGAAACGCCGGGTAGGTGCCGGCCTGGAACACGCCGAGGTTCTTCCATTCCGGAATGTATTTGTGGACGGGCTCATCGAGCGCGACGCGGCCTTCCTCCACCAGCATCATGAAGGCCACCGACGTGATCGGCTTGGTCATGGAGTAGATCCGGAAGATCGTGTCGTCCTTGACCGGCACCTTGCGCTCGACGTCGGCGAAGCCCTGCACCGTCGAGTGCACGACCTTGCCGCGGCGATAGACCAGCAACTGCGTTCCGGGAAAGCGGCCGGCATCGACGTAGCGCTGCCTCAGGTGATTTTCGAGACGGTCGAGCGCCGGCTTGGACATTCCGGCGGATTCGGGCGAGGCGGGGGTGGGGGCTAACATCGGGGGGCTGATCTCCGGCAGGCTGGGTACCGCCCCTAGATAGCCGAAAAGTGTAGTCCGTTCGAACGGCCCGAGCCTGCCCTTGGGATACCCTTGGGCCGAACGGTGCTATAGGCTGGCAGAGCCATTCGCGTAGCCCGCAGGACAGCCAAAATGACCCAGTTCAACGAGACCGAACTCACCGCCGCCGTGATCCGCAGCTTCGACGATACCCCCGATCCGCGCGCCAAATTCCTGCTGCAGGAACTGGTGAAATCGCTGCACGACTATGTCAGCAAGACCGGCCTCACCTTCGAGGAATGGGAATACGCGATCGATTTCCTGACCCGCACGGGGCAGAAATGCACCCCGATCCGGCAGGAGTTCATTCTGCTCTCCGACGTGCTCGGGGTGTCGATGCTGGTCGATGCCGTCAACCACCGCGAGCGCGAAGGCGCCACCGAGACCACCGTGCTCGGCCCGTTCTATGTCGGCGAGCACAAGGTGATGCCGCACGGCACCGACGTATCGGCCAATCTGCCCGGCGAGCGGATGTTCGTGCAGAGCCGCGTCACCGATCTCCAGGGCAAGCCGCTGGCCAATGTGCCGGTCGACATCTGGCACGCCGATGACGAAGGCTATTACGATTCACAGCGGCCGACCTATGCGACCGAAGGGCCTTCGTCGCGGGCGCGCTTCGTCACCGACGCCGATGGCCGGTTCTTCTTCCGCACCATCCTGCCGTGCAGCTATCCGATTCCGACCGACGGCCCGGTCGGCGAGATGATCATCCAGACCCGCCGCCACGCGATGCGGCCGGCGCATGTGCATTTCCTCGTCAATGCGCCAGGCTACGAGCCTTTGATCACGCACGTCTTCATGGATGGCGACAAATATCTCGATTCCGACGTGGTGTTCGGGGTCAAGGACGAGCTCGTTGCCAGAATCGAAAAACGCACCGACGCGCTGATGCCGGATGGCAAGCCGGCGGAGGTTCCGTGGCACCTGATGACCTACGAATTCCACATGAAGCCCGGGCAGGGAGCCGCACCGAAGCCGATGGCGGCGAAGGCCCAAGAACACGCTTGAGAATAGGCCTGAGAACACGCTTGAGACACGCCTGAAGCCACCTTGGAAGCACCTGCTCAATTCTTGTGCGCCGCACAAGAATTGAGCGAATCGCAAATTTTGAATGCTGGCACCGGTTTCGACGCCGCGTCGCCTAACTCATACTTCACTGAAATATATAAGTTTTTTGCGCTGCAGTAGGCTTGGCACGATGCTTGAATAGCTTGTGCTGACGCCATTGATGCCGTCCCTTGAGACCAATCATCCGAATTGTAACGCCGCAACCCCGGGGCTTCCCCGGAACGCGCCCCTATGCGCCCCACGGTTTTGCCAAACGGACGGCCCGCTCAGACGCAAAGGACAGCGATACCCATGACGAAGCCCACCCTTCCGACCCCACGCGGCCTCAGCCGCCGTCAGCTTCTGAAAGCGACCGGTGGCACGGCAGCCTTGCTCGCCGCGGCCAAGCTCAATTTCCCCGCCGGTGCTTTTGCGCAAGGCGCGGGTCCGGAAGTGAAGGCCGCCAAACTCGGCTTCATCGCACTGACGGACGCTTCGCCGCTGTTCGTCGCCAAGGAGAAGGGCATCTTCGCCAAATACGGCATGCCCGATGTCGAAGTGCAGAAGCAGGCCTCCTGGGGCACCACGCGCGACAACCTGGTCCTGGGCTCGGAAGGCAATGGCATCGACGGCGCGCATATCCTGACGCCGATGCCGTACCTGATCTCGTCCGGCAAGGTGACGCAGAACAACCAGCCGACGCCGATGTACATCCTGGCGCGGCTCAATCTGAACGGCCAGTGTATTTCCGTTTCCAAGGAATACAGCGACATCAAGGTCGGCCTCGATACCGCGCCGTTCAAGGTCGCACTCGAAAAGAAGAAGGCCGGTGGTAAAGCGATCAAGGCCGCGATGACTTTCCCCGGCGGTACCCACGATTTGTGGATCCGTTACTGGCTCGCCGCCGGCGGCATCGATCCCGACAAGGATATCGAAACGATCGTGGTGCCGCCGCCGCAGATGGTCGCCAACATGAAGGTTGGCACCATGGACTGCTTCTGCGTCTGCGAACCCTGGAACCTGCAGCTGATCCATCAGGAGATCGGCTATACCGCGATCACGACCGGCGAACTCTGGGACAAGCATCCGGAAAAATCCTTCGGCATGCGCGCCGCCTATGTCGACAAATATCCGAAGGCCGCCAAAGCACTGCTGATGGCTGTCATGGAAGCGCAGCAGTGGTGCGAGCAGGCGGAGAACCGCGAAGAGACTGCGGCGATCTGCGCCAAGCGCCAGTGGATCAACTGCCCGGTCGAGGACGTCACCGACCGCATGAAGGGCAAGTTCGACTACGGCACCGGCCGTGTCGTCGAGAACTCACCGCAGCACATGCGCTTCTGGAAGGACAACGCGTCGTATCCGTACCAGAGCCATGACCTCTGGTTCCTCACCGAGGATATCCGCTGGGGCAAGTATGAAGCCGGCTTCGACACCAAGGCGCTGATCGCCAAGGTCAACCGCGAGGATCTCTGGAAGGAGGCCGCCAAGGAGCTCGGCGTTGCCGCGGCCGATATTCCGGCCTCGACCTCGCGCGGCAAGGAGACCTTCTTCGACGGCAAGGTGTTCGATCCCGAGAATCCCGCTGCGTATCTCAAGTCCCTGTCCATCAAGCGTGTTGACGTCTGATCCCGGCCGGGCCGTGCGCTCGCGCGTGCGGCCCGTTCTTTGAACACGGAGATACACTTTCAATGACGATGACTGCCATGAAAGCCGAAGCTCCTGCTGCGGCCATTCCGACCCCGGCGGCAACAGCGGCGCCGGTTGTGACGATGACGCCGAAGCGGGCGCCACGCGCCGAAAAATACGCCAAGATGGCCAAGGAGATCGCGGCGCACGTCGTGCCGCCGCTGATCGTCATCGCGCTCCTGATGCTGTTCTGGGAACTGGTGTGCCGGCGCACGGGCTCGACCCTGCCGCCGCCGTCGAAAGTCTTCAAGGATACCAAGGAGCTGATCTTCGATCCGTTCTTCGATCGTGGCGGCATCGACAAGGGTCTGTTCTGGCATCTGTCGGCGAGCCTTCAGCGGGTCGCGCTCGGTTATTCGATTGCAGCCGTCGTCGGCGTCGCGCTCGGCACACTGGTCGGACAATCGGTCTGGGCGATGCGCGGGCTCGATCCGCTGTTCCAGGTGTTGCGCACCATTCCGCCGCTGGCCTGGTTACCGCTGGCGCTGGCGGCCTTCCGTGACGGCCAGCCCTCGGCGATCTTCGTGATCTTCATCACCTCGGTATGGCCGATCATCATCAACACCGCCGTCGGCATCCGCAACATCCCGCAGGATTACCGCAACGTCGCCGCGGTGGTGCAGCTCAATCCGCTCGAGTTCTTCACCAAGGTGATGATCCCGGCGGCTGCGCCCTACATCTTCACCGGCCTGCGCATCGGCATCGGTCTGTCATGGCTCGCCATCATCGCAGCCGAGATGCTGATCGGCGGCGTCGGCATCGGCTTTTTCATCTGGGATGCGTGGAATTCCTCGCACATCAGCGAAATCATCCTGGCGCTGTTCTATGTCGGCATCATCGGCTTCGTGCTCGACCGCCTGATCGCGGGCCTGGGCAAAATCGTCACCCGCGGCACCGCGATAAGCTGAAGGAAATGTCATGCAGGCCTATTTGAAGCTCGACCACATCGACAAGGTCTTCACCCGCGGCAATGCGTCGACCGAGGTGCTGAAGGACATCAGCCTGACGATCGACAAGGGCGAATACGTCTCGATCATCGGACATTCCGGCTGCGGCAAGTCGACGATGCTCAACATCGTCGCCGGCCTCACCGGCACCACCAACGGCTGCGTGCTGCTGGAGAATCGCGAGGTCAACGCGCCGGGGCCGGATCGCGCGGTGGTGTTCCAGAACCACAGCCTGCTGCCCTGGCTGACGGTCTACGAAAACGTCAAGCTCGGCGTCGACAAGGTGTTCGCCTCCAGCAAGACCAGGGCCGAGCGCGACGCCTGGGTGATGCACAATCTCAACCTGGTGCAGATGGCCCATGCCAAGGACAAGCGGCCGTCGGAAATTTCCGGCGGCATGAAGCAGCGCGTCGGCATCGCGCGTGCGCTGGCGATGGAGCCGAAGGTGCTGCTGCTCGACGAGCCCTTTGGCGCGCTCGACGCGTTGACCCGCGCGCATCTGCAGGATTCGGTGATGGCGCTGCACCAGAAGCTCGGCAACACCATCCTGATGATCACGCATGACGTCGACGAGGCCGTGTTGCTGTCGGACCGCATCGTGATGATGACCAACGGGCCGAGCGCGCGGATCGGCGAGGTGCTGGAAGTGCCGCTGGCCCGTCCGCGCAAGCGGCTCGAGCTCGCGACCAATCCCGGTTACCTCAAGTGCCGCCAGCGCGTGCTCGAATTTCTCTACGAACGGCATCGCTTCGTCGAGGCGGCGGCGTAGGCCGCTTCTTCCCGGGCGTTGCAGCTTGAACCCATTTTGCGGACTTCACGACCAACCGGTTCACCTTTGAGAGTTAAGGAGAATTGAGATGAATCCGTCACAGATCAAACTGGTTCAGGACAGCTTCGCCAAGGTCGCGCCGATCTCGGAGCAGGCCGCGCTGCTGTTCTACGGCCGCCTGTTCGAGGTGGCGCCGTCGGTGCGCGCGATGTTTCCGGACGACATGTCCGAGCAGCGCAAGAAGTTGATGGCGACGCTCGCCCTCGTCGTGGGCGGCCTGAGCAATCTCGAAGCCGTGCTGCCGGCCGCGAGCGCACTCGCCAAACGTCACGTCAACTATGGTGCCAAGCCCGAGCATTATCCGGTCGTCGGCGGCGCGCTGCTGTGGACGCTGGAAAAGGGATTGGGCGACGCCTGGACCCCCGAAGTCGCCGACGCCTGGACTGCGGCCTACGGCACGCTGTCCGGTTACATGATCGAGGAAGCCTACGGCCGCGCTCAAGCGGCCGAGTAGGAATACGAGGATACGCCGGTGAGCGAACCGCTTGTGATTGTCGGCAATGGCATGGCCGCCGCCCGTCTGGTCGATGAACTGGCGAAGGTGGCGCTCGGCCGCTACGCCATTGCCGTGATCGGCGACGAGCCGCGGCTGGCCTATAACCGCGTCTTGCTGTCCTCGGTGCTTGCCGGCGAAACCACGACGCAGGATATCGAATTGCGGCCGGCGTCGTGGTGGAGCGAGCGCGGCGTGACGTTGAAATACGGTTGCCGTGCGACCGAGATCGATGTCGGCCGCCGCGAGCTCAAGATCGCCGGCGACGAGAGCGTCCCGTTCTCCAAACTAGTATTGACCACGGGCTCTTCCGCGCTGCGGCTGAACGTGCCCGGCGCCGATCTCGCCGGCGTGCATACCTTTCGCGACAGCCGGGACGTCGATCTGCTGCTGACGCTGGCGGCGCAAAAGAAGCGCGTGGTGGTGGTCGGCGGCGGACTGCTCGGTCTCGAAGCGGCCTATGGGCTCGCCAAGGCCGGCGCGCCGGTGACGCTGATTCACCTGATGGACCGCCTGATGGAACGTCAGCTCGACGCGTCTGCGGCAGCGCTGTTGAAATCGCTGGTGGAATGCAAGGGCATCGAGATCCTGCTCAACGCCAACACGGCGCGGATCCATGGCGAGACCCGGGTCGAGGGCGTCGAACTGGTGGATGGCCGTCGGATCGATGCCGACGCGATTATCTTTGCCGCCGGCATCCGGCCCAACATGGCGCTGGCCAAGGAGGCCGGCATCGCCGTCAACCGCGGCATCGTCGTCGACGATCATCTGCAAACCGGTGCGGCGGATATCTTTGCGATCGGCGAATGCGCCGAACATCGCGGCATCTGCTACGGGCTGGTCGAGCCGGCCTACGAGCAGGGGCGGGTGCTGGCGCAGCATCTCGCCGGCCGCGAAGCCGCCTATAACGGCAGCATCGTCGCGACCAATCTGAAGGTCTCCGGCGTCAGCGTATTCTCGGCGGGCGACTTCATGGGCGGCGAGGGCAGCGAAGCCCTCGTGCTGTCAGACATCAATCACGGCAACTACAAGAAGCTTGTCATCACGGACGGACGATTGACCGGCGCGGTCCTGATCGGCGATGTCGGTGACGCGCTGTGGTATCTCGAACTGATCCGCACCCGGCAGCCGACGCAGAGAATTCGCTCCGATATGATGTTCGGCCGCTCGCTGGCCCTTCGTTCAGAGGCGGCATGACCGGATCAGCCACATGAGCGTCGTCGATCCCGATCTCCGCGCCGTCAGCACCACCTGCGCCTATTGCGGCGTCGGCTGCGGCATCCTGGCGACGCCCGACGGCCGGGGCGGGGCGGCGATATCGGGCGATCCCGAGCATCCCGCCAATTTCGGCCGGCTGTGCTCGAAGGGCTCGGCGCTCGGCGAGACGCTCGGCCTGACCAACCGTCTGCTGTATCCGATGATCCGTTGCGACAAGGGCAACATGGAGCGCGTGGCCTGGAGCGACGCGCTCGACCATGTCGCGCATCGTTTTCAGCACATCATTGCGCGCGATGGCCCGGGGGCTGTCGCGTTCTATCTCTCCGGCCAGTTGCTGACCGAGGACTATTACGTCGCCAACAAGCTGATGAAGGGCTTTCTCGGTAGCGCCAATGTCGATACCAATTCGCGGCTCTGCATGGCCTCGTCGGTTGCCGGCCACCGCCGTGCGTTCGGCGCCGACACTGTGCCCGGCTGCTACGAGGATCTCGACGAGGCCGATCTGCTCGTGCTGGTCGGCTCCAATGCGGCGTGGTGCCACCCGGTGCTGTACCAGCGCATGCTCGCCAACAAGCAGGGCCGCGGCGCCCGCATTGTGGTGATCGATCCGCGCCGGACCGATACCGTCGGCGATGACGATCTGTTTCTGGGGCTGAAGCCGGGGACGGACACTGCTCTGTTCAGCGGCTTGCTGGTTTACCTTGCCGATCACGGCAAGCTCGATGACAATTACATTGCGGCTTACACGACCGGTTTCGACGATGCGCTGGCCCGCGCGCGCAGCATGGCCGGCAGTGTCGGCGCCACTGCGCTGGCGACCGGCTTGTCCGAGGCCGATGTCGCCGCATTCTTCCAGATCTACGCCAACACGCCGCGCGTGGTGACGCTGTATTCGCAAGGCGTCAACCAGTCGGCGCAAGGCACCGACAAGGTCAACGCCATCGTCAATTGCCATCTTGCGACGGGACGGATCGGCAAGGTCGGCGCGTCGCCGTTCTCGCTGACCGGTCAGCCCAATGCGATGGGCGGCCGCGAGGTTGGCGGGCTCGCCAACCAGTTGGCGGCCCATATGGCGTTCACGCCGCCCGACATCGATCGCGTGCGCCGGTTCTGGAAGGCGCCGCGCATCGCCACCCATGAAGGGTTGAAGGCCGTCCAGATGTTTGACGCCATTGCGCGCGGCGAGATCAAGGCGCTGTGGGTCATAGGCACCAACCCGGCGGTATCGTTGCCCAATGCCGACGTCGTCCGCGAGGCGCTGAAGAAGCTCGAACTGTTCGTCGTTTCGGAGAATGTGACCTCCAACGACACCGTCGATGCCGGGCCGCATGTGCTGCTGCCGGCGCAGGCCTGGGGCGAAAAATCCGGCACCGTGACCAACTCCGAGCGGCGGATCTCGCGGCAGCGTGCGTTCATGGATGCGCCGGGCGAGGCCAAACCCGACTGGTGGATCCTCGGCGAAGTTGCCAAGCGCCTCGGCTTCGGTGCGGCGTTCAATTTCAATTCGGCTGCGGATATTTTTCGCGAGCATGCCGCGCTCTCCGCCTTCGAGAACGAGGGCGAGCGCGATTTCGATATCGGCGGGCTCAAAGCGCTGTCGGATGAGGCGTTCGATGCGATGGCGCCGGTGCAATGGCCGACCCGGCTCAATGCGCAGCCGCAGGCGCGCTTCTTTGCCGAGGGCGGCTTCTTCGCCAACGACCGCAAGGCCCGCTTCATCGCGCCGGAAGTACCAGTTCTGCGGACCGAGACGACGGCGGCGAGGCCGCTGCGGCTGAACACCGGCCGGATCCGCGACCAGTGGCACACCATGACCCGATCCGGCGAAAGCCCGCGGCTCGGCCAGCATTTGCCGGAACCGTTCGTCGAGGTTCATCCCGATGATGCCTTGCGACACGGTGTCGACGATGGCGGCTTCGCGCGGGTGACGACCGACTACGGACAATGCACGCTTCGCGTCGTCGTCAGCGAGCGGCAGCAGCGCGGCATGCTGTTCGCGCCGATCCACTGGAGCGAGGCCAACGCGACCGGCGCGCGCGTCGGTTCGCTGGTCGCTCCCTATACCGATGCGTTCTCCGGCCAGCCCGAGAACAAGGCGACACCGGCGTCGATCACGCCTTACGAATATGTCTTCCGCGGCTTTGCTTTGTCGCGCAAGCCGCTGGCGCTGCCCGCGCATGCGTGGGCGGCGCGCGTCGCCGTCAATGGTGGATATGGCTATCTGTTCGCCGACAACGCCGACCTGAAGGGCTGGCAATCCTGGCTGAAATCGTTCACGGCCGAGGATCTCGCCGAATACAAGGACTTTGGCGGCGGCGTCTATCGCGCGGCGTCGTTTGCCGGCGACCGCATCGAGACCTGCCTGTTCATCGGGCCGGCGAGCGATGCCGGCGACTGGAACGTCGTCAAGGGCCTGTTCGCCGCGGATGCACTCTCCAACGACCAGCGCCGTATGCTGCTGTCGGGCAAATCGGCCGACGGCCTCGCCGACGCCGGCCCGATCGTCTGCGCCTGCTTCGGCGTCGGACGTAACACCATCTGCGAAAGTATCGCAGGCGGCGCGCGCACCGCTGCCGACATCGGCGCCCGGCTGAAGGCCGGCACCAATTGCGGCTCCTGTATTCCGGAGCTGAAAAGGCTGATCGCACAAACGGGCACGGCCGCCGTACCGCAACAATTGGCGGTCGCGGCGAACTAAGATCTCTCAGCCGTCATTGCGAGGAGCGTAGCGACGAAGCAATCCATTCTTTCTTTATGCCGCGATGGATTGCTTCGCTTCGCTCGCAATGACGGGGAGGGTGCAGGGGGTAATCGACGCCCCCAAAAACGTCATCTATGGTGCGCCCGTTCCATCACGGGTGAACCAAGAAAATGATGTATCTGGAAACGCCGCCGAAACTGATCCCGACCGAAGTCTTCTCCGCGATGCCTGCCGAATTCCGGCGTCCGGTGCGCACCGAATGGGCCGACGCCAACCGACCGGGCGCTATTACTGACTGTTTCATCGAGGGCCCGTCGTTCGATGCCGACGGCAATCTCTACATCGTCGACATTCCCTTCGGACGTATTTTCAAAATCACGCCCGACCGGAAATGGTCGCTGGTGGTCGAATATGACGGCTGGCCCAACGGGCTGAAGATTGCCCGCGACGGCCGCATCCTGGTGGCCGACTACCGCAACGGCATCATGGAGCTCGATGCGCGCGCCGGTCGGATGCAGAATGTGCTGAGGTCGCGCAACTCGGAATCCTTTAGGGGTTGCAACGACCTTCACATTGCCTCCAACGGCGACATCTACTTCACCGATCAGGGCCAGACCGGCCTGCACGATCCGACCGGCCGGGTCTACCGGCTCAAGACCGACGGCCGGCTCGATTGCCTGCTCGATACCGGCATCAGCCCCAACGGTCTGGTGCTCGATCCGCACGAGGCGGTGCTGTTCGTCGCGATGACCCGCGACAACGCGGTGTGGCGGATGCCGTTCATGAAGGACGGCAGCGTCTCCAAGGTCGGCCGCTTCTGCTCGACCTTCGGCCCGAGCGGCCCCGACGGCATGACCATGGACAAAGCCGGCCGGCTGTTCGTGGCGCACGCCTCGCTCGGCCATGTCTTCGTGTTCGCGCCCAATGGCGAGCTGATCGCGCGCATCAAATCCTGCGCCGGCCAGAGCTGCACCAATGTCGCGATCGGCGGCAAGGATTTGGACCGGCTCTACATCACGGAGTCGGTGACGGGAACGGTGCTGGTGGCTGACATCAGCGGGCTGGATGGTTGAAACGGCGGGCGGTCTAACCACTCGTCATGCCCGGGCTTGACCCGGGCATCCACGTCTTACTTTCCTTTTGCGAGCAAAGACGTGGATGGCCGGGTACGCAGACAAGTTTACGTAGTCTGCGCAAGGCAGACTACTATGCCCGGCCATGACGGAGAGAGACGGTGGTGCCAGCCTCTCACAACTTCCTGTTTTTCGCATTGACCGCGATCGCTGCCGCCGCGGTGCGGTTTTCGACGCCGAGCTTGGAGTAGATCTGCTCGAGATGCTTGTCGACGGTGCGCGGGCTCAGGCCCAGAATCTGCGCGATGTCGCGGTTGGTCTTGCCCTTGGAGAGCCACTGCAGCACTTCGCCCTCGCGCGTGGTCAGGCCGAGTTCGCTGGAGAATTCCGCGGGCGTGTCGGCGCCGGAATCCTTGGCGAGCCGCAGCAAAAATTCGTTCGGGCCGAGCTTGCCCATATATTGCAGCCGGAGCTGCTCGCTACCGGGAAACGCCGCCATCAAGGCGGCCTTCGAGCCGGCCTTGTTCTTTTGGGCCTGATCGAGCCATTGCGGCATCGGGTCGGGCAGCACGAAGTCGTCGTCGGCATCGGCCGCGAGCGTATCCGCCAGCAGCTTCTGCGCCTGCGGCGTCGCCCACATGATCTTGCCGGCATCGTTGACCGCGAGCAGGTAGCGGCCGGAGACGTCGAGGGCTGCGCGGGCGCTCTGGGTCAGCCGCGCGTTGGCAAGGTGGACGCGAATCCGCGCCAGCATTTCCTCGATCGCGATCGGCTTGGTGACATAGTCGACGCCGCCGGCCTCGAGGCCACGCACGATGTGTTCGGTTTCGGCCAAGCCCGTCATGAAGATGATCGGCACGTTGTCGAGGCCGGCGTCGCGCTTCAGCCGCCGGCAGGTCTCAAAGCCGTCCATGCCGGGCATGACCGCGTCCATCAGCACGATGTCGGGCGTGATCTGGTCGACGATCCGCATCGCGGAGGCGCCGTCGAGTGCGACCATCACCGTCATGCCGGCGCCGTCGAGCGCGTCGGTCAGCAACCGCAGGGTCTCCGGCGAATCGTCGACGACGAGGGCGACGTCGCGCTTTTTGGGATCAGTGATCATAGCTGTGCAGGGTTTTCAATGTGGCCATGTACTGGTCGAGGTCGAAGCGATCGACCAGTGAGCGCATTTGCGAGACGAAATCGGCGTGCTCGGGGTAATCGCTGCCGATCTCGTCCAGTTTGACCTGGATGGCGCGGATATAGCCGAGTTGTCCGAGGCCGATCAGTTCCTCGACATGCTTCACCGGCGGCCGTGAGCCGGTTTCCGGTTTCCAGTGCGGGAGGGGGATTTGATCGGCCTCGTATTGCCATTGCAGCTTGAGCAACTGGCGAATGGATTCCAGCAGCCGGGGAATATCGATCGGCTTCATCATATAGCCGTCATGGAACGGCTGCGCCAGCGGCGCGCCGTGCGCTTCCAGCGCGCTCGCCGACACCATCAGGATCCGCGCCTGGTGATGGCCGTTGGTACGCAGCGTTTCCGCTACCGTCCAGCCGTCCATGCCGGCCATCGATATGTCGAGCAGGAACAGATCCGGCCGGCAGTGCTGCGCCAGTGCGAGGCAGGCGGCGCCGTCGGGGGCGCTGAGCAGGATGAAGCCGAGCGGCGTCAGCACTTCGCGCAACAGGTCGCGCTGGGTCGGATCGTCGTCGGTGATCATGATGGTCTTGCGCGGGCCGAGATAGCCGTAGATCGGGGCTTCGACCGGCGCGATCCGGGTCGGGTTGGTGACCTCTGACAGCAGCATCTTGACCTTGAAGGTGCTGCCGGCGCCCACCGTGCTCGAGACCTTGATGTCGCCGCCCATGACGCCGGCGAGCAGCCGGCTGATGGTGAGGCCCAGGCCCGTTCCGGTCTGTGGCTGCGAGATGCCGAGCGCGCCGCGCTCGAAGGGCGCGAAGATGCGCTCGAGATCGCCGGCCTGGATGCCGGGACCGGTATCGATGATTTCGAATTCCGCGACCGGGCTGCGGTAATGCACGACGAACTGCACGCTGCCGGTTTGCGTGAACTTCAGCGCATTCGACAGCAGATTGATCAGAACCTGCCGCAGCCGCTTCTCGTCGGCATAGACCACGACCGGCAGCACCGAAGGCCGCTTGAAGACGAAGTCGATGCCCTTGGTGGCGGCCTGAACGCGGAACATGCCGACCAGCTGGTCGAGGAATTCGCTGAGGCGAACCTCGTCGCGCGACAAATACAGCCGGCCGGCCTCGATCTTGGAAATGTCCAAGATGCCGTCGATCAGCCCCGACAGATGGTCGGCGCTGCGGCGGACCACGCGCACCTGGTCGCGCGGTTTCGTGCTCAGGCTGGCATCCTGTTCCAGCAGTTGCGCATAGCCGGAGATGGCGTTCAGCGGCGAGCGCAGTTCGTGGCTGAGGCCGACGACGTAGCGGCTCTTGGCAAGATTCGCTGATTCCGCGACTTCCTTGGCGCGCTGCAGCTCGGCGTCGGTGCGCTTGTGGGCGTCGATTTCGTTGATCAGCAGCGCGGTCTGCCGTCGCGTCTCTTCTTCGGCGGCGCGGCGGCTCTGTTGCGCCAGCACGAACAGCCACGCCACGACGCCGATGATGATGGTGAGCGCGAAGAACACCTTCCAGAGCACGTCGGACAGCAAGGCATCGCTGAGATTGGTCGCCGTCTGCAAATAGATCAGCCCGAGCGTCAACCCGACCAGTCCCGCCGACACCACGAACACGCCGAGATAATGCCCGAGCTGGGAGTTGACGCGGGCGTAGATCGGCTTTGGCACCAGTTTGCCCACCACGCCGGAGACCTGTGCGCCGATCCGCGCGTGCGGCTTGCACAGATCATGGCAGCGCGCGTCGAGCGAACAGCACAGCGAACAGATCGGGCCGGCATAGGCCGGGCAGGAGGCCATGTCCTCGGGTTCGAATGAATGCTCGCAGATACAGCACTGGATCGATTCGAGATTCTGCCAGCTGCGCTTGGGTTTGCGCGCGATGTAGTATTTTCCGTCGGTGGCCCATGCGATCAGCGGCGCAGTAACGAAGGCGACGGCGAGTGCCACGAAGGCGGACAGCGCCTTCGCTGTCGGCCCGAACAGGCCGTAGAATGCACTGATCGAGACGATGGTCGCGATCAGCATCGCGCCGACGCCGACCGGGTTGATGTCGTAGAGATGGGCGCGCTTGAACTCGATATGCTGCGGGCGCAGGCGGAGCGGCTTGTTGACGACGAGGTCGGCGACCAGCGCGCCGACCCAGGCGATGGCGACGTTGGAATAGAGCGCCAGCGTCTGCTCCAGCGCCTTGTAGACGCCGATTTCCATCAGCAGCAGCGCCACCACGACGTTGAACACCAGCCACACCACACGGCCGGGATGGCTGTGGGTCAGTCGCGAAAAGAAGTTCGACCACGCGATCGAACCGGCATAGGCGTTGGTGACGTTGATCTTGAGCTGCGAGAGGATGACGAAGGTGCCGGTCAACGCCAGCGCGAGATCAGGCTGCGACAGCACATAGCGAAACGCTTCGAGATACATGTGCGCGGGTTCGGCAGCATGCTCTTCGGAGACGCCGTGACTCAGCGCGAAGAAGGCGAGGAACGATCCCGCCAGCAATTTGAGCGCGCCGAGCACGATCCAGCCGGGGCCGGCGCTGAGCAGCGCGATCCACCACGAGGTTCGCGAGGTGTGGCGGTCGCGCGGCAGAAACCGCAGGAAGTCGACCTGCTCGCCGATCTGCGCCACCAGCGAAAACACCACCGAGGCCGCGGTGCCGAACAGCAGGAGATCGAGATGGCCGCCGGCATCGCCATGCTCGCCGGCGAACTTGCGCCATTCGGTGAACGAGTGCGGGTTGGCGTAGGCGATCGCCACGAACGGCATGATGTGCAGGATGATCCAGAGCGGCTGCGTCCAGAGCTGGAAGCGGCTGATCAGCGTGATGCCGTAGGTCACCAGCGGAATGATGACGACGGCCGAGATCAGGTAACCGACCGGGCGCGGGATGCCGAAGCACATCTCCAGCGCAGTCGCGAGGATGACCGCCTCGATCGCGAAGAAGATGAAGGTAAACGACGCGTAGATCAGCGAGGTGATGGTTGAGCCGATGTAGCCGAAGCCGGCGCCGCGGGTCAGCAGGTCGATATCGATGCCGCATTTTGCGGCATGGTAGGCAATCGGCAGTCCGCAGCAGAAGATGATGACACTGACGACCAGGATGGCAGCGGTGGCGTTGGTGGCGCCATAGTTAAGCGTGATGGTGCCGCCGATCGCTTCCAGCGCCAGAAAGGAAATCGCGCCCAACGCGGTGTTGGCGACGCGGGCGGCCGACCATCGCCGCGCGCTCTTGGCGGTGAAGCGCAGCGCGTAGTCTTCCAGCGTCTGGTTGGCAACCCATTGATTATATTGGCGCCTGACGCGGTCTATCCGCTGCCGCCCTGCCACTTCTGTACTCCTCACTGCCAACCATCGACCCCTCGATCGCCAGCAAACCCCGTACCAAAACCTACGTCGCTATTTTGCGGTGCAATATACGCGATCTCACGTATCTGTGCACTGCACAAATTCGGCAATCCTTACCCCGCCAATAACGCGTCCTCGAACAAACAGGGGTTGATATGTCAGACGAGAATAAACAGGGGCTGCAGTCGGCATTTCGCCGAAAGCTGCTGATGGGAATGGCGGCGATCCCCGCCCTGACCGTGCTGCCGCGGTCATCTTTCGCCCAGGCGCCGGCAACCTCCGCGGTCAACACGACAGGGTTAGCGGTTACCGATACTGAAGTCACCGTCGGCATCCTGCATTCGGCCACCGGCACGATGGCGATCTCGGAAACCGGCTCGATCGAGGCCGAAAAGCTCGCGATCGACCAGATCAACGCCTTGGGCGGCGTGCTCGGGCGGAAGATCAAGTTCATCCAGGAAGACGGCGCCAGCGACTGGCCGACGTTCGCCGAAAAGGCCAAGAAGCTGCTCGTCAACGACAAGGTCGCGGCGATCATGGGCTGCTGGACCTCGGCCTCCCGCAAGGCGGTGCTGCCGGTCATGGAGCAGTACAACGGCATGCTCTACTACCCGACCTTCTACGAAGGTCTCGAGCAGTCCAAGAACGTCATCTACACCGGTCAGGAAGCCACCCAGCAGATTCTCGCGGGCCTGAACTGGATCGCCAAGGAGAAGGGCGCAAAATCGTTCTTCTTCGTCGGCTCCGACTACATCTGGCCGCGCACCTCGAACAAGATCGCGCGCAAGCACGTCGAGAACGTGCTGAAGGGCAAGGTCGTCGGCGAGGAATACTACCCGCTCGGCAACACCCAGTTCAACTCGGTGATCAACAAGATCAAGCTGACCAAGCCCGACGTGATCTTCACCGACGTCGTCGGCGGTTCGAACGTCGCCTTCTACAAGCAGCTCAAGGCGGCCGGCATCGACCTGTCGAAGCAGGCGCTGCTCACGATCTCGGTGACCGAAGACGAAATCGACGGCATCGGCGGCGAGAACATCGCGGGCGCCTATGCCTGCATGAAGTACTTCCAGTCGCTCGACAACCCGAACAACAAGACCTTCGTGCCCGCCTTCAAGAAGATGTGGGGCGAAAAGACCGTGATCGGAGACGTCACCCAGGCTGCCTATCTCGGCCCGTGGCTGTGGAAATTGACGGTCGAGAAGGCCGGCAGCTTCGACATCGACAAGATCGCGGCGGCGTCACCCGGCGTCGAATTCAAGGGCGCGCCCGAAGGCTACGTGCGCATCCATGAAAACCATCATCTGTGGTCGAAGACCCGCGTCGGCCGCGCCAAGCTCGATGGCCAGTTCGAACTGATCTACGAGACCGCCGATCTGGTCGAGCCCGATCCGTTCCCCAAGGGATACCAGTAAGCATCAAGCGCGCGGCGTTTTCGCAGCTCTCCCTGCTCAACCGCTCCCTGGCGTGGATCGTCAATCCACGCTTACGACCCCGCGTCGCGAGTTTTTCTCGCGATGCGGGGACCTTATCCCCCGACGGAGAACATCATGTTCGGCGATTATTCGATTGGCGATCTCGGCTCCATCTTCGTCATGCAGGGGTTTGCGGGCCTGATCCTGTTTTCCGTTTACGTGCTGATGGCGCTCGGTCTTGCGATCATCTTCGGCCAGATGGGCGTCATCAACATGGCGCATGGCGAGTTCATGATCCTCGGCGCCTACGTCACCTGGATGACGTCGAACTTCTTCCAGACCTTTCTGCCGAGCCTGTTCAGCGGCTACTTCTTTCTCGCAATGATATTGGCCTTCATAGCCTCCGGTTCACTGGGGATGCTGGTGGAGTGGGTGCTGATACGCCATCTCTACAAGCGGCCGCTCGATACGCTGCTCGCCACCTGGGGCCTCAGCCTGATGCTGCAGCAGGCCTATCGCTCGATCTTCGGCGCCCGTGAAGTCGGCGTCGAACTGCCGCAGTGGATGCTGGGCTCGCTGCACGTCACCGAAAGCATCGAAGTGCCGATCAACGGCGTCTTCGTGATGGGACTGACGCTGCTGATCACGATCGCGGTCGCCTATATCATGTACAAGTCGCGCTGGGGCCGCCAGGTCCGCGCCGTGGTGCAGAACCGCATCATGGCGGGCGCGGTCGGCATCAATACCGCGAAGGTCGACCGCTACACCTTCGCACTCGGCTGCGGCATCGCTGGCGTCGCCGGCAGCGCCTTCACCATGATCGGCTCGACCGGGCCGACGTCAGGCCAGCTCTACATCGTCGATACCTTCCTGGTGGTGGTGTTCGGCGGCGCCGCCAGCCTGCTCGGCACCATCGCTTCCGCCTTCTCGATCTCGCAGACGCAATCGACGCTCGAATTCTTCATGTCGGGATCGATGGCGAAGGTGCTGACGCTGCTCGCGGTGGTCGGAATCCTGATGCTGCGGCCGCAGGGGCTGTTCGCTCTCAAGGTTCGCAAATAACAACAAGAGGGCTGAAGCCATGAACGACAACCGCTACTTCAATCGTTCGGAGCTGATCGGCATCCTGGTGCTCGCCGTCTTCCTGGTGGTGATCCTGCCGCTCTGCCTCGACGTGTTCCGGCTCAACCTGGTTGCCAAATATCTCACCTATGCCTTCGTGGCGCTCGGACTGGTGGTCTGCTGGGGCTATGGCGGCATTCTCTCGCTGGGGCAGGGCGTGTTCTTCGGCCTCGGCGGCTACTGCATGGCGATGTTTCTCAAGCTGGAAGCATCGAGCGTCGAGAACACCAAGATCCAGTCGACCCCCGGCATTCCCGATTTCATGGACTGGAACCAGATCACCTCGCTGCCGTACTTCTGGCAGCCGTTCCACAGCCTCACCTTCACCGTTCTCGCCGTGATCCTGGTGCCCGGCATATTCGCCCTGATCATCGGTGCGGCGATGTTCAAGCGCCGCGTCGGCGGCACCTACTTCGCCATCATTACGCAAGCGGTAGCGGCGATCCTGACCATCCTGATCGTCGGCCAGCAAGGTTACACCGGCGGCATCAATGGCATGACCGACCTGCGCACCCTGAAGGGATGGGACATCCGTCCTGACCACGCCAAGGTCGTGCTCTACTTCTTCGAGGTCGGCTGTCTGTTCGCTTGCATCTTCATCGCCTACTTCATCCGGCGCTCGAAGCTCGGCCGCATCCTGGTCGCGATGCGCGAACAGGAGGACCGGGTCCGCTTCTCCGGCTACAGCGTCGCCAACTTCAAGATCTTCGCCTTTTGCGTCGCCGCGATCTTCGCTGCGATCGGCGGCGCCATGTTCGCGCTGCAGGTCGGGTTCATGTCTCCATCCTTTGTCGGCATCGTACCGTCGATCGAGATGGTGATCTACACCGCGGTCGGCGGCCGGTTCTCGATCCTCGGCGCCGTCTACGGCACCATGCTGGTCAACTTCGCCAAGACCAGCCTTTCGGAATCCTTCCCCGAACTCTGGCTGTTCGGCCTCGGCGGCTTGTTCATCGCCGTGGTGCTTGCCTTCCCGAACGGCTTAGCCGGCATCTGGCAGGATCACGTCCAGCCGCGGATCGACCAGCTGTTCGCATCACGCAGCGCCAAACCGGACGACGACCTGGTCGCTGACGGCGCACCGGCGGAATGAGGAGATAGGTCATGCTCATCGGTCATCAGCCCAAGGATTTTCTGCTCGCAGTGGAGGGGCTCACCGTTTCCTTCGACGGCTTCAAGGCGGTTAACGATCTCTCCTTTTATGTCGAGGAGAACGAGATCCGCGTCATCATCGGCCCGAACGGCGCCGGCAAGACCACGGTGCTCGACCTGATCTGCGGCAAGACCAAGGCGACCTCGGGCTCGATTCACTTTCGTGACAAGGACCTGACGAAGCTGAAGGAGAACCAGATCGTCAAGGCCGGGGTGGGGCGAAAATTCCAGACGCCGTCGATCTACGACGATCTCACGGTGTTCGAGAATCTGGAAATCTCGTTTCCGCGCGGCCGCACCGTGTTCGGCGCGCTGACCTTCACCCGCGACGCAGTCGTGCGCGACCGGGTGCATGAAGTCGCCGAGATGATCTTTCTGAAGGACCGCCTCAACATGAGCGCGGCGCTGCTCAGCCACGGCCAGAAGCAGTGGCTCGAGATCGGCATGCTGCTGATCCAGGACCCGGAACTGCTGATGCTGGACGAACCCGTCGCCGGCATGAGCGTCAGCGAGCGTTCCAAGACCGCCGAGCTGCTCAACCGCATCATCAAGAACCGGTCGGTGCTGGTGATCGAGCACGACATGAAATTTGTCGAGGACATCGCCCACAAGGTCACGGTCCTGCACCAGGGCCAGATCCTGTCGGAAGGCACGATGGAAAAGGTCAAGAACGACCCCAAAGTCATCGAAGTCTATCTCGGCCATTAATCCAATCAGGAGCACGTTCATGCTGGCTATTTCGGATCTTCACGTCGCTTACGGCCAGAGCGAAGTGCTGCACGGCCTCAACGTGTCGGTGGCATCAAACGAGATCATTGCGATCATGGGCCGCAACGGCATGGGCAAGACCACGCTGATGAAGTCGCTGATGGGGATCGTGCCGACCAAGAGCGGCTCGGTGAGCATGGAAGGCGCCGAGCTCAGCGCGCTGCCGAGCTACGAGCGCGTCGCCAAGGGCCTCGCTTACGTGCCGCAGGGCCGCATGATCTTCTCGACCATGACGGTGAAGGAAAACATCGAGACCGGCCTTGTGGTGTCCGGCGGCTCCGAAGTTCCCGAAGACATCTACGAGCTGTTTCCGGTGCTGCTGGAGATGAAGGACCGGCGCGGCGGCAACCTCTCCGGCGGACAACAGCAGCAATTGGCGATCGCGCGCGCGCTCGCCACCAAGCCGAAAGTCTTGCTGCTGGACGAGCCGACCGAAGGCATCCAGCCGTCGATCATCAAGGACATGGCGCGCACGCTGAAGCGGATTCGCGACGAGCGCGGTCTTTCCATCGTGGTGTCGGAACAGGTGCTGAGCTTCGCGCTCGACATCGCGGACCGCGTGCTCGTCATCGAGAACGGCGAGATCGTCCGCGACGATCCGCGCGACAGCGTCGATGCCGCCCAGATTTCGAAATTCCTGTCCGTCTGATTCTTGTCCGTCCGAGCATGATCCGGAAAAGTGTGAAGCGGTTTTCCGAAAAGATCATGCGCAAAAGTGAACTGCAACTAGGCTTGTAAAAAGGGGAGCTGTTGATGCCTGATACGCTGATCAAGGTCGATCTCACGAAGTCGGCCTACGATAACGACAAGATCCACAATCGGTGGCATCCCGACATTCCGATGGTGTCCTGGGTCAGCCCGGGCGACGACTTCATCATCGAGACCTATGACTGGACCGGTGGTTTCATCAAGAACAACGATTCCGCCGATGACGTGCGCGACATCGACCTGTCGATCGTGCACTTCCTGTCCGGCCCGATCGGCGTCAAGGGCGCCGAGCCCGGCGACCTCCTGGTGGTCGATCTGCTCGACGTCGGTCCGCTGAAGGAAAGCCTCTGGGGTTTTAACGGCTTCTTCTCCAAACAGAACGGCGGCGGCTTCCTGACCGACCATTTCCCGCTGGCGCAGAAGTCGATCTGGGACATCAAGGGCCTCTACACGTCGTCGCGCCACATTCCCGGCGTCAACTTTGCCGGCCTGATCCATCCCGGCCTGATCGGCTGTCTGCCCGATCCGAAACTGCTGGCGAAGTGGAACGAGCGCGAGAATGCACTGATCGCGACCGATCCCACCCGCATACCCGGATTGGCCAATCCGCCATTCGCCGCGACCGCGCATGCCGGTCAGGCCAAGGGCGACGTCAAGGCCAAGATCGGCGCCGAGGGTGCCCGCACCGTGCCGCCGCGCGAGCATGGCGGCAACTGCGACATCAAGGATCTCTCCCGCGGCTCGAAGATCTACTTCCCGGTCTATGTTCCCGGCGGCGGTCTCTCGATGGGCGATCTGCACTTCAGCCAGGGTGACGGCGAGATCACCTTCTGCGGCGCGATCGAAATGGCCGGCTGGCTGCACATCAAGGTCGATATCATCAAGGACGGCGTCGCCAAATACGGCATCAAGAATCCCGTGTTCAAGCCGTCGCCGATCACGCCGAACTACAAGGACTATCTGATCTTCGAAGGCATCTCGGTCGACGAGGCCGGCAAGCAGCATTACCTCGACGTTCACATCGCCTATCGCCAGGCCTGTCTGAACGCGATCGAATACCTGAAGAAGTTCGGCTATTCCGGCGCTCAGGCCTATTCGATCCTCGGTACCGCGCCCTGCCAGGGCCACATCTCCGGGGTGGTCGACGTGCCCAACGCCTGCGCGACTTTGTGGCTGCCGACGGAAATCTTCGACTTCGACATCATGCCGTCGTCGGCGGGACCGATCAAACACATCGACGGTTCGATCCAGATGCCGCTCTCGCCGGACAAGTAATCCCTGCGCGACGGGATGCGGGACGGTGCGTAATTGCCGCCCCGCATCCGCCGTCGCTCTTATCAACATAGCGTTTTCGAGCGAAGTGGATACCGGTTCGCGTGAAGAAAACGCGTCAAGCATGAGAGTCTTGCGCAAGGAAACCAAATGCCTGTCTATGAATATCTTTGCAACGATTGCGGCCCGTTTACGGATATGCGGCCGATGGCGGAATGCGACGACCCGCAGGATTGCCCGCGTTGCGAAACCGAATCGCCGCGCGTGATCCTGACCGCGCCGGCGTTCTTCTGCATGCCCTCCGACAAGCGCAAGGCCGCCGCCACCAACGAGCGCAGCTCCCACGCGCCGAAGACGCTTGCCGAATACAAGGCTTCGCACGGTCCGGGTTGCGGCTGCTGCTCGAGCAAGAAACCGTCGCGGCTGGTGAAGCAGACCCGCAGCGGCGCCAAGAGTTTTCCGACCGCGCGGCCCTGGATGATCAGCCACTGACGCGCGACCCCGAATGATTCCCGTCCGACCGACGGCAAGACTCAAATCAAAACAGAAGGCATATCCCCATGCTTCACGGTGACATTTCCTCGAGCAACGATACCGTCGGCGTCGCCGTCGTCAATTACAAGATGCCGCGCTTACACACCAAGGCCGAGGTGCTCGACAACGCCCGCAAGATCGCCGACATGCTGGTGGGGATGAAGCTGGGTCTGCCGGGCATGGATCTGGTGATCTTCCCGGAATATTCCACCCAAGGGATCATGTACGACTCCAAGGAGATGTACGAGACCGCCTGCGCCGTACCGGGCGAGGAGACCGCAATTTTCGCGGAAGCCTGCCGCAAGGCAAAAGTCTGGGGCGTGTTCTCGCTGACCGGGGAACGCCACGAGGAGCATCCGAACAAGGCGCCGTACAACACCCTGATCCTGATGAACGACAAGGGCGAGATCGTCCAGAAGTACCGCAAGATCATGCCGTGGGTACCGATTGAAGGCTGGTATCCCGGCAACTGCACCTATGTTTCCGACGGCCCGAAGGGGATGAAGGTCAGCCTGATCATCTGCGACGACGGCAACTTTCCGGAAATCTGGCGCGACTGCGCCATGAAGGGCGCCGAACTGATCGTGCGCTGCCAGGGCTACATGTATCCGGCCAAGGAACAGCAGATCCTGATTTCCAAGGCGATGGCCTGGGCCAACAACGTCTATGTCGCGGTCGCCAATGCCGCCGGCTTCGACGGCGTCTATTCCTACTTCGGTCACTCCGCGATCATCGGCTTCGACGGTCGAACCTTGGGCGAGACCGGCGAGGAGGAATACGGCATCCAGTATGCGCAGCTCTCCAAAACCCTGATCCGCGATGCGCGCCGCACCGGCCAGTCGCAGAACCATCTCTACAAGCTGGTGCATCGCGGCTACACCGGCATGATCAATTCCGGCGAGAGCCCGCGCGGCGTCGCGGCCTGTCCCTACGATTTCTACAAGAAGTGGATCAACGATCCCGAGGGCACCCGCGAAATGGTCGAGGCCATGACCCGCCCGACCGCCGGCACCGAGGAGTGCCCGATCGACGGCATCCCGAACGAGAAGACCGGGACGAATTACTGACGTGGCATCGTAGGGTGGGCAAAGCGCAGCGTGCCCACCATTCGTGATCGACGCGGACAGATGGTGGGCACGGCGCGAGAGGCGCCTTTGCCCACCTTTCCGCTTGCGCCTACGGCGTAGGGCTCTGGATCGGCCACCGGTAGCGAAGCCATATGACGGCTGCGGCAGCGGTCAGCATCGGCGCGATGCCCATCGCCATTACCATTGTTACGCCAAACCGGTTGATCACGGCACGAACATCGCGCCGATCCGTCAAATCCCTGTCGACGTTGATGCGCGGATGAAATCGCGTAAGCTAAAGAAATAATCGCGCTGTCCCGCTCTCCAGGGACGTCCCGCATTGCACCATTCATTCGGGCGCAGGCTGGAAACAAGCGATAATGGGTGAGGCCGGGGTAACACATGTCCGACGATCTGCAATTCACTGTCCCGCGCCCGCCGGCCTATGGCGAACTGACGGACCTGCTGCCCGGACTGTTCTGGGTGCGGCTGCCGATGCCGACGCTGCCCAACCACGTCAATTGCTGGCTGCTCGACAACGGGCCGGGATGGACCCTGGTCGACTGCGGCTTTGACGCCGACGACGTTTTCGAGATCTGGGACAAGCTGTGGCGCGGCCTGCTGCGCAGCCGTCCGCTGCAGAACCTCACCTTCACCCATGCCCATCTCGATCACTTCGGCTTCGCGAGCTATCTGGTAAAGGAATCGAAATGCACGGTGCGCATGCCGCTGGCGGAATGGCTCAGCGGCTGGAAGCTGTGGCACGAGCGCGAGGACGGACAGGACGAACAGCTCAAGTCTTTCATGACGCGCAATGGCGCCTCGGATGAGGAGGCCACCGGCATCATCGGCTCGCTGCGCAAGTCGAAATATCCCGGCCTGCGGCCGCCGCGCGAATTCATCCGCATCCGGGACGGCGATGTGATCGCGATGGGTCAGCGCGAGTGGCGGGTGATCACGACGGGCGGGCACTCGGTGGAACATGCGTCGTTTTATTGCGAGAAGGACAAGATCCTGATCGCAGGCGATCAGATCCTGTCGCACATGATACCGTCGGTGATCGTGCCATCGGCGCAGCCGGATGCCAATCCGATGCAGGAGTATCTGGAGTCGCTGACGCGGTTCGAAGCGCTGCCGCCGGATACGCTGGTGCTGCCCTCGCACGGCTTGCCGTTTCGCGGGCTGCATACCCGGCTCACCCAGATGCGGGAACATCATATGAACAGGCTCGACGACGTCGCATCCGTCGTCACGGGCAAGACGACGGCGTTTGCGGTCGCGCAAGAGGTGTTCTCGCGCGTGCTGTACGCCAATCCGCGCCAGGCTTTTGGCGAGTCGTTGGCGCATCTGAATATGCTGGCCTCGACCGGCCGGCTGACCCGCGAGGTCGATGGCACCGGCGCGATCAGCTTCGCGCCCGCATGAGTTAATTCAGCGTGCCTTCAACCGAACCCGTTCCCACTGGCGCACCCGCCGGCCTGCTGCATTCGAAAGGATGGCAGGTCGCGATGATCGGGCTCGGCACGGCGACGGCGCAGCTCGATACGTCGGTCAATATTGCCTTTCCTGCCATCACCCGGGGATTCGACCTCGCGATATCGGATATCCAGTGGGTCGTGATTTGCTATGTCCTGACTTACGCCAGCCTGCTGCTGGCGCTCGGGCGCATCGGCGACACCATCGGTCACGCGGTGGTCTTCCGGACCGGCCTGATCTGGAGCGCGGTGGCGCTGCTTCTTGTCGGCTATGCGCCGAGCTACGGCGCGATGCTGTTGTTTCGCTGCCTGCAAGGCGTCGGCGCGGCGCTGGTGCTGAGCTGCGGCGTGGCGCTGGTGACGTCGCTCTATGGCGAAAAGCGGCGCAGCCGGGCGCTCGGCATCTATACCATGATGATGGCGCTTGGCCTGATGCTCGGTCCGCTGCTCGGCGGCGCCCTGACGGCTGTCTGGGGCTGGCCGGCGGTATTCTGGTTCCGCATCCCCATCGCGATTGCGGCACTGCTGCTGTTGCGCGGCATGCCTTCGCCGCCACCACGCCAGACGGGCGACGGCTTCGATGTTTGGAGCGGCATCGCACTGATCGTGGGCCTGGTGACGATGTTGCTGGCGCTCAATCGAATGCGCGAGTTCGCCGCGATCCCGCTCGGGCTTTTCTCCGTCCTGTCCTTTGCCGGCTTTGGCTTCCGGCAGTCGCGGGCCGAATATCCGATCATCGCCACCAACGTCCTTAAATCACCGGGCTTTGCGCTGCTGAACCTTGTCAGCGTGACGGCCAATCTTGCAGCGTTTTCGGTCTGGCTGCTGGTGCCCTATTATCTGACGCGCATCCCCGGACACACGCTGGCGGAGAGCGGCGCGATCCTGGCCGCGGGTGCGGCAGGCGCCGTGCTGGCCGCGCCGTTCGGCGGTCGCCTGATCGAGCGGATGATCTCCGCCGAGCGGCTGGCGATCGCAGGCGCCGCCGTGATTGGCGCCGGTCTTCTGCTGCTGAGTGCGTGGACGGAGCAGACCTCGACGGCGCTGCAGGTCGCCGGGCTGATCGTGCAGGGCATCGGTCTCGGCCTGTTTCAATTGGCCTATGCGGATATGGTGACCGCAGCGCTTCCCATCGGGGATCGCGGCGTGGCCGGCAGCCTCACGCTGCTGACGCGAATGCTGGGAACCGTCACCGCGGCCTCGGTTGTCCTGATGATCTTCGAAATTCTGCAAATCCGGCACGGCTTCTTTGCAGCCTTCCGTCAGACCTTTCAGCTTGCGGCGTTGCTGCCGTTTGTCAGCGCGGGATTATTGGCATTGCTGCCGCGCAAAATCGCTCATTGAGACTCAACGGATGGCCGGTGCTAAGGTGGCCGCGCGACAGGAATGCGGCGCCGCGTCCTTGTCGCTGTTATCGAGCCGGCGTCGAACAAAACAAGATGGCCTCGGGAGGGCTGCGCGGGTGATACCCGGGGCAAGCGCAACAGGGAGGCTTCCATGACTGGAAAGTTAGCTGGAATGGTCTTCACGATAGGCGTTGGGGTTGCAGCGTTGGCCGGCGCCGCGGACGCACAACAGTCACCAGGGGCTGCGGCCCTCGACACCAGCCTTCGCGGCGCGGTCGAGCGGAGGGACGTGCCGGGCGTGGTCGCGCTGGTCACCGATCGCGATCGCGTGCTCTATCAGGGCGCATTCGGCGTGGCCGATGTCGCGACCGGGCGCCCGCTCACATCAGACGCGCTGTTTCGCATTGCCTCGATGACCAAGCCGGTGACGTCGGTGGCACTGATGCAACTGGTGGAGCAGGGCCGCCTCACGCTCGATGACCCCGCGGAAAAGTACCTGCCGGAGCTCGCGGGACTGAAAGTCATTGAATCCTTTGACGCGACGACCGGGGCCTACCAGCTCCGTCCGCCGGCAAGAAAGCCGACCGTCAAACACTTCCTGACCCACACGTCCGGATTGGCCTATCCGTTCACCAGCGCGATCTGGCGCGATTTCAAGCCGCGCGCCGGCGAAACCTATCCGTTCGGCGGGCCGCTATTGTTCGATCCGGGCGAGCGCTGGCACTACAGCACCTCGACCGACGTTGTCGGCAAACTGGTCGAGGTGGTTTCCGGCCAAAAGCTCGAGGATTATTTCCGCGAGCACATCTTCATCCCCCTCAAGATGAATGACACCTCCTACAACGTGCCGGAGGCCAAGGGGCCGCGCCTCGTCGCGCAACAGCAGCGCGCCGGCGAGCGCATGGACGGCGCCGTTGAACTGCAGAAGCCGCAGCTCGGGCTCACCATCGCCGCACCGGTCGGCGGTGGCGGTCTTGCCTCGACCGCCGATGACTACGGGCGCTTCGTGCGCATGCTGCTCAACGGCGGCGCGCTGGAGGGGGCGCGGGTGCTGAAAGCCGAGACGGTGGCGCTGATGGGCCAGAACCATATCGGCGCGGTTTCGGTCCCCGCGCTCAAGTCCGCGCTGCCGCGCAGCGCCGACTTCACTTTCATTGCTGACGGACGCGACAAATGGGGGCTCGGCTTCCTCATCACGACCGATCAGCTACCCGGCAAGCGTTCCCCCGGCAGCCTGAGCTGGGGCGGCATCAACAACACGTTCTTCTGGGTCGACCCCATCAGAGGCGTCGCCGGCGTGATCATGATGCAGTACCTGCCGTTCGCCGACGCCAAGGCCCTGGCCGTCTACGACACGTTCGAGCGCGGCGCCTATCAGATCGTGAACGCCGAGCGGTAGCGGAGTTGCGGTATCCGGCCGATGTCACGCCGGCAGACGCACATGCGCAGCTAGACCGGCTCCATGCCGAGCGACTGCGCGCTCTCGATCCAGACCGGCAATTCGCGCTGATACAGCGCATTGGCGAACCGCGCAGCTGCCTTTATCGACCGGTAAAGACCGCGGCGCGCCGTTCGACAAAGGACTTGATGCCTTCCCTGGCGTCCTCGCTGTTCAGCACCCGATCGCGGATAACAGGCACGACGGCGATCGCGGCCTGTTCGCCCGCTTCGATGAACTTGCGGCCGGCTTCCTTGGTCACCTGAATGCCGAGTGGCGCATTGCGGGAGATGATACGCGCCAGTTCCATCGCGCGTTCGTTCTGCTGGCCGGCGGGCACCACCTCCTGAACAAGTCCGATACGGTGGGCTTCGGCGGACGTGAATTCATCGCACAACAACAGATGATACATGGCGTCGCCCCAGCCGGCCCGGGTGATGAAGCGGAAGTGGGCGCCGCCGAGCGGTGCGATCCCGCGCTTGGCCTCCATCTGGCAGAACCGGCAATTGTCGGCGGCAACGACGATGTCTCCCGCCAGCATCATTTCGATGCCGACCGTAAAGACAATGCCGGCAACGGCGGTGACGATCGGCTTGCGGCACTGGTTGGCCAGACCGAACGGATCGATATTGCCTTCCGGCCGCGGCTTGCGCGTGGCGGTCGGTCCGAAAAACTTCGGCATGTCGAGGCCCGCGGTAAAATTGTCGCCGCTGGCGCAGAGCACCCCGACCCAAAGGTCGTCCTCCCGGTCGAGCAGGGTGTAGGCGTCCGACAACTGCTCCATCATCTCCGGGCTGAAAGCATTCTTCTTGGTCGGATTGTCGATGACGATCTTCAGGATGTGGTCGTGGCGCTCGTGATAGACGCGGCCTTCGGTGCTGTCGCCGGACATTGAACTCTCCCTGTGGAACTCTTTGCTTCGGGGCCATTGCAGCTTTTCGCCGCCTGCAAGCGGCATGGCGGGTCATCTGCATGACAATTGTCATCCAGAAGGATGATGGTTATCATTCAGAATTCAGGCGAGTCAATCGGGGCATCAGGATGGGTCATTCGCAGGCGGAGAAGGGCAGGAATCGCGAACGCATTCTTGACGAGGCGGCAAGGCAGATACGCGAGAGTGGTCTGGACGCCCTGAGCGTAGGCAAGCTCATGCAGAAGGTCGATCTGACTCATGGCGGATTTTACGGGCATTTCGCGTCCCGTTCGGAACTGATCGCGCAGGCGCTGCGGCGGGCTTTGGCGGCCGGAAAAGCCCAATTCCATGCAGCGCGCGATCCCGGCCGCGCGAGATCCTTTGCGATGATGGTCAGGAGTTACCTGAGCCGGACCCATCGCGATTCGCGCGGCACGGGCTGCGCGATGGCCGCGCTGATTTCCGATGTGGCGCGCGCCGACGAATTGTCGCGCCAGGTCATGGAAGAAAGCCTGGAGGAATTCATCGCGACGGTATCGCAAACCATCGGAGATCGTGACGATACACGCGCGATCGGCGCCGTCAGTGCCCTGATCGGCGCGATCGTGATCTCGCGTGTCATGACCGATGAAAAGCGGTCGGATGCGATCTTGCGGGCGGTCAGGCAGAACCTGATAGCCTCGGTTCCGGAGTGACGGGCGGCGATGCTACAGTGGCCTCGCAGCCGGCAAAGGCAAAACCAACCCGAGGCAAATCATGCGACAACAGAAATTCGGAAGCCACGGTCCCGACGTGTCCGTGATCGGGCAGGGCACCTGGTATCTCGATCGCGGCGACCGCAAGGCAGCCGTAGCGGCACTTCGGCGCGGCATCGATCTCGGCATGACCCACATCGATACTGCCGAGATGTATGGCGACGCCGAACTGGTGATCGCGGACGCGATCGAGGGACAGCGCGAAAAACTGTTCCTGGTCTCAAAGGTATTGCCGAGCAACGCCTCGCGGCGCGGCACTATCGCGGCCTGCGAGCGGTCGCTGAAGCGGCTGAAGACCGATCGGCTCGACTGCTATCTGCTGCACTGGCGCGGCTCCTATCCGTTCGAGGAAACGGTCGCGGCGTTCGACGAACTGGTTCAAGCCGGGAAAATCCGTTCCTGGGGCGTCAGCAACTTCGATGTCGACGATCTCGACGAAATGCTCGATGTCGCGGGCGAGGGCGCGATTGCCTGCAACCAGGTGCTCTATCATCTGCAGGAGCGTGCGATCGAGCACGCGGTGATTCCATGGTGCGAGCAACACGGCGTTGCCGTCGTCGCCTATTCGCCGTTCGGCCATGATGATTTTCCTTCCGCGCGCAGCAAGCAAGGCGAGCTGTTGCAGGCCATTGCCGACGCGCACAAGGCCACCGCGCGTCAGGTCGCGCTCGCTTTTCTCACGCGCGCGCCGTCGCTGTTCGCGATTCCGAAAGCCGCGAGCGCGTCACACGCCGCCGACAACGCCGCCGCCGGCGATCTGAAGCTTGCTGACGGCGAGATCGCCGCGCTCGACAAGGCGTTCCCGCGCGGCCCGAAACCACGCGGCCTGCCGATGCTGTAGCGGCTTCTCGCTCGCCCCGCTCTTGCGGGGAGAGGTAGGAGTTCGCACTCTCTCGATGAGAACACACTTCCTAACAAAGTGTTGCAATCGCGGTGTGGCGCCGGCCGTGGCAGGCCGCCGCGCCCGGTACTGCATATCCGCATCCTGTTTTCGGACCTAGTCGCAGCGGCGCAATTGGTGTTTTTTACAGCCTCGCCCGAGTCGATCATTACTGCCTTTCGAGATTGCCGTGACACCGCCCCCCGCCGCAGCCGCCAGGCTGGACAGCGCCGAATTGCCGTTGCCGGAGAAGAAGTCCGCCGCGCCCGAAGCTGCACTGCCAAAGGCTCCGCTAAAGCCTCGTGTACCCGGGGCGCCCGCGCGCGCCGATCATCCGTTCAAAGGTATCGCGCTGATTCTGACCTCGACGATCTTTCTCGGCACTTCCGACGTGACCGCGAAATATCTATCGGCGACGTTGCCCTCGATCGAGATCACCTGGATCAGGTTCCTGACTTTCGCGCTGATCATGGTCCCGGCGATGGTGCCCGGTTCCCCGCTTTTCGCGCTGCAGACCAACCGGCTCAGCCTGCATCTGCTGCGTGGCCTGGGGATTCTGGGCTCGTCGCTGTTCTTCATTTCGGGGCTTCGCTTTCTCCCGATCGCGGAGGCCTCCGCCACCGGTTTCGTCGCGCCGCTGCTCGTCACCGCGCTGTCGATCGTGTTCTTGGGTGAAAGCGTCGGCCTGCGCCGATGGATCGCGACCGGCGTCGGCCTGATCGGCGTCATCATCATCCTGCGTCCCGGCACCGGCGCGTTTCACCCGGCGGCGTTCTTTCCGCTGGTCTCGGCGCTTTGCTGGGCCTGCACGCTGATCATCACGCGGATGATGAGCGGCACCGAGCGCGCCATCACGGTGATGGCCTATTCGTCGATGGTGGGCCTGGTCCTGCTCTCCGGGCTGGTGTCATCCGTCTGGGTGACGCCGACCTGGCACGACATCGCGTTCGGCATCTTCATCGGCGTCGCTTCGACGCTCGGACAGTGGATCGTGGTGCTGGCGTTTCGTTACGCCGATGCTTCCGTGCTGGCGCCGTTCTCCTATACGCAACTGTTGTGGGTCAGCATTCTCGGCTTCCTGGTGTTCGGCGAGGTGCCTGACGTCTGGACCGTGACCGGCGCCGCCTTCATCGTCGCCAGCGGCCTCTACACCGCCCATCGCGAACGGGTGCGGCGATCGCAGCTGTTGGCGGTGCCGGCCGAGCCGTCGCCCAACGCCTGAGGCTATCTCGCGCGAAAGTAGTGCGCGGAATGGGAAGCACGCCGCACAAGCGTGGCGCGGGAACCACAGTCCGGGCGGAAAGTGCCCTTTTCATCATCGAATCAATCCATTCCGGAGAACCGTAGAACTACGGCCGGAACCGCTGTGCTAGCCTGAGTTCCAAAGGGCGCCGTAGAGCGCCGGGGTAGCGGGGTTTGGGCGTGGGGTTTCAATTGCGATCGCGGGTGCAGGTCCGGCTATGCCTTGGTGTGGCTGCGCTTCTTGTTGGCCTGCCTCTATCGGCGACTTCAGCGCATGCGGATTGCGTCCTGAGCGGCCAGACCGTCACCTGCAGCGGCCTCGACGCCGATGGCTTTGACGCCGGCGCCCTCAACAATCTCACCGTCAATGTGCAGCCGCTGGCGACCGTCAACGACAACGGCACGGCAACGATCATCCTCAACGATACCAACACGGTCACCAACAACGGAACGCTGACGACGGTGAACCCCGGCGCCAACGGCATCATCTTCGGCGATTTCAACCTCGTCACCAACAACGCGACGATTGTGATCGGTGCCAGCGGGTTCGGCCTGGTGGGAGCCGACAACAACGTGGTGGTCAATAACGGCACGATTGTAGCCGGAATATCCGGATTCGGCATCTTCGCCGGCGTGAACAATACGATCACCAACGCCGCGACCGGCGTCATCACCGTGGGCGATGGCGCCTCCGGGATCTTCGTCGCCGGCAACAGCACGGTGACCAACGCAGGCGCGATTACGATCGGCAACACGTTTGGTCCGGCGGCCGGCATCTTTGCGATCAACGACTTCAACACGCTCGTCAACGCCGCCGGCGCGACCATCACCGGTGGCGACGGCGCCGCCGGGCTCGCCGTGCAGGGCAATGACGCGAAGGTAACCAACGCCGGCACCATTACCGTCAGGGACTCTGCGCCGGGCATTCTCGTGCAGGGCGATCGTGCAATAGTCACCAATACGGGCACGATCGTTGCCCGCGATGATTCCGCGGGCATCTCCGTGTTGGGCGATTCCATCACCATCATCAACCGCGGCACCATCACTGTCAGAAACGTTTCTTCCGCTACCGCTACCGGCATCGAAAGCTTCAGCCTTGCCGGCAGCAACAGCATCATCAACACCGGGACGATCAATGTCGGCACCAATGCGACGGGCATTTCCGTCTCCGGCGACGGGACGGTATTCAATTCAGGCGCCATCAATGCCGCAACCGGTTCTGCGGCCATCGAATTCTGTGCCTGCAGCGTCAACTCCTCGCTGACGCTTGGTCCCGGCAGTTCGATCCAGGGCCTCGTGATCGGCAGCGGCGTCGAGACGTTCCAGTTGGGCGGCACCGGCAAGGATACGTTCAATCTGAGCCTGATCGGCGCCGGCCTTCAGTATGACGGCTTCGCAACCTTCAACAAGGTCGACAGTTCCAACTGGACCGTGATTGGCACCGGCGCGCAGGACTGGAACGTCCTCGGCGGCACGCTCACCGTGAACGGCACGATCGCCGGTATCGTAACCGTCAACGCCGGCGGCACGCTCGCCGGCACCGGCACGACCGGCGATACGGCGGTCAACAGCGGCGGCATCTTCGCACCCGGCAACGGCACCGCGGGCTCGTCGCTCAATGTTGCCAATCTCGCCTTCCAGTCGGGCGCGCTGTATATGGTGCAGCTTAACTCGACGACGTCCTCGTTCGCCAATGTGGCCGGCAACGCTGACTTGAGCGGTATCGTCGGGGTTTCGCTCACTCCCGGCAGCAACGTGATCAAGCAATACACGATCATGACGACGGGCAGTCATAACGGGACCTTCAGTGGCGTCAACGCGCCCGGCGGCCTTGTCGGCAGCATCAGCTTCGATCCCACGCATGTCTTCCTCACCTTCGCGCTCGATTTCGGCGCCAAGTTCGGCCTCAACGTCAATCAGCAGAACGTCGCCAATGCGGCGACGAATTTCTTCAATGCCAATGGCACCATTCCCGCCGCCTTCGCCTCGTTGACGCCGGCCGGCCTGACGCAGGTCTCCGGCGAGCTGGCGACCGGCTCCCAGCAGGCAACCTTCGATGCCATGAACCTGTTCCTCTCGCTGCTGACCGATCCGTTCATCGACGGCCGCGGCGGCGTTGGCGGCAACACCGGCGCGACGCCGTTCACCGACGAAGGCGCCGACGCCTATGCCGCGAACAAACAGGATAGCGCGCGCAGCGCCTTCGCCAAATTCGCCACCAAGGCGGATGTCGCGCGCAACGATCTCTTGGATCCCCACTGGAGCGTGTGGGGCTCGGCCTTTGGCGGCGGCAGCAATACCTCCGGCAATGCAACGCTCGGATCCCAGTCCGCGACCGCGCGCGCGTTCGGCCTTGCCGCCGGCGCTGATTATCGCATCTCGCCCGATACGCTCGTCGGTTTCGCGCTGGCCGGTGGCGGCACCAATTTCAGCGTCGCGGGCTTCGGCACCGGCCGCTCCGATCTGTTCCAGGCCGGCGCGTTCGTGCGCCGCAATTTCGGCGCCGCCTATGTCACGGCCGCCGCCGCCTATGGCTGGCAGGACGTCACCACCGACCGCACGGTGACAGCCGCCGGCATCGACCGCCTGCGCGCGGAGTTCAACGCCAATGCCTGGTCGGGGCGCGTCGAGGCCGGTTACCGGTTCGCAACGCCGTGGATGGGGATCACGCCCTACGCCGCCGGGCAGTTCACCGCCTACAGCCTGCCGGCCTATGCCGAACAAGTGTTATCCGGCGCCGGCACCTTCGCGCTGAATTATGCCGCCAAGGACGTCACGGCGTCACGGAGCGAGTTCGGCGTTCGCACCGACAAATCCTTTGCGATGCAGAACGCGATCCTGACGCTGCGCGGGCGCGTCGCCTGGGCGCATGATTTCAACACCGACCGCAACGTCACGGCGTTGTTCCAGACGCTGCCGGGCGCTTCCTTCGTCGTCAACGGCGCGGCGCAGGCGCATGACTCCGCGCTGGTCACAGGCGCCGCCGAAATGAAATGGGTCAACGGCTTCTCGCTCGCCGGAACCTTCGAAGGCCAGTTCTCCAACGTCACCAATTCCTACGCCGGCAAGGGGGTTGTGCGCTATTCCTGGTAGCTCTCTGTGGTATTACAGACCAAAACCACAGGAGACGCCGATGCGCGCAGCTATTTTCCGGAACGGCGAGATCGTTGTCGATGAGATGCCCGAGCCCACGCCGGGTCCGGGCCAGGTGCTGGTCAAGTCGCTGGCCTGCGGCATCTGCGGATCCGACCTGCATGCGCGCAAGCACGCCCACCGCATGGTCGATCTCGCCAAGTTCCTTCCCGGCCGCAAGCCGATGGATCTTTCCCGCGACGTCGTGTTTGGCCATGAATTCTGCTGCGAAATCCTCGATTATGGCCCGGGCGCGCAGCGCAGGTTCAAACCCGGCACGCATGTGTGCTCGCTTCCCGCGCTGCTGACGCCCGCCGGCGGCATCCAGGTCATCGGCTATTCCAACGAGAATATCGGCGCCTATGCCGAACGCATGGTGCTGAGCGAACCGCTGTTGCTCGAAGTCCCCAACGGGCTGGCGCCCGAGCATGCGGCGCTGACCGAACCTTTGGCCGTCGGCATTCACGCCGTCGAAAAAGCCGGCATCCGCGGTGACGAGGTGCCGCTGGTGATCGGCTGCGGGCCGGTCGGGCTCGCCGTGATCGCGGCGCTCAAGATCAAGGGATTGCACCCGATTGTCGCGGCGGACTATTCACCGGCGCGGCGCGCGCTCGCCGCCAAGCTCGGCGCCGATATCGTCGTTGATCCTGCGCGTTCGCAGCCTTACGCAACCTGGGCCGAACATGCGCAGATGTCCCCTGAGCAAAAGGCGGCGCGGCCGCCGCTGCAGGCCATGCTGCCGGCGCTCAAGCCCGCACTGATCTTCGAATGCGTCGGCATTCCCGGCCTGCTGCAGCAGGTGTTCGAGAGCGCGCCGCGCGATGCGCGCATCGTCGTGGTCGGCGTCTGCATGGAAACCGACCGCTCCGAACCGTTCCTCGGCATCGTGAAGGAGCTCAATGTCCAGTATGTGCTGGCCTACACGCCGGAAGAGTTCGCGTATTCGCTCCGCCTGATCGCGGAAGGCAAGGTCGACGCAGCCTCGATGGTGACGGCCAGCGTCGGCATCGACGGTGTTGCCAAAGCCTTCGCCGATCTCGCCAATCCGGAAGCGCACACCAAGATCATCATCGAGCCGTGGCGGTAGATCCGCGAAAGTAGTTTCGTCGTCCCTGCGAACGCAGGGACCCATACGCCGCGGCCGCTGTTGTTCAAGCAAGGTCATCGATGGCTTTTTCCAACAACGACCGCCGGTGGCGATTGCGGTCATGGGACTGTCTTTTGCTCGCAGGTGTGGGGCATCGGACAATGGTTCGGCCGCGTTACGGAGATGTGACATTGCCGGCTTCGCCTGCGCTCGACGAGCTTCGGCGCACGAGTCGCCTGTACCAGCAATGACCATAATGACGGTGATGCGTGCGACAAATTGGCACGACGGGCAAATCACCAAAAGTCTGTCCATCCCTTCGCGCAAAAATATTTCCGTTGCCCCGTCGGGCAAATCAGACGTCTAACTCCCGCCATCCTGTCCCACCAGAGGGGCGTAGGCCATCGTCGCAAACGAGGGGCAGGGAGCGGTGGACGCGGCAGCACGCGAGACGAACGAGCTGCAGCGTACGGTGAAATCGTTTGGGTCCGACGCCCCGGTGCTGGCGTCAAGTGAGCGGAGCAATCCGCAAGCGATGGTGGCAAGAAAGCCGGTCACCAGGACGATCACGTATAAGCCGTAAAGCCATTGCGCAGGGAAGGCCGGAGGCTCTCCGCTGAACCTGTATGCTCGTGTGCGGCATTTTTTGATGCACATTGCACGCGAGACCGCGGGTGCAGCGCGCACCCGGTCTTCCCTGCGCCCTCTGTTCTTGAGGGTAAGGTTTTCTTTCAAAACTCCGGGCGCATCGCGCCGCGAGAATGCGAAGTCGTATCCGCCGTCATTGCGAGCGCAGCGAAGCAATCCATCGCGCCACGTGAAGAAAGAATGGATTGCTTCGCTGCGCTCGCAATGACGTGGAGGTAGTTGTGTCACACCGGCAGCGCGATCGAATACTTCACCTGGCTCAGCGCAAAGCTCGACTCGATCGAGGCGATGCCGTCCAGACGCGTCAGCTTGTTCTTCAGGAACGCCTCGTAGGACGACAGGTCGGCGGCGACGACGCGCAGCAAATAATCGCGGTTGCCGGTCATCAGATAGCATTCCAGCACCTCGTCCCATTTCGAGATCGCCTTGGCGAAGCGATTGAGGTCCTCTTCCTTCTGCCGCGCCAGCTTGATCGAGATGAAGACGCTGACATGCAGACCGAGCGATTTCTGGTCGACGGTTGCGATGTAGCGGGTGATGACGCCGCGTTGTTCGAGCAGTTTGACCCGGCGATGGCAGGGCGACACCGAGAGGCCGACCTTGTCGGCCAGTTCCTGCATGGTCATGCGGCTGTCGGACTGCAGCAGGCCGAGAATCTTGCGGTCGATGGCATCGAGGGCTTGCATTGGGATGAACCCGTGGTTTGAGGTCGCTTTGTGGGAATTTATCCCAATATTGGCGGGTATGTCGCGAGAATTTGAGATTTTTGGCAGCGGCAGGCCCGCTAAAATCGACCGATACTGGATATGACCGGAGTATTGCCATGGCAATCGAACCCGCACGCCTGGAGCTGTTGTCCGCGCTGGCCCGCAAGGTTCTCTGGCTGTCGTCGTGGACCATCCACCACGCCAACCATATCCGGCCCAATGTCGACGGGTTGAAGGTCGGCGGCCATCAGGCTTCGTCGGCGTCGCTCGCCAACATCATGTCGGCGCTGTACTTCTCGGTGCTGCGGCCGGAGGACCGCGTCGCGGTGAAGCCGCACGCGAGCCCGGTCTTCCACGCCATCCAGTATCTGTTCGGGCATCAGACTCGCGAAAAGTTGGAAAATTTCCGCGGCTACAAGGGCGCGCAATCCTATCCGTCGCGCACCAAGGATGCCGACGACGTCGATTTCTCCACCGGCTCGGTCGGCCTCGGCGTGGCGCAGACGCTGTTCTCGTCCCTGGTGCAGGACTACGTCAGTGCGCATGGCTGGATGAAGGACCGGCCGGAAGGGCGGATGATCGCGCTGGTCGGCGATGCCGAGATGGACGAAGGCAATATCTTCGAGGCGCTGCTGGAAGGCTGGAAGCAAGGCCTGCGCAACACCTGGTGGATCGTCGACTACAACCGCCAGAGCCTCGATGCGGTGGTGCGCGAAGGGCTGTGGGAAAAATTCGAATCCATGTTCCGCAATTTCGGCTGGGACGTGGTTATTGTGAAGTATGGACGCCTGATGCAGGCGGCGTTCGCCGAGCCCGGCGGCGCGGCGCTGAAGCGCTGGATCGATAATTGCCCGAACCAGATGTATGCCGCGCTGTGCTTCCAGGGTGGTGCGGCCTTCCGCAAGCATTTGCAGGACGACATCGGCGACCAGGGTCAGGTGTCGCAACTGATCGACCGGCGCAGCGACGAGGAATTGCTGGCGCTGATGTCCAATCTCGGCGGACACGATATGGCGAGCATGATCGAGGCGTTCGAGGCTGTTGATCACGATCGTCCGGTCTGCTTCATCGCCTACACCATCAAGGGCGTCGGCCTGCCGTTCCAGGGCCACAAGGACAACCATGCCGGGCTGATGACGCCGACGCAGATGGAGAAGTGGCGCACCACGCAGAACATCCGGCCCGGCCACGAATGGGACAAGTTCGAAGGCTTGTCGAAGATACAGACCGAGCTCGAAGCGTTCCTGGCGGAGGCGCCGTTCAACCGCGAGGGCCGCCGCCGTCTGACCGCGCCCGTGATCGAGGTGCCGCAGCAACTCGCCTTCAAGCCGGCGGCGCAGATGTCGACCCAGCAGGGCTTTGGGCTGGTGCTCAACGAACTCGCGCGCGGCGACACTGAACTCGCCTCGCGTATCGTCACCGCGTCGCCCGACGTCACCGTGTCGACCAATCTCGGCGCCTGGGTCAACCGCCGCGGGCTGTTTGCCAAGTTGGAGAATGCCGACCTGTTCAGGCAAGAGAAAATCCCCTCGACCTTCAACTGGGATTATTCGCCGAAGGGCCAGCACATCGAACTCGGCATCGCCGAGATGAACCTGTTCATCCTGCTGTCGGCGCTGGGCCTGTCGCATGCGATCAACGGCGCGCGGCTGCTGCCGGTCGGCACGCTGTACGATCCCTTCATCCAGCGTGGCCTCGATGCGCTGAACTATGCCTGCTACCAGGATGCGCGCTTCATGGTGGCGGCGACGCCGTCGGGCATCACGCTGGCGCCGGAAGGCGGCGCGCACCAGTCCATTGCCACGCCGCTGATCGGCATCGCGCAGGACGGGCTGGCCTCGTTCGAGCCGGCCTTTGTCGATGAACTGGCCGTGATCATGGGTTGGGGTTTTGAGCACATGCAGCGCGAAGCCGGCGAGGGTGGATCGGTCTATTTGCGGCTGTCGACCCGCAACCTCGACCAGCCGCAGCGGATCATGACGCCGGATCGGCAGCGCGACATCACCGAGGGCGCCTACTGGCTGCGCGAGCCCGGGCCGAATTGCGATCTCGTCATTGCCTATACCGGTGCGGTGGCGCCGGAGGCGATCGAGGCGGTCGGATTCATCGGCGAAAGCCATCGCGACGTCGGCCTGCTGGCGATCACCTCGGCGGACCGGCTGCATGGCGGCTGGACCGCCGCGCGGAAATTGCGCCGCGACCGCCGCGGCGTGCAGTATCTCAGCCACATCGAAAAACTGCTGGCGCCGCTGGGCAGGGATTGCGGCATCGTCAGCGTGATCGACGGCCATCCGGCCGCACTCGGCTGGCTCGGCAGCGTACGCGGCCACCGCGTCGAGGCCCTCGGCGTCGAGGCGTTCGGCCAGACCGGCACGATCGGCGACCTCTACCGGCACCATGGCATGGACGCCAACGCCATCATCGATGCGGCCGAAAGTCTCACCGTGGGCGCGCCGGTGCGGCACCGCAAAATGGCGGTGTAGCTGTGGCCCCTGCCTAGTGCGCAATTGCGCACGGGGCGCAGGGACGACAGGGGAAGCCTTGCATCCGTCACCGCGCTGACCTTATATCCAGCCCGTGCCGCAACGCGGCGTCCCGCATATGGTGGGTTCAAATATCCGGGCTTTCGTGCAAGGATGCCTGCCGAACGCTTCCGTTCCCTTACATCCGCCCCGAAATAAAGAGGTTTACGATGGTCAATCGCATGCAGTTCTACATCGATGGCGCCTGGGTCGATCCCGCCGTCAAGAAGTCCACGCCCGTCGTCAACCCGGCGACTGAAGAAGCGATGTATGACATTGCGCTCGGCTCCAAGGCCGACGTCGACAAGGCTGTCGCCGCCGCCAAGCGCGCTTTCGTGACTTTTTCGCAGACCAGCCGCGAGGAGCGCGTCGCCCTGCTCGAGAAGGTCATGGAGGTCTACAAGGGCCGCATGAAGGAAATCGGCGCTGCCGTGTCCGACGAGATGGGCGCACCGCTGCCGATGGCCGAACGCCTGCAGGCCGGCGCCGGCCTCGGCCACATCGCCTCCACCCTGGAAGTGCTGAAGAACTATCATTTCGAGGAAAACATCGGCACCGCCACGGTGCTGCGTGAACCGGTTGGCGTCATCGGCATGATCACGCCCTGGAACTGGCCGCTGAACCAGATCGCCTGCAAGGTCGCGCCCGCGCTCGCCGCCGGCTGCACCATGATCCTGAAGCCGAGCGAATTCACGCCGACCTCGGCGCTGATTTTCGCGGAAATCCTGCATGAAGCGGGCGTGCCGAAGGGCGTGTTCAACCTCGTCAACGGCCTCGGCCCCGAGGTTGGCGCCGCCATGAGCGAGCACCCGGACATCGACATGATCTCGTTCACCGGCTCGACCCGCGCCGGCGTCGACGTCGCCAAGCGCGCCGCGCCGACCGTGAAGCGCGTCAGCCAGGAACTCGGCGGCAAGTCGCCGAACGTGATCCTCGAAGGCGCCGACCTCGCCAAGGCCGTCACCGGTGGCGTGATGCACATGTTCAACAACTCCGGACAGTCGTGCAACGCGCCGTCGCGGATGATCGTGCCGCTGTCGAAGATGAAGGAAGTCGCCGCAATTGCGAAGGCGGTGGCCGACAAGACCAAGGCCGGCGATCCCCGCGCCGAAGGCACCACCATCGGCCCGGTCGTCTCGCGCATCCAGTGGGACAAGATCCAGGCGCTGATCCACAAGGGCATCGAGGAAGGTGCAACGCTTGTGGCCGGCGGTCCGGGTCTGCCGGAAGGCGTCAACAAGGGCTTCTATGTTCGCCCGACCATCTTCGCCGACGTCACCAACGACATGACGATCGCCCGCGAAGAAATCTTCGGACCGGTGCTGACGATCCTCGGCGCCAAGGATGAAGCGGAAGCCGTCAAGATCGCCAACGACACGCCCTATGGTCTGGCCGGTTACGTCACCGGCGACACCGTGGAAAGCGCGCGCCGCGTCGGCCGCCAGATCCGCGCCGGCAACGTCAACCTGCAGGGCGTTCCGAACGACCGCACCGCGCCGTTCGGCGGCTACAAGCAGTCCGGCAACGGCCGCGAATGGGGCAAGTACGGTCTGGAAGAGTATCTCGAAGTGAAGGCGGTCGCCGGCTACAACGCCGCGTAAATCGTCGAAACGAAATGCCGACGCCGGGGCGGAACTTCCGCTCCGGCGTTTCTATTTCAGTGTCGTCCCTGCGAACGTGTTTGGTCCCGGAAGATTGGTGAGGGCCTGGATGGGGGCCTTGTATCCAAGGCATTTGAGGCGGGTTCGATTGTAATCGTGGACGAACTTGCCGAGGAAGGCGTCGCGATCGGCATGGTCGGCGAATGTGCGGCGGGCGCTGCCGCGCTTTTCCTCGCGGCCGATGGCTTCGGCGATGCGGCGATTGAAGCGCTCGACCAAACCGTTGGTCTGCGGGTGGTAGGGCTTGGTCAGGCGATGGTCGATGCCGTGTTGCTTGCAGAGCCGATCAAAGGGATGACTGCCGGAAGGCCGACCGGGCGGCTTGTTCTTCTTGTCGACGGCGAAGCGGTCGGTGAACTCGGCGCCATTGTCGGTCAGGATGGTGTGAACATCATGCGGGAAGTGGGCCAGGAAGCGCTGGAGGAAGCCGGCCGCAGTCTCGCTGTCCCGCCTGGAGTGGATCTCGACATAGACGTAGCGAGTGGCGCGATCGATGGCGACAAAGGCATAACTCGTGCGACGCTGCAGGGCCGGCAGATGCTTGAGGTCGATATGGATGAACCCAACACTGGCGGTCTCGAAGACGCCGGCCTTTGGCTTGTCCGGCTTGGGACGCCGACTAATCCCATTTCGCTGCAGACAGCGGTGGATGGCGCTGCGGGATAGCTTGGCATTAATGCAGCGCTGCATCACCTCGACGATGTCATCCAGCGGCAATTGCAGCGACGTCCGCAGCTCGCAAACCGCCCTCTCTTCCACAGCCGACAGGCTGGTCGTCAGGTTGCGCGGCTGATGCGAGCGGTCCGCGACCGTCGTTCGTCCGCGCCAGCGACGAATGGTGGTCTCGCTAACCCCGAGTTCCGCGGCCAATTGGACGACTGATTTCCTGCTGCGCTGGATGTAGCCGCGCGTCTTTGGCGTCGTCGTAGCATTGGCGTGCAGGTTCAGTTCCATGACTCGAGGCGCTCCCTGATAAAGGCCACGCCTCGTTCTACACCGATTCCGTCCAACCAATCTTCCGGGACCAAACACGAACGCAGGGACCCATAACCACAGGCATTCGTTACTGCGAAAAGTCGTCGAACAGCGTCCTTCGAAATTGAGATCACGGAGTATGGGTCCCTGCGTTCGCAGGGACGACAGTTGAGCCTACCCGCCGAGCGCGCCCTGCGTGTTGACATACAACGCGTAGATCGACTGGCTCGCGGCCATGAACAGGCGGTTGCGCTTGACGCCGCCGAAGCAGAGGTTGGCGCAGCGCTCGGGCAGCGCGATGCGGCCGATCAGGACGCCGTCGGGTGCGTAGACCACGACGCCGTCGAGTTCGGGATCGCCCATGCCCCAGCCGCACCACAGATTGCCGTCGATGTCGCAACGCATGCCGTCGGGCGTGCCGGGACCGGCGTCGATGAAGACGCGCTTGTTGGAGATCCTGTCGCCGCCGGGCGAGACGTCATAGGCGAGAATCTTTCGGTTCGGCACGCCGCGGGATTCCACGACGTAGAGGATCTTCTCGTCCGGCGAGAAGCACAGCCCGTTGGGCCCGAGCACGCCCTCGGCGACGATGGTGGCTTTGCCGGTCGCACCATCAAGGCGGTAGACATTGGCGTCGATCTCGGACTCGGCCTTGTAGCCCTCGTAGTTGCCGAGCAGGCCGAAGGTCGGATCGGTGAACCAGATCGAGCCGTCGGATTTCACCACGACGTCATTGGGTGAGTTCAGCGGCTTGCCGTCGAAACTGTCGATCAGCACCGTGATCGAGCCGTCATATTCGGTGCGGGTGACGCGGCGGCCGCCGTGCTCGCAGGTGACGAGGCGTCCCTGGCGGTCGCGGGTGTTGCCGTTGGCGAAGTTCGACGGCTTGCGATAGATGCTGACGGCGCCGGTCTCCTCTTCCCATTTGAGGATGCGCTGGTTCGGAATGTCGCTGCACAAGAGATACCGCCCGTCGCCAAAATATACCGGGCCTTCGGCCCAGCGCAGGCCGGTGGTCAGCCGCTCCACGGCCGACAGCTTCAGCCAGTATTTCTCGAAGCGCGGATCGAGCGCGTGGATCGCCGGATCGGGATAGCAGGTCGCCGGACGCCAGCCGGCCGCATGAGATGATGCCTCGGACATTTGCTGTTCTCGTTGTTGTTGCGTTTCCTCGCAGTTTGGTTTGCTATCACCCCCAGCCAATGACCGCAAATCGGTCCAAGCAAGAGAAAAGAGAAGAGGAACGCAATGCCACGCATATTGATGACCGGCGCCGCCGGCGGGATCGGCACGTCCTTGCGCAAGCTGTTGCCGCCGATCTATCCGGACCTCGTGCTGAGCGACTTGAAGGCGCCGGCCGATCTCGGCAGGAACGAGAAATTCATCGCGGCGGATCTGGCCGATCCGGCGCAGGTCGAGGCGATCTGCGACGGCGTCGACGGTATCCTGCATTTCGGCGGCTACTCGGTCGAAGGCCCCTGGGACGATATCCTGCAGTCCAACATCATCGGCGGCTACAACCTGTTCGAGGCCGCGCGCAAGAAGGGCGTCAAGCGCGTGGTGTTTGCCTCGTCAAATCATGCGGTTGGCTTCTATCCGCGCCACCATCGCATCGGCACCGACGTCACCGCGCGGCCGGACAGCCGCTATGGCGTCAGCAAGGTGTTCGGCGAAGCCGTCGGCGCGCTCTATGCCGACAAATACGGGCTCGGCGTCACCTGCATCCGGATCGGCAATTTCGGCGAAATGCCGCTCGACCACCGCAGGCTTTCGATCTGGCTGAAGCCGGAAGACCTGGTGCAGCTCTGCCGGATCGGGCTCGACCATCCCGACATTCATTTCGAGGTGCTGTACGGCGCCTCGTATAACGAGCGCGCCTGGTGGGACAACCACCGCGCCTACGACCTCGGCTACCGGCCGACCGGCAGGGCTGAGGACTTTCGCGAGCATGCAATGGCCGAGCAGGCCAAGCTCAAGCCCGATCCGGTCGGCGACTTCTACCAGGGCGGCACGTTCTGCAGCATGGAATTCGCGGGCGACAAGAGCAAGATCGTGGACTGGAAGAAGTAGCGCTGCCTATTCCTCGCATGGTGGCGGGTTCGCTGCCCGCTTCAACCGCGCGTTCAATTCGTCGCTGGTCATCTCAGCTACCTTTGGTGGTCCGCCGGCCGGACCGTCAAAGGCCTCGGCGAACCCTGCGAGCGGAAACGGAAGGGTGATGCCTTGACGATCGCGGGCCATGGCTTCGATGCTGATCGTGCGCGCATGCTTCAGGCCTTCAATGAAATAGGTGTCGATATCGAGCTTGCCCCGGCAGCCCAATTCCCCACAATTCGGATCAGGAATTGGGATCGGGGTGCCCTGATCGATCCGGACCGCGAGGGTGCCGTCGAGCAGGCGCTTCGTCACCAGGTTGATGGACAGGCTTCGCTGTTTGCCGTCGCGGATCCAGACGGCGATTCCGCCTCCGGAAGGCTGACACGCGCCCTTCGCGCCGGAAGAAGTGAAGCAGTCGGAATTGCCGTCGGGTCGATTGACGCAAATCTTGGCCCACGGTTGATAGGTGAGTTGCGCCGCCCTTGGATCACTGGCGGCTTCGGCTGCGCCGGCGCCACATCCGACACGCGCCGCGATCACTGCGGACAACACCAGCACGCGTTTCATGAAGGGGCTCATCGCTCCGCCGATGCCGGACTTACGGATTCTTGTTGTCCGCGATGCGGCCGAGATAGTCCGCCTTGCTGAACTGCATGTGGTCGACGCAGAGCTGCGCCAGCGCCCAGCTGTCGCGGCCCTTCAACAGCTCGATCATTAGTTCGTGCTGGCGACGCGATAGCGCCAAACCTTCCTTGTCGGCGAGGTTCTTGGCCCGCATCGGCAGCGTCAGGTTCATGTAGTCCTGCAGCGAGCGCACCAGATAGGGATTGCCGCAAGCCGAAAACAGCGCGACGTGGAAGGCGTCGTTGGTCTCGTGAATGCCGCGCAGGTCCTGCGCATCGGCCCTCGCGCAATATTGCCGCTGCAGCTCGCTCAACTCTTCGATCAGGCTGGCGGGCGCGGGCAGCGCGATCATCAGCGCGGCCTGCCGCGTCAGCATCTCCCGCACCTCGTAGATCTGCCGCACTTCCTCGGCCGAATAGAACCGCACGGTGGCGCCGATATTCTTCTCGCGCAGCACGATGCCCTGGCGTTCGAGCTGGAACAGGCCCTGGCGCACGAAATGCCGGCTGGCGCCGTAGCGCGTCATCAGCGTGTCCTCGACCAGCCGCGAGCCCGGCGCGAAGCGGCCGAAGATGATGTCCTCTTCCAGGCGGCGAATGACTTCCGCCTGTTCCTCCTCGCGCGTCAGCGCGGAAGCTTCCTCTGCCTGAGCTTTCATCTCTCAAAGTCAGCACAGTACCCCATTCATTGTCAATAATGATGGGATTTTGGCGGCTATCCGCTTAATTTGGCCCGCGAATTATCATGCATTGACAATAATTCCGCGGCCTCCTTTAGTGGGCGGCCAACGACCACGGGAATTAAAGAGATGGCTGACGACGGACTTCGCAAGGGATTGGCGAGCTATGGCGACGCCGGATTTTCGCTGTTCCTGCGCAAGGCCTTCATCAAGGCGATGGGCTATTCCGACGACGCGCTCAATCGCCCGATCGTCGGCATCACCAATACCTACAGCGATTACAATCCCTGCCACGGCAATGTGCCGCAGATCATCGAGGCCGTGAAGCGCGGCGTGATGCTGTCGGGCGCGATGCCGATGGTATTCCCGACCATCTCGATTGCCGAAAGCTTCTCGCATCCGACGTCGATGTATCTGCGCAATCTGATGGCGATGGATACCGAGGAGATGATCCGCGCCCAGCCGATGGACTCCATTGTGGTGATCGGCGGCTGCGACAAGACCTTGCCGGCGCAGATCATGGCAGCAGTCTCTGCCGATCTGCCGACCGTGGTCATTCCGGTCGGGCCGATGGTGGTCGGGCATCACAAGGGCGAGGTGCTCGGCGCCTGCACCGATTGCCGGCGGCTGTGGGCCAAATACCGCGCCGGTGAAATCGACGACGTCGAGATCGAGGCCGTCAACGGCCGGCTGGCGCCGTCGGTCGGCACCTGCATGGTGATGGGTACCGCCAGCACCATGGCGTGCATCACCGAAACGCTCGGCCTGTCGCTGCCGATGAGCGCGACCATACCGGCGCCGCATGCCGAACGGTTTCGTTCCGCCGAAGCGAGCGGCAGGGTTGCCGCCGCGATGGCGATCGCGAAGGGGCCAAAGCCCAGCGAATTTCTGACGGCGTCGTCGTTCCGCAATGCGCAGGTGGTGCTGCAGGCGATCGGCGGCTCGACCAACGGCCTCATTCATCTGACCGCGATTGCCAACCGCACCAAAAATCGTATCGATCTCGCAGCCTTCGACAAGCTTGGCCGCGAAGTGCCCGTGCTGATCGACCTGAAACCGTCCGGCGAGCACTACATGGAGCACTTCCATCATGCCGGCGGTGTGCCGAAGCTGATGGCGCAGCTCGGCGATCTCCTCGACCTCGATGCCAGGACCATCACCGGCGCGACGTTGCGCGATGTCGTCGCCGGTGCCGAGGACGTGCCGGGGCAGGACGCGATCCGCCCGCGCAACAATCCGATCAAGCCGGAAGGCGCGATGGCGGTGCTGCATGGCAATCTCGCGCCGCGCGGTGCCGTCATCAAGCATTCGGCGGCGAGCCCCAAATTGCTGCAGCATACCGGCCGGGCGGTGGTGTTCGAGTCGGTTGAAGACATGACGCTGCGGGTCGACGATCCCGCGCTCGATGTGACGGCCGACGACGTGCTGGTGCTGCGCAATGCGGGACCGAAGGGCGCCCCCGGCATGCCGGAAGCGGGTTACCTGCCGATCCCGAAGAAGCTCGCGCGTACAGGCGTGAAGGACATGGTACGGATATCGGACGCGCGCATGAGCGGCACGGCGTTCGGCACCATCGTGCTGCACATCACGCCGGAATCGGCTGTCGGCGGCCCACTGGCGCTGGTCAGGAACGGCGACATGATCCGCCTCGATGTCGCCAGCCGCAGCATCGACTTGCTGATCGACGATGCCGAACTTGAAAAGCGCCGTGCGGCGCTGGCGCCGCCGACGACGCCCGACTGGGCCAAGCGCGGCTATGCGCATCTGTTCAACGAAACCATCCTGCAGGCCGATGAGGGCTGCGACTTCGATTTCATGCGCGGCGAAGGCAAGTAGCCGACTTGTACATCCGCCGTCGTCATGCTCGCGAAAGCGGGCATCCAGTATTGTAGAGACGCTGACGTAGAGCCGAGACCCCACAGGATACTGGATCTTCCGCCCCAGTGCGCAATCGCGCACAAGGCGGACGATGACGGTTGTGCGAATAGATTTGCCGTATTGGTTGTCATCCATCTCGCAGATGCGTTGCGCCTTGTTTGATTGACAATCGAACAAGGCCGATGGGATGATAAAAGGAAAAATAACATCAGAAATCATGAGGGGGAGACGATGGACAGGCTGAGAAGCGTGCTTGGTGCGGTCGTGGCCGCGCTCGTGATGACCACCGCAAGCGCCGGCGCGCAGGAGGCGAAACACTATCGCTTCGCCTACGATCAACCGAAATCGACCGGTTACGGCATCGTCGGCGATATCTTCAGCGACAAGTTGAAGGCGCTGAGCAAGGGCACCATGCTGATCGACCAGTATCCGGGCGCGCAGCTCGGACAGGAGCCGCAGGTGCTGCAGCTCGTCAAATCCGGCGACGTGGAGTTCTGCATCTCGTCATCAGCCAATGCCGCGACGCTGTCGCCGCAGGCCGGCGTGATGTCGATGCATTTCCTGTTCCGCTCCGAGGCGCATCTCATCAAGGCGATCGCGGATCCCGAAGTGTCCAAGGCCATGAAGGCGATGATCGCGGATACCGTGCAGGGCGCCCGCGTCATCGCGCTGTCGACGCTTGGTTTGCGCAGCATGTATTCCAAGCGCGAGATCAAGAAGATCGATGACATGAAAGGTCTCAAGGTGCGGGTGCAGGCGACGCCCACCGAGGACACCATGTTCCCGGCCTATGGCGCGCAGATCGTGCACATGCCGTTCGGCAGCGTCTACACCTCGCTGCAGACCGGCGTGATCGACGTCGCCGAAAACGGCGTCAACGTCTATCTCGCCAACAAGCACTATGAAGTTGCGCCCGTGCTGTCGATGACCGAACACGAGGCCAACAACAACCTGGTCTGGGTCAGCGACAAGCTCTGGAACAGCCTCTCGCCGGAACAGCAGGGCTGGGTGCAGGCCGCCGCCGATGAGGTCAACAAGACCCAGCCCGCCAAGGCGATCGAGCTCGAGCATCAGTCGCAGGACAAGCTGAAGGCGATCGGCGTGAAAGTGGTCACCGATGTCGACAAATCGGGCTTCGTCGCAATAGCCGATCCCTATCTCGACAAGCTCGCCAAGGACCTCGGTCCCCACGCCGAGAAGGTCAAGGACCTGATCCGGGCCATTAAGTAAGGCCCTTCGCGGAATTGTCGATAATCTGGTGTCTTCGAGGTCAGGAACTGTCGCATCGCCTTGAAATGCCGTTACTTTATTGACAATCTTGCGGCCTTGATGGGATGATCGGGAAAATCAGAACAGGGAGGGCGGGATGGCCAGTCGTAGGATGTTGTTGGGCGCGGCGATCGCCGCGGCTTCGGTGATGTTTGCCGCAAGCGCCGGCGCCCAGGAGACGAAGCATTACCGCTTCGCCCACGATCAGCAGCTCAACACCGGCTACAGTGTCGCCTACGACATGTTTTCGGCCAAGCTCAAGGAACTGAGCAAGGGAACGATGCTGGTCGATCAATATCCTGGCGCGCAACTCGGCCAGGAGCCGCAGCTTCTGCAACTGGTGAAGTCCGGCGACATCGACTTCGCCATCGTCTCGTCAGCGAATACCGCGACGATCTCGCCGCAGGCCGGAGTGATGTCGCTGCACTTCCTGTTCCGCAACGCCGATCATCTGGTCAAGTCGCTGGCCAACCAGCAGGTAATCGACGCGATCACGGCGATGATCGACGAGACCACGCAGGGCCTGCACGTCATCGCCACCGGTTCGCAGGGCGTGCGGAGCATCTACAGCAAGAAGGAAATCCACAACGCCGGCGACATGAAGGGATTGAAGATCCGGGTTCAGGCCACGGCGACCGAGGACGCAATCTTCCCGGCCTATGGCGCCCAGACCGTGCATATGCCGTTCGGCAGCGTCTACACCTCGCTGCAGACCGGCGTGATGGATGCCGCCGAGAACAGCGTCAACGTCTACCTCGTCAACAAGCATTACGAGGTGGCGCCGGTGCTCTCGATGAGCGAGCATGAAGCCAACAACGCGCTGCTGTTCATCAGCGACAAGCTTTGGCAGAGCCTTTCCGCCGACCAGAAACAGTGGGTCAAGACCGCAGCGGCCGAAGTCAGCGCCAAGGAGCCGGCCAAGGCATTCGAACTCGAAAAGACGGCGGCCACCAAGCTGAAGGGGTATGGCGTCAAGATCGTCGAGGACGTGGACAAGAAGAGCTTTGCGGCCATCTCCGATCGGTATCTCGACAAGCTCGCCAAGGAACTCGGCCCGCACGCGGAGAAGATCAAGAACCTGATCCGCGGGATTAATTGAGGGCGCACTATCCGTGTCGTCCCGGCGAACGCCGGGACCCATACGCCGCGGCCTTTCAATTGGGCGATCAGGCAGCCATCTTGTTCAACAATGTACGCCGGTGGTTATGGGTCCCGGCGTTCGCCGGGACGACGAGAGAGTTTGATCCGGGACAGAGAGTCTAACCCGATGGCCATCGCCGACAAACTGGTGCTGCAGCGGCAACGTCATCTGAAATGGCAGTCGTTCGACCGGCTCGAACTGTTCCTGATGATCGTATGCGGCGTCCTTTGCCTCGGATTCTCGCTATCGGTGACGGCCGACATCATCACGCGGACCATCGGTCATCCATGGCTCTGGCTGCAGGAAGTCACATCGACGCTGTTCATCTATGCGATCTTCATCGGCGCGGCCGTCGCCACCCGCCGCAACGATCATCTGTATCTGACCGCGATCTCCGAAGCGATGCATGGCACGCCGCGCATGATCGTCGAGATCATGATTCGCATCGTCGTGCTCGGCGTCGCGTTCTGCCTCATCTATTTTGGCTACATCAATTATGTCAGGGGATTCGGCAGTTTCCGGTTGCCGTCGGGGACGCCGATCGCCTCGCTCTATGCGGCGATTCCGTTCGCCGGCGCGTTGATCGCGCTGTTCACGGTGGAGCAACTGGTCAACGGCATTCGTAACGGGTTCGATCATCCGGAGCCACTGGAGGAAGACCGCGATATTCCGCCGGTCGACGTCAGGCCTGAGACGAGGGCGCGCCCGTGAGTGCACCGGTCATTCTCGGTCTGATGACGTTCTGCTTCCTGTTCTTCGGCTATCTCGGCGTGCCGGTGCCGTTCTCGCTGCTGGCCGGCGTGTTCGTCGGCGCCATGCTGACGGACGTTTCGCTGGCGGCCATCATCCAGAAGGTGTTTGACGGCGTCGATTCCGAGGCGTTGCTGGCGATTCCATTCTTCCTCTTGGTCGGCGAGCTCATGAGTTCGGCCAACGTCGTGGTGCGAATAGCCAATCTGTCGCTGTCGCTGGTCGGCCATATCAGGGGCGGGCTGTCCCAGGTGGTCGTGGTGTTCTCGATGTTCTTCTCGGAAATGTCGGGATCGACCACCGCCGATGTCGCGGTCATGAGCCGCGCGCTGGGCGGCCCGATGAAGCGGGAAGGCTATAGCCCTGCTTTCATCGCCGCGATCATCGCATCGGCCTCGACCATCGCGGCGCTGGTGCCGCCGAGCATCACGGCGGTCGTCTATGGCGCGGTCGGCAACGTCTCGATCGCCGGGCTGTTCATGGCCGGTGTGGTACCGGGCCTGATGATTGGCTTCGGCCTGATGATATATTGCTATTTCTTCGGCCCTTCCGGCATGCGCAAGCCGCGCGCGCCCCTGCGCCAGGTCGTGTTCGCCGCCGGTGACGCGGCGCTGCCGCTGATGATCCCGGTGATCCTGCTCGGCGGCATCCTCACCGGCTATTTCACGCCGACGGAAGCCGGCATCGTCGCCGTGATCTGGATCATCGCGGTGGTGATCCCGGCGCTCAATCGCAAGCACTTCAGGAACATCCCCTACGATTTCTGTCTCGCCGGGCTGATCTTTTCGCTGCCCCTGATCACCATCGGCGCCGCCAACGCCTTCGGCTGGATGCTGGCCTATCTGCGCGGTGCGGCCGTGATCGCCGACTGGATCACCTCGATCGCGGGCAACGACCCGCATCTGATGATGCTGTTGCTGGTGCTGCTGTTCACGGTCGTGGGCGATTTCATCGAGCCGGTGCCGACCATCATCATCTTCATGCCGCTGGTGAACACGCTGACGCAGGCCGGCGACATCAACGGCGTTCATATGGGCGTGGTGCTGATCGCCACGCTGGCGTTCGGCCTGATCACGCCCCCTTACGGGCTGGTATTGCTGATGGCTTCGAAATTCGTCGGCGTTCCATTTGCGAAGGCATTGCGCGCGGCGCTGCCGATCTACGTCGTGTTCCTGGTGACCATCATCTTCACGATCTATTTCCCGAAGGTGGTGCTGTGGCTGCCGAAGCAGGTGATCCCGGAGTCGGTCGGGTGCTTCAAGTCTCCGGCGGGGACCGGGTATATCTGTCCGAACACGTAACAATACCCGCGTCGTCCCGGCGAAGGCGGGGACGACGGCAGAGTGCTGGATGCGTCGCTCTCATTTCCCTTTGCTGGTGAATTTCTTCACCGCCACGCGAAAATCATCGGTGTGCATGGCGTCGATGATCTTGGCTTCCTCGGCATCGAGCTGCTGCCGGGTCGGCGTCACCGCGGCCTGATAGACCAGCGATTTGGTGCCGGCGATGGCGGCCGGCGGGTTCTGCGCCAGCCGTTCGGCGAATTTGCGCGTCGCGGCCTTGAGTTCAGCGGCGGGCACGACGCGCGCGACCAGGCCCCATTCGTAAGCCTGCTTTGCGGTAAAACTGTCTTCCGCCAGAAATATCTGCAGCGCGCGGCGGGTGCCGACGGTGCCGACCATGCCGACGGTACTGCCGCCATCGGGCGAGACGCCGATCTTGGCGTAGGCCGGGGTGAAGCGGGCATCATCGGCGGCGATGCAGAGGTCGGTGACAAAGGCCAGTCCCATGCCGGCGCCGGCTGCCGAGCCGTTGACGCTGGACAGCACGATCTTCGGCATCCGCCGCACCGTCTCGATGAAGGCGTGATAATGCTTCAGCAGTTCCCCGACCACGGGCGCGATGTTGTCGGCAGCCGCCGCAGCGCCAATGGTCTGCAAGTCGCCGCCGGCGGAGAAGGCGCGGCCTTCGCCCTCGATCACCAGCACCCTGATATCGTCATTGCCTTCGACGTCGGCGCCGAGCTGCTCGAGCTTTTGCGCGATCGACAGGTCGATCGAATTGAAGGCCGCGGGCCGGTTGAGGGTGATGGTCGCGATCGGACCTTCGATCCGGAGCAGGGCAGGGTCGGAGGGGGCTGCTGACATGGTGGACCTCATGGACGCGAAAATGGCCCGGCATTTAAATCGCAGAAGGGAACGGGTGACAATCCCGGCGAAGTCTGCAAGACTTCGGCTTCATCAGGGGTTTGGGGCGCACGAGCCGCCTCGAGCCTCGAGATGCCCATCTTTCCGGATCCGGCCACGAGCGCCGCGATCCAGGATGAGGCAGCAAGCACCAACATCAGCCGAGAGCAGACGACATGGGTCACTCCTGTGCCTTCGCAGTTGAATTGTCCCGATGACGCAGGGACCGGTCATCATCGCCGGCGCCGGCCATGCAGGCTTTCAGCTTGCGGCCTCATTGCGCCAGAACGGCTTTTCCGAGCGCATCGCGCTCGTCAATGATGAAGGCCATCTGCCGTACCAGCGGCCGCCGCTGTCCAAGGCCTATCTGAAGGGAACCGGCGGACCGGACACCCTGATGTTCCGGCCGGAAAAATTCTATCACGACCAGACCGTCGATCTGATCGCCGATCGCGTCACCTCGATCGATCGCGCCGCGCGCAAACTGGCGCTCGCGTCCGGCGCGTCGCTGGATTACGGCCATCTCGTGCTGGCGACCGGGGCGCGCAACCGCCTGCTGGATATTCCCAACGCCAATCTCGATGGCGTGCGTTATCTGCGGACGCTCGACGACAGCGAGGCGCTGCGGCACCGGATCGCCTCCGGCCAGCATGTCATCGTGATCGGCGCCGGTTTCATCGGGCTGGAATTTGCCGCAACGGCGCGGGCCAAGGGCCTCGAAGTCGACGTGGTCGAACTTGCCGCGCGGGTGATGGCGCGTGCGGTGACCGCGGAAATCTCGGAATTTTCGCAATCGCAGCATGCCGCTGCCGGCATTCGCATTCATTTCGGCGTGCAGGTCACCAGCATCGAAAACGACGGCGGCAGGGTGACCGGTGTCAGCCTCAGTGACGGCCGGCACCTTCAGGCCGATCTCGTGGTGGTCGGCGTCGGCGTCTTGCCCAATGTCGAACTGGCGGCGGAGGCCGGCCTGCCGGTGGCGGCCGGCATCATCGTCGACGAGCTTCTGTTGACCGCGGATCCGAACATTTCGGCGGTTGGCGATTGCGCGCTGTATGCGAGCCCGCGCTTCGGCGGCTCGTTGCGGCTGGAGTCGGTGCAGAACGCCACCGATCACGCGCGCAGCGTCGCGGCGCGGCTGACCGGCGACGCCAAACCCTATGACGGCCTGCCGTGGTTCTGGAGCGATCAGGGGCCCGACAAGCTGCAGATGGTAGGCCTGACCACCGGTTACGACCAGGTCGTGGTGCGCGGCGATCGCGGCGCGGGGGCCTTCTCCGCCTTCTGTTACAAGTCCGGGCGGCTGCTCGGCATCGAATCCGTCAACCGCGCCGGCGATCACATGTTCGGCCGGCGTCTGCTGGCCGCCAATCGCTCGATCACCCCGGAGCAGGCGGCCGATGCCAGCTTCGATCTGAAGGGCGCGCTGACTTAAGGCCGGCACGGTGCCGGCTTCAGGTCATCATCACGCGCTCAGGACAACCGGAGTGAACGCCTGCAGCCTGGCGATCGCCTGCCAGTCCCATGCGATGCCGAGGCCGGGTTCGGAAGACGGTTTGGCCCGCCCGCCTTCGATGGTCAGGCGGCTGGTGGTGATGTCGTCGAGCTGCGGGATCCATTCCACCCAGGCCGCGTTCGGCACGGCCGCGCACAGCGAGACGTGCAACTCCATCAGGAAGTGCGGGCAGATCGGAACGTTGAAGGTTTCGGCGAGGTGCGCCACCTTGAGCCACGGCGTGATGCCGCCGATCCGCGCCACGTCGGCCTGCACGATCGCGCAGGCGTCGCGCTGCAGATATTCGCGAAAATGGCTGGGATGATAGATCGACTCGCCGACCGCGATTGGTAGCGACGTCGATGCGGCGAGGCGGATATGGCCGGCGAGGTCTTCCGCCGGTAGCGGCTCCTCGAACCAGGCGAGGTCGAGCGGCTCGTACTGGCGGGCGCGGCGGATCGCTTCGCCGACCGTGAAGGCCTGGTTGGCATCGACCATGATCTCGAAACCGGGGCCGACCGCGTCGCGCACGGCGGCAAGGCGCGCGATGTCCTCGCTGACATGGGGGCGGCCGACCTTGATCTTGGCACCGCCGAACCCCTGCGCGCGCACGGACAGTGCGTCATCGACCAGCGCCTGCGGCTCGACATGCAGCCAGCCGCCCTCGGTGGAATAGACCGGCACGGAAGCTTGCGCGCCGCCGGCTTCCTTCCAGAGCGGACGGCCCGCGGCGAGGCATTTGACGTCCCACAGCGCGGTATCGATGGCTGATAGCGCGAGACTGGTGATGGCGCCGACCGCGGTCGCATGGGTTGCGAAGAACAGCGACTTCCAGATCGCCTCGATGTCGAGCGGGTCGCGGCCCAGCAGCCGCGGCGCCAGATGATCCCTGAGCAGCGCGACCACCGACGAGCCGCCGGTGCCGATCGTATAGGAATAGCCGGTGCCGACGATGCCGTCGCTGGTGTGGATGCGGACCATCGGCGTTTCCTGCGTGGCGAACGACTGGATCGCGTCGGTGCGGACCGCCTTTGGCACAAGATCGACCTGCAGGATTTCGACACGCACGATCTTGGCCATGGTTTTTCCTTGTTCGTTGGGGCAAGCGCCGCAGCCAGCATGTCGCCGGACGCGCCCGATATCAAGACCGGGGGATCAGGAAGACGAGTCTATGTGGACAGCAGTGCCGCGACCTCCGCCGCCGTCGGCATCGAGGGCGCCGCGCCCATCCGCTGCACACAGATCGATGCCGCGGCATTGGCGTATTCCAAGGCACGGCGGATGGCCGTGCCATTGGCGAGCTGGCTTGCGAGCGCGCCGACAAAGCAATCACCGGCGCCGGTGGTGTCGACCGCCTTCACCGCGCGGCCGGCGATGACGGAGGCCTGCCCATCGATCAGCGCCAGCACGCCGCGTTTGCCCAGCGTGATGCAGATGATTCTACTGCCGCCTTGCAAGGCGCTCGCTGCTGCCACGAAGCGGGCGGGATCGTCGCTGTCGCGCAGCTCCATATGGGTGAGAAGTCCGAGCTCGGTCTCGTTCAGGATCAGGATATCGACGAGATCGAGCAGATCCTTCCCGAACGGGATCGCCGGCGCGGGATTGAGGATCGTGGTCGCGCCCGCTGCCCGTGCGCGCCGGAAGAACGCGACGATCGTCGCTTGCGGAATTTCGAACTGGCTGACGGCGACGTCGCCTTTGGCCAGCGCAACTGCGGTGACGTCTTCGCTACTAACCAGCGCATTGGCGCCTGGCACGACCACAATCGTATTGTCGGCATCGGCAACGGTGATGATGGCCATTCCGGTATGGGCCTCGGCGGTGTCCTTGACATGAGCGAGATCGACCGCCTGTGCGGCGAGAAACGTCCGTAATTGCTGGCCGAAGGCATCGCGCCCCAGCCGGCCGATCAGCGTGGTCGGCGCGCCGAGCTTGGCGGATGCCACCGCCTGGTTGGCGCCCTTGCCGCCAGGAAAATAGTTTACGGCGTTGCCGGCGACGGTCTCGCCGACCTTGGGATGCCGGTCGGCGGTCGCCACCACATCCATGTTGATGCTGCCGGCGACAAAGACCCGCCCCATGTTATCCCCGACTCATCCGGTCACGCGCCGGCCGGAAACGCCATCTTGACCACTTCGATGTCGGTCAGCGTCGGCAATCCGGCCTCGTTGCCGAGGCGCTGGATCTTGTAGGTGGACGCGGCCCGCGCGAATTCGAAATGGTCGTGCCAGCTTTTGCTGGGGTTAGCGAGGTAGGAATAGACATAGGCGCCGTGGAAGACGTCGCCGGCGCCGTTGGTATCGATCACGCGCTCGCGTGGAATCGGAAGCGCCGGCAGGTTGTGGACCGCGCCGGTCTCGTCGTACCAGAGCAGGCCCTTTTCGCCGAGCGTGACACCGCCGACCCGGCAGCCCCTGCTCTTGAGATAATCCAGCATCTCCTCCGGCGTCTTGTCCATCTGCTCGCAGAGCCTTTCGGCGACGATGGCGACGTCGATGAATTCCAGCAGCTCATGGGTATTGGAGCGCAGGCCGCCGCCGTCGAGCGAGGTCAGGATGCCGTCCTCGCGGCACAGTTTGGCATAGTGGATGGCGGCGTCCGGCTGGTGGCCGTCGATATGCAGCGCCCGGCAACCCCTCAGGTTGAGGATCGGAAAGGGATGGATATGCTCGTCGTCGCGGCAGCGGACGATGGCGCGCTTGCCGTCCTTCGGCATGATGAAGGACAGCGAGGAGCTATTGACCTTGCGCGGATGGATCGAGATGCCGTATTTCGCGCTCATGTCCTGGAACATGCGGCCGAGCCAGTCATTGGCGACGGTCGCGATCAGGTCGGGCACGATGCCGAGTTTCGCACAGCAGAATGCGGCCGTGACGGCGTTGCCGCCAAACGAAACCGCGTAGGCGGAGGCTACGTGCTTTTCGTCGCCGGTCGGCATGTGGTCGGTGATGAAGGTGACGTCGATATAGGTCTGTCCGATGAAGAGGGCCTGCATTCGCTTTCCGTCTTGTATTACAGCGCATTGGGCTGAAGGTGGATCCGGCCCGGCGCGCTTACACTAACACCGGAAATCAGATGGTTTCGCTGAAAATATTCGCAAACCGTGCCGTCTTTGCGGCTTGAGATGGCAAGATGATGAGCCTAGGACCGTCCCAAGGCGGCCGGGCCTGTATAACGGCTGGACACTGCGCGGGTTTCCGGCGCGGTGCGACAAAATGGGAGGGGACTTTTCCGTGATTACCGGTCTCGATCATGTCGTCGTCTTAACCCAGGACATCGCGGCGGGCACCGCAAGCTATCAGACGCTGTTTGCGCGGGCGCCGGCCTGGCAGAACAGCGGCGACGGCGCCGACCGCGTGCTGTTCACGCTCGACAATATGTCGCTGGAGTTGATGGCGCCCTCGGGCGCGGACGCCAATGCGGATCGAATCCGCAGCGTTCTGGCGGCCCAGGGCGAGGGGCTGGCGAGCCTCTGTTTCCGCACCAACGACATCGGCAAGCTGCACCGCCGGCTCGATCGGCTGACCCTGAAGCCCGAGCCGGTTGCGGAGGTTGAAAGCCGCGACGCGCTCTCGGGGGCTGTGCTGTCGTGGAAGCGGACTCGCACGGCCTCGGACGCCACGCGCGGCATCCGGCTGTTCTATCTTCAACTCGCCAGCGAGCGTCCGCGCTCCGTGCCTGTCGCGACCGGGCCGATCACCGCGATGGACCATGTCGTGGTTTCGACGCCGGATCCCGAGCGCGCCGCCGCGCTTTATGGCGCGCGGCTCGGGCTCGACATGGCGCTCGACCGCTCACATCCGGACTGGGGCCGGCTGATGTTCTTCCGCTGCGGCGACCTCGTCGTCGAGGTGACGCACCGGCCGGCCAAGCCCGCGCCTGCGCCGCTGGACCTGCAGAAGGATCGTCTCCGGGGCATCTGCTGGCGCGTCGCCGACATCGACGCCACCCATGCGCGGCTGGCCCGGGCCGGCGTCGACGTCTCCGAAGTCCGCACCGGCCGCAAGCCGGGCACGCGGGTGATGACCGTGCGCAACGGCACCTGCGGGGTTCCGACACTGTTGGTGCAGCCGTCGCCGGGGAAGCCGGAGTGATGCGCTCACCCCGCATTCTCAAACGCCCGCCTGCGTGCTACAGCAACCATCATGCGTCCATCGAGCGATTGATTTGGCAAAGGCAAAACGCGTCCTGAAGTGGCAGCGCGACCCCGAGGGCATGCGGATCCGCATTCTCGAGGCCGCCAAGCAGGAATTTGCCGCCCATGGCCTGGCCGGTGCGCGCGTCGACCGCATCGCGGCCAATGCCGACGCCAACAAGCGCATGCTGTATTACCATGTCGGCAACAAGGAAGATCTCTACCTCGCGGTGCTGGAGGCTGCCTACGACAAGATCCGTTCCGAGGAGCGCGGCCTCGATCTCGAACATCTCGATCCGCCCGAGGCGATCGAGCGGCTGATCGACTTCACCTGGAATTATTTCATCCGCAACCCGGAATTCCTGGCGCTGCTCAACACCGAGAATCTCGCCAAAGCCCGCCATCTGAAACGCTCGACCAAGGTCAAGTCGATGCACTCGCCGTTCGTCGAGATGATCCGCACCGTGGTGACGCGCGGCGTCGAAAGCGGCGACTTCCGCGTCGCCGTCGATCCGGTCCAGTTGTACATTTCGATCGCCGGGCTGTGCTTCTTCTATCTCTCGAACAGCGCCACGCTGTCGGTGATCTTCGGCCGCGACCTCCTGAAGAGGGAGGCGAGGGACGAGCGCCTCGCGCACATGGTGGCGCTGGTGCTGGCGGCGCTGACGGGAAAATCGACCGCGGATTTCGGCAAGGCGAAGCCGGCGGGATTGCGGGCGGCGGCGCATCAGCCGGTTTGACGCGTTCGCGTTGGTGAACACGGCGTCATGGCCGGGTTTAACCCGGCCATCCACGTATTCCTTCTTAGTGTGAAAAGTCGTGGATGCCCGGGTCAAGCCCGGGCATGACGGCGGATGGAGCCTTCTCCACATCCCGGACGGTCGCCCACGCCGCAAATTGCCGCACGAAAGCCACTTGCCAGTATTTATCCAACGGGTTAATTTCTCTCCGAAAGACGACCAGACAGCCAGACAGGGAGCGAGACGTGGCCGAGGCGAAGGGGCCCAGTGGTGTATCCAGAGCGCTGAACGCGGCGTGGCTGCGGCCGTTTTTGTTCCTGATCTTCATCGTGGTGGCCTGGGATGTGGCGATCCGGCTGTTCCACATCCCGGCCTATCAGATCCCGTCGCCCGGCGATGTGCTGGCGGTGCTGTGGACCGACTGGCCGGAACTGTTGCGGCAGGCCTGGCCGACCACCTACGCCACCATCTGCGGCTTTGCGCTGTCGGCGCTGTTCGGCATTCCCGTCGCGATGCTGATCGCGGGCTCGAAGACGGTGGAGAGCTACGTCTATCCGCTGCTGGTGTTCTCGCAATCGGTGCCGAAGATCGCGATCGCACCGCTGTTTGTGGTCTGGTTCGGCTTCGGCATTATTCCGAAAGTGATCTCGGCGTTCCTGTTGGGATTTTTCCCGGTCGTGGTATCGGCGGTGCAGGGCTTCAAGTCGGTCGACCCTGATATGGTCGATCTCGCGCGCGCCATGCAGGGCAGCCGCTTCCAGGTGTTTTGCGCCGTCAACCTGCCGCATGCGATGCCGGCGATTTTCTCCGGCCTCAAGGTCTCGGTGACGCTGGCCGTCGTCGGCGCCGTGGTCGGCGAGTTCGTCGGCTCCAATTCCGGCATCGGCTATGTGCTGCAGCGCTCGATCGGCACCTTCGATCTGCCGACGATGTTTGCCGCGCTCGTGATCCTGGCGCTGCTCGGCGTGATCCTGTTCTGGATCGTCGACCGCATCGAACGCCTCGTGATCCCCTGGCATGTCAGCCAGCGCGAGGACATCATTTTCGCTTCATAATACCAACGTCAGAACAAGCGGCCGGCAAGGACCGCGTCAACACCAACGGGAGGATAACCATGATACGAGCGATAGCGGCGGTTGCGACCGCCTTGATCTGGACCGCGCTTTCAGTGGTTCCCGCTTCCGCTGCCGACAAGGTCGTGCTGATGCTGAACTGGTACGTCTATGGCGAGCACGCGCCGTTCTATTACGGCAAGGCCAAGGGCATCTATGCCGCCGAAGGCATCGATCTCGAAATCCAGGAAGGCCGCGGTTCGGCGGCGACCACGCAGGCGGTGGCGGCGAAGACCGCCGATTTCGGCTATGTCGACGTGCCCACCATGATGCGCGCCGCGGTGAAGGGCGCGCCGATCGTCGCCACCGGCGTGCTGCTGCAGACCAGCCCGATGTCGGCGATGGGTTTCGTCGAGAAGAACATTAAAAAGCCCGAGGACATCAAGGGCAAGACGGTCGCGATCACCCCGGCCGATTCCATGACCCAGATCTGGCCGCTGTTCCTGAAGAAGACCGGCCTGAAGGAAAGCGATTTTACCACGGTCGCCGGCGACGGCCAGACCAAGCTCAACGCCGTCATCAACGGCCAGGCTGATCTCCTGCTCGGCTACGTCATGGACCAGTCGATGAAGATCAAGGACGCCACCGGCAAGGACGTCTATCCGATCAAGTTCGCCGACTACGGCATCAACATGGTCTCGTCGGGCATCGTCGCCAACACCGACTACGTCAAGGCCAATGCCGGCCTCGTCAAGCGCTTCATGTCGGCCACGACCAAGGCGGTCGAAGCCGCCGAGAAGGACCCCAAGGGTGCGGCGCAGTCGATCCTCGACGCCAACCCGAAGGGCGGCAAGATCGAAACGCTGACGCAAGGCTTCGAGCTGACGATCCCGCTGTACCGGACACCGGAAACCAAGGCCAAGCGGCCGTTCGAAGTGACCGACCAGAACATGACCGATACGGTCAACCTCATGGTCGAATATGGCGGGCTCGACGCCAAGGCCAAGGACAATCCGAAGGCGTTTTATACCAACGACTACCTGCCGAAGGGCGGCTCGTGAGAAACGTACGCGCGGCGAGCGTTGGGGCCTCATGGTTCGAGACGCGCGGCGGTGCCGCGCTCCTCACCATGAGGATCTCAGACCTCATCCTGAGGAGGCGCGGAGCGCCGTCTCGAAGGATGAAGCCGTGCACGCACACGTGGTGACGGACTTGATGCAATGAACCCCGCGACCAAACCAACCGAGATCGAGCAGCCCGGCGCGCATCTGCGCCTGGTGTCCGATCGTGCCGGGCAGGCGACGCCCGGGATCACGCTGTCGGGCGTGTCCAAAACCTATCGCTCGCGCGACGGCGACGTGCCGTCGCTAAAGCCGCTGGATTTTCACATCAACGAGGGCGAGTTCTTTGTCGTGGTCGGCCCGTCCGGCTGCGGCAAGTCCACGCTGCTGAAGATGATCTCGGGGCTGCTCGCGCCATCGACCGGTGAAATCCTGGTCGACGGCGAGCAGGTGACAAAGCCGCACGGCAATGTCGGCATCGTGTTCCAGAACGCGCTGCTGCTGCCATGGCGCAACATCCTCTCCAACGTGATGTTGCCGATCGACATGAAGAAGCTGCCGCGCGCGGAGTATCTCCAGCGCGCCAAGGCGCTGTTGAAGCTGGTCGGGCTCGAAGGGTTCGAGAAGAAACTGCCCTGGCAGTTGTCCGGCGGCATGCAGCAGCGCGCCTCGATCTGCCGGGCGCTGGTGCACGATCCCAAGATCATGCTGATGGACGAGCCGTTCGGCGCGCTCGATGCCATGACGCGCGAGAAGATGAATGTCGAACTGATGCGGATCCAGCGTGAGACCGGCAAGACTGTGCTCTTGATTACGCATTCTATACCGGAAGCCGTGTTCCTCGCCGACCGCGTGCTAGTCATGACCGAACGGCCGGGCGCGATCGCAGCGATCTACGACGTGCCGCTGCCGCGGCCGCGTTCGCTGGATTCGATGGCCGATCCCGCGTTCACCGAACTGGTGCAGCGGATTCGCAAACATTTCTTCACCCAAAGCGCGCTGGACTGAAAGCTGGCCCGATGCCGTATCGCCTGGCCGTACGAGATATCGCGTTCTTTGAACGCCCGGTCACCTTTGCGCGGCCGTTCCGGTTCGGCGCCGTTGTCGTCAACGCGACGCCGCAGATGTTCGTGCGTGTCGAGATCGAGGTGGAAGGCAAAGGCAAGACCACCGGCGCCAGCGCCGAATTTCTGGTGCCGAAATGGTTCGACAAGCGGCCGCATCTTTCGCCGGAACAGACGGTTTCGGAACTGCGACGCTCGCTGCTGATCGCGCGGGAAATTTATCTGGCGCATTCCGGCTATGAGACCGCCTTCGCCCTGCACGCGGCCTGCATCGGAGCACAGGTCGAGGCGTGCGCCAGGGAAGACATTCCGCCGCTGGCGGCGGCCTATGGCCCGGCCGAGATCGACAAGGCGATCCTCGACGCGCTGCTGCGCGCTGCCGGCACCAATTTCTTCGACGGCATGGCGGCCAATATCGGTGGCGTCGACGCGCGGCTGTCGCGCGATCTCGGCAACGACGACATCGCGCAATTCCTGGCGGGACGAAGGCGGCTGGAGCGGGTCGCGATCCGGCACACCGTCGGCATGGACGACGCGATCGAGGGCGCGGGCGGTGTCGCCGACGCAAACGAAAACGCCGGTGCTCGCTATTTCAAGCTCAAGCTCAATGGCGATCCCGCGCATGATGCCGACCGACTGACCCGTATCGGCAGCGAACTGGCGACGCTGCCGCATGACTATCGGGTGACCTTGGACGCCAATGAGCAATATGCCGACCTCGGCGCTCTCGGAGGGTTGATCGACCGGCTCGACCGCGACGCCGCGCTGCGGCCGATCGCGGCCAAGCTGCTCTATATCGAACAGCCGATGCCGCGCGACATCACGCGTCAATCGCCGCTCGGCGCGCTGGCCCGCCGCGATTTCATCGTCGACGAGGCCGACGATTCCTATGACGCTTTCCCGGTGGCTCGCGCGCTCGGCTATCGCGGTATCTCGTCGAAATCCTGCAAGGGCATCTACAAATCGGTGATCAATGCCACGCGTGCGGCCAAGTGGAGCGCGGCCGGCACCAAATGCTTTATCGCCGGCGAAGACCTGACCTGCCAGGCGGGTCTCGCCGTGCAGCAGGATCTCGCGCTTGGCGCGCTGATCGGTGTCACCCATGCCGAGCGCAACGGTCACCATTATGTCGACGGTTTTGGCGATACGCCGGCCGTGGAGGCCGAGGCGTTTCTCACGGCGCATCCGGACCTCTATGCCAAAGACGGCCACAAGGTCCGTCTCGCCATCCACAACGGCGATCTCCTGACGGGATCGCTGACGACACCAGGCTTTGCCACCTCGGTGCATCCGGACTGGTCCGCGATGTCGCCGCTGGCGCAGCCAACAGCCGGAATATCCCTGGAGAACGCAGTATGACGACCAAACGCCTCGGCCTGATCATGAACGGTGTGACCGGCCGCATGGGGCTCAACCAGCATCTGATCCGCTCCATCATCGCGATCCGCGATTCCGGCGGCGTGCTGCTCGCGAACGGCGACCGCATGCTGCCCGATCCGATCCTGATCGGCCGCGATGCCGACAAGGTCGAGCGTCTGGCCAAGCGCTTCAACGTGACGCGCTGGTCGACCGATCTCGACAAGGCCTTGGCGGACAAAAATGACACCATCTTCTTCGACGCCGCCACCACCCAGGCGCGCCCGACGCTGCTGACGAAAGCGATCGAGGCCGGCAAGCACGTCTATTGCGAGAAGCCGATCGCAACCAACCTGGACGAGGCCGTCGCGGTGCTGCGACTCGCCAACGCCAAAGGCGTCAAGCACGGCACGGTGCAGGACAAGCTGTTCCTGCCCGGCCTGAAGAAGCTCGCGTTCCTGCGCGACTCCGGCTTCTTCGGCCGCATGCTCTCGGTGCGTGGCGAGTTCGGCTATTGGGTGTTCGAGGGCGGCTGGCAGGAAGCGCAGCGGCCGTCATGGAATTACCGCAGCGAGGACGGCGGCGGCATCATTCTGGATATGGTCTGCCACTGGCGCTACGTGCTCGACAACCTCTTCGGCGAAGTCGAGAGCGTGAGCTGCACCGGCACCACGGATATCCCGGAACGTTTCGACGAGAAAGACAAGAAGTACACCGCGACCGCCGATGACTCCGCCTACGCCACCTTCCGTCTCAAGGGTGGCGTGATCGCCCATATCAACATGAGCTGGGTGACGCGGGTCTATCGCGACGATCTCGTCACCTTCCAGGTCGACGGTACCCACGGCTCGGCGGTGGCGGGTCTCACTGAGTGCATGATCCAGGCGCGGCAGGCCACGCCGCGACCGGTGTGGAACCCGGACGAGAAGCGCACCCACGATTTCTACGCCGACTGGCAGAAGCTGCCGGAGAACGTCACCTACGACAACGGTTTCAAGGAGCAGTGGGAGATGTTCATCCGCCACGTCTGCGAGGACGCGCCGTATAAGTATACGCTGCTCGAAGGCGCCAAGGGCGTGCAACTCGCCGAATGCGCGCTGCAGAGCTGGCGCGAGCGGCGCTGGATCGATGTCGCCCCGATCAAGGTGTGAGGACAGGACCATGAACAAGCCAGTGATGCCGCAATCGTCGTTGTCCCTGAAGCTGCCGACCGGCGAAGGCTTGATCGAGACCTACCGCCTGGCGGCGTCGCGGACGTTTCCGGCGAAGCTCGAGGGCACGCTGAACCGGGTGGCGTTTTCCGCCGCCCATGTGGTGGCCGATCCGCTTGCCGACGGCGATCCGTGGCTGACGTCGGCGATCGACTGGGACCGGACGATTGCGTTTCGCGAGCATGTCTGGGATCTCGGCCTCGGCGTGGCCGAGGCGATGGACACGGCGCAGCGCGGCATGGGACTGGACTGGCCGACCTCGCTGGAGCTGATCCAGCGTTCGGTGCGGGCCGCGAAGGCGAGGGGCGGCGCGCTGGTGTTTTCCGGCGCCGGCACCGATCATCTCGCGGTGGAAGATGCGAAATCCATCGACGATGTGATCCGCGCCTATGAGGAGCAGATCGCGGCCGTTGAAAAGGCCGGCGGCCGCATCATCCTGATGGCCTCGCGCGCACTGGCAAAACTCGGCCGCAGCGCCGACGATTACGCCAAGGTCTATAACCGCGTGCTGGGCCAGGTTCGCGAACCCGTGATCATCCACTGGCTTGGCGACATGTTCGATCCCGCGCTGGCCAATTACTGGGGCACGGCGAGCCTCGATACCGCGATGGATATCGCGGTCGGCATCATCAACGCCAACGCCGCCAAGGTCGATGGCGTCAAGGTGTCGCTGCTCGACAAGCAGCGCGAGATCGACATGCGTCGCCGGCTCGACAAGAATGTCAAGATGTATACCGGCGACGACTTCAACTATGCCGAACTGATCGCCGGCGACGACAAGGGATTTTCGCACGCGTTGCTCGGCATCTTCGACGCCATCGCGCCGGCGGCCTCCTATGCGCTGTCGCGGCTCGCCGCTGGCGACGAGGCCGGCTTCCACGACGTGCTCGGGCCGACGGTGCCGCTGTCGCGCCATATCTTCAAGGCGCCGACGCGGTTCTACAAGACGGGCATCGTGTTCATGGCCTATCTCAACGGCCACCAGGACCATTTCACCATGGTCGGTGGGCAGGAGAGCACGCGCTCGACGCTGCATCTGGCCGAACTGTTTCGCCTCGCCGACAAGGCCGGGCTGCTGTCCAATCCCGAACTGGCGACGCGGCGTATGAAGACCGTGCTGGCAACGCGCGGCGTCGAGCCGTGATGCGTGATTTTTCGAATGATCATCGCTGGCTGTCGCTGAACACGGCGACCGTCCGCAAACAGGGCGATCTCGTTGCCATTATCGAAGCCTGCGCGCGGCACGGCATCCGCGCCATCGATCCCTGGCGCGACCAGGTCGCGGCCACGGGCCTCGATCGTGCGGTAAAGGCCGTGCGCGATGCCGGGCTCGAATTATCTGGCTATTGCCGCGGTGGCATGTTTGTGGCCGATGCGGCGCACCGGATCGAGGCGCGGGACGACAACCGCCGCGCGATCGACGAGGCCCGCGCGCTGGGCGCGCCCTGCGTCGTGCTGGTGGTCGGCGGCCTGCCGCAATATTCGCGTCCGGGCAGCGTGGCCTCCAGGGACATCGCGGGCGCGCGGACGCAGGTCCATGACGCCATCGCCGAGATGCTCGACTACGCGAAGGCCGCCAAGATGCCGCTCGCGATCGAGCCGTTGCATCCGGCCTATGCCGCCGACCGTGCCTGCGTCAACACGACCAAACAGGCGCTGGATATTTGCGACGCGCTGGACCCCACGCGCAGCGGCGCGCTCGGCGTCGCGCTCGACGTCTATCACATCTGGTGGGATCCGGATCTGCTGCCGCAGATCGCGCGGGCCGGCAAGCAGCGCCTGATGGCGTTTCACGTCTGCGACTGGCTGGTGCCGACAAAGGATATCCTCAACGACCGCGGCATGATGGGCGACGGCGTCATCGACATCCCCTCGGTGCGTGCTGCGGTCGAGGCGCAGGGCTTTTCCGGCTATTCCGAGATCGAGATTTTCTCTGATGATTGGTGGAGCAAGCCGATGGACGAGGTTTTGAAAACCTGCATCGCGCGGCACCGGACAGCGGTTTAGCGGACACACCATCGAGGCGGTGTCTCAAGTTCGTTCAATGCGGCGCATTCGCTGTGCCAATGATGGGCGATGTTGTCTCGCAATCGAACTGCGCGCCTGGTCGATCGCGAGCGGCGGTGAGTGCGCGCCTTCGAATTTCCGGTTCCAGATTTAACCTTTTTCGGTGCTATTCAGCTTAACAAAGGGTTATCATTGTGCCCGCGCCCGCTCCGGCGTTAGCTGTTTCGTAAGGATGTTTATCCGCAGCGACGAGCGACACCATGAAAACCTTCTACGCGATTGCAACTCTCGCCCTTCTGTCCACATCGGCCTCGGCCGAGGGATGGGACGTCGTTGAGCGATGCACCTACAGCAAGTTCTTCGGCAGAATGTGCACGACGTCCTATCGTGATGCGCCGGCGCGCGACCTCGCCCAGGAACAGGAAGACGAAAAAGCAAGACGCGCCTTGATCGAGAAATGGGAAGCGTTTTGCAAGCCGGTACGCACCTACGACAATGAAGGCGTCGGCCGCCTGGCCTATGCCAAGAAGGGCTGCGAGTTCGGCCGCAGCGAGTAGTCGATGCCTGTCGCGCCCGCGCCGTGTCGTGCGGCGCGCGCGAATGAATTCCGGCATTCGCCGTGTGATCTCGCGGCCCGCATTTTTGGTGCCGGCGAGACGGTTAAATCTTTAACGAAAAAATTGCGAAGCGGTTAGTTACGCTGCTTTACCGCGCCTCAATGCCTGTCCGTCATTGCTGACAGGCAGTGCTCATCTCATGAGGCAACCAATATGCGTATCGTCTTCGCCGTCTCGATTGTCATCGCCTCGATCTCGTCGGCGTCAGCCCAGTTTGCGCTGGATCACGGGCACGCGGCAGATGCCGTCCAGGCCATCTATGAGAGGCAAGCCGCGGCCAATGCCAAGGCTTCGGCCATTCTGAACGGTACTCCGCTTCTCCCCAGCCAAAAGACCGACTTCGCCGTCGGCGGCCGCACAACCATCCAGGTCGTGCCGCGAACGGAGGAAGAGCTCAAGGCCGACAGGTTGGCGGAAGAGGCCTGGAGCGCGCGTTGCAAGCCGACCGTTGAGGAAGATAGCGACGGCATCCGCCGGACCAGATATGCGGCGAAGGATTGCGACCTCGACCGCTTCAACACCGCCGGAAACTGATAGCGATCCAACCCGTTCAGGCGCGCGTCAACGCGCCGGCGGCGGCGGCGCCGATCCGCCGGCTTCCCGGAGCATGACGCTATTTCTTGTTACCGAAGCCTGACTGCAGACTTCCGACGCCCTTTTGGCTCGGTGCTGCAGCGATCGACTTGATCTTTTCCTTCTTCGGCTTCTTCTTTTCCCGATTACCCTTTTGCTCGCCCTTGGGCATACCGATCTCTCCCTGCGGTTGATGTCGTCCGGTGTCTCAAAGGGGCATCGAACTATGCAAAGGTAGCAACCTGGCGCGCAATAGATAGGGCCGGTTGAGCAAAAGCGGATTTAAATTCAATCGACCGGGCTTGCCATGTCGTAAGGTCGCGCGGCGATTCTCCGCGTTGCCAGGCTGACAAAGACCGCCGAACCATGATGGCGGCGCGTTCGCGCGGTTCGGCGGACATGGAACAGACAAAGCGAGCATCCTATGGGCGAACGGCTGGACACGCTGAAAAAGGCAAGAGACCGCATGGTCGAGGAGCGCGATGCGCATGCGAAGGTTCTCGCGGCCCCGTTCGATCGCGACAAGGCGGAACGGGCGCGCGCCAAGTTCGTGGAGACGCAGGGAGTGGACGCGATCGACCGCGCCATCGCCGGAGACCAGCCTGGCACCTAGTGCGGCTGGACGGCGGGTGGACGCGGCGAAGGCTCGCCACTTTCGCGCGGGCGGCAACGGTCTGGCGGCCGCGTCGGCGAGATCGACGGCAACGGGAACCTGCTTGTCCGATCCGGCCGCGGCAGCGGAACCCGTTGAGTTGCCGCAAAAGCGGGCAGTCCGCTTGCCGAGTTTCGATATCGTTCTGCAACGAACGTTAACCTGCAAATAACGGGTGTTCCGCAAACTGCGGTGGCAGCATTTCTCCGGACAATTTTAGCGGGGATACGCCGCGCCTGACATTTTATGATCTAGAGGGACTTTTCAGGTGTCCGTCGAAGTCATTACAGACAATCCCTGTAAATCCGCGGACCTGCGTTCGATGCTGGTGCCGGAGTTCGTGGTCAGTTGTGCGCCGCTCACGGGCAAAGCAGGCGTGCACCAGGGATGCGATGCGGCCATCGTCGCCGCTGATCTTCGGAGCGTCGAAAACATTGCCGCGATAAAGGAACTGCTTTCCCGGCTGAAGCACGTTCGAAAGCGGGTTTTTATTATCGACCACCAGGAGCGGCTGTTCGCCGCGCAGGCCTACGCGCTCGGTGCGACGCACGTGCTCGTCAATCCGGTCGGCAAGAAATCTCTGATCGCGACACTGGCCGACCGCGGCGCGCCGCTTGCTCCCACCCGACAAGCGACGGGCGACGCACGCGATGTCGCGTCAGGCGGCGCAGCCGCCATCGCATCGATGTTCTCCTCGGCGCTGACGGGTGGTGCAATCGACGTGGCCGCCGCCAAGGGCGCGGCGAGACGTATTGCCGACAACATCGCCGAGGACGGCCTGTCCAATTGGCTGGATACCGTGCGCCGTCATCATGAGGGCACGTATCAGCACTGCCTTCTCGTGACGGGCGTGGCGGTCGATTTCGGTTTGAGCCTGGGATTGGCGAAGGCCGATATCGAACGCCTGCATACGGCGGCGATGTTTCATGACATCGGCAAAGCCAGAATCCCGCTTGCCGTTCTCGACAAGCCGGGGCGCCTGGATCCGCAGGAGCGGGCGCTGATCGAAACCCATCCGGCAGCCGGATACGAAGTGCTGAAGGGAACGTCGGGCATTTCTCCGGAAGTTCTCGATGCCGTCCGTCACCACCATGAATATCTCGACGGCAGCGGCTATCCCGACGCGCTCTGTGCGGCAAGCATTTCCGACATTGTACGCATGCTGACCATTTCAGATATTTTCGCAGCCCTCATCGAGGCGCGGTCGTACAAGCCGGGGATGCCGCGCGAGCAGGCCTATGAGATCATGCGCGGCATGCATGGGAAGCTGGAAATTCCGCTTTTGTCTGCGTTCAAGGAAGCCGCGCTAAGCCGCTGATTTACTTCCGCTGCCTTAGCCGACTTGACACGGCGCGCTCAGGAATCCGCGAAACCGTACCCGGCCGCCGCGCACTGGTTTGCCGCTGAGCGCGTAGTTTGGAAATCGCGCCAGGAAGCGCGAGATCGCGATCGCGCCCTCCAGCCGCGCCAGCGCCATTCCGGCGCATTGATGCGCGCCGGTGCCGAAGGCGAGATGCCGGTTCGGCGTGCGGCCGATGTCGAGACGTTCGGGATCGGCGAACTGGGCGGGATCGCGATTGGCGGCGCCGATGCACAGCGTGACCGGCGTGCCCGCCGGCAGCGCGATGCCGCCGAGTTCGACCGGCTCGACCGTCATGCGGTTGCCGAGCTGGTTGGAGCTCTCGAACCGCAGCATTTCCTCGACGGCGGTCTTGATCAGCGCGGGGTTGTCGATCAGCCGCTGCTTTTCGGCCGGATGACCCAGCAGCGCCACCAGCCCGTTGCCGATCAGATTGGTGGTGGTTTCATGGCCGGCGTTGAGCAGGAAGATGCAATTGTGCAGCAGTTCCTTTTCCGTCAGCCGCTCGCCATTGTCCTCGCCTTGGATCAACCGCGTCAACACGTCGCGCTCGGGATTGCCGGGCTTGGCGCGGCGGCGCGCCACCAGACCTTCGAGATAGACGAGGAAATCCTTCACCGCCTGGTTGCCGCGCGCAAATACGTCCGGCGCGACGACCGGCTCCAGCGCACCGAGGATCGCCAGCGACCAGTCGCGCAGCGGCTCGCGTTCGTCCTGGGGCACGTCGAGCAGATTGCCGATCACCTCGATCGGGATCGCGGACGCAAAGTGGTCGATCAGGTCGACCTTGCCCTTGGCGGCGATGGCATCGAGCAGCCGGTCCACCAGGGCAATCAGGTCAGGCTCCATGCCCGAAATCGCACGCGGCGACAGCGCGCCCATGATCAGCCGCCGCACCCTTGTGTGGGCGGGGGGATCGTTGAAAACGAGGCTCGTGGTGTGGTGCTCGTAGAGCAGGGAGGCGCCATATTTGGGCGCAAACTCCTTCTTCTTGTCCGAAGAGAACACCTTGGTGTTCTTGTAGGCCGCGACCAGATCGTCATAGCGGGTCAGGAACCAGGAACCGTTCGGCAGCCGCTTGACCGGTTCGTGCTCCCGCAACGCGCGATAGGTCGGGTAGGGGTCGGCATAGAAGTCCGGTGTCAGTTTCTCGAGGTCGAACGTGTCAGCCAGTTCGCGTGCATCCTGATTCATGGCGCGTTATGCTCATCGTGGAAACAGAATGGTTGCGCGACGGTCTCGAATTAGTCGCATCTGCAACTATCTTAAATCTCGTGCCGGCGCCGGGGTCAAGGCATCTGCGGGCGGTGGGATTGCTGAGATTCTTGGCGATTTTGACCGAAATGGCCGTTTCGCACTGCAATAAAACCTTGACATCTGACGTGGTGAGTGATTACTCACACGCCCATGTCCACCCTGCGCATGACAAGTGATTTACGGCGTCAATTGATACTGAGCGCCGCCAAGCGATGCTTTGCCCGGAACGGCTTTGCCGGCACCACCACCAAGAGCGTGGCGGCGGCGGCGGCCATCTCGGAAGGCTTGCTGTTCAAGCACTTTCCCTCCAAGGCCGCGCTCTATGCGGAGATCCTGGCGGAAGAATGCGAAGCCGACCCGGATCTGGCGCATCTGCTCGGCCAGGAGCCGTCGACCGGCACCCTGGTCGAACTGGTCAAAGGCATGGTCGGCCACTTCATGCACGTCTCGGACGGCCCGGACGAGCAGGAGGCTCAACGCATCAGGTTGATGGCGACGAGCCATCTCGATGACGGCGAGTTCGCGCGGCTGCTGTACGACAAGGTCGGCGCCTTGATTGGGCCGGTATTCGCCGCGTCGATCGAACGCGCGGTTGCGGCCGGCGACGCAGCGCGGATCGGCAGCGAACCGCTCAACCTGTTCTGGTTCGCCCACCACACCGTGTTGATGGCCGCGCTGACGCGGCTTCCGGCCATACCCTGTCTTTCCTATGGCAACGCCGCCGACGTCGAGCGGCAGCTTTGCCAGTTTATCCTGCGCGGCATCGGACTTAACGAGGCTGCAATTGCTTCCCATCTGGACTGCGAGCTGTCGCCGAATTCGGGACAATCGGTAACTGCAGAAAGTGCATGACATGAATATCGTGACTGAACCGAAACTGTCGGGCAAGCCGATCGGCGAGGCCCAGCGCAAGCGTCCGATCCGGATGGTGCGCTGGTTCATCATCGTCGGGTTGGTGCTGGCGCTGCTGGTCGGCGGCCTCGTCTGGTTCAACTATTTCCGCGGCAAGATGATCGCGCAGTTCTTCGCCAACAACAAGCCGCCGCCAACCAGCGTGAGCATCGCCACGGCAGCGTCCGAAGTGATTCCGAATCTTTTGACCGCCGTCGGCGATCTCGCCGCCGTGCATCAGGTCAACGTCACCTCCGACGTCAACGGACGCATCACCGACATCATGTTCACCGCGGGCGCCAGCGTGAAATCCGGCACGCCGCTGGTGCAGTTGTTCGATGCCCCCGACCAGGGCGATCTCGCCAACTTCAAGGCACAGGCGACGGTGGCGCAGCTCTCGCTCGATCGCGCCAAGCAACTGGCCTCGCGCCAGTTCGGGCCGCAGGCGACCGTCGATACGGCGCAGGCAGCGTTCGACCAGGCCAATGCCGGCATCGCCAAGACCGAAGCGATCATTTCGCAGAAGCTGGTGCGGGCGCCGTTCGACGGCGAACTCGGCGTGCGCAAGGTCGAGGTCGGACAATATCTGACCGCGGGTACGCAGATCGTGTCGTTGACCGATCTGTCCGAGCTCTATGCCAACTTCACCGTGACCGAAAAGGACTCCGCCCAGCTCAAGGTCGGGCAGACCGTTCGCATCGCGGTCGATGCCTATCCGGGGCGCAGCTTCGAAGGCAAGATCACGACCATCGAGCCGCAGATCGCGACCGATACCCGCAACATCCGCGTGCAGGCGACGATCGCCAATCCCGATCGCATCCTCAAGCCCGGCATGTTCGCGACCACCACCGTGGTGCTGCCGGAGAAGCCGGCGGTCGTCACCGTGCCCGAAACGTCGGTCGACTACACGCTCTATGGTGACTCGGTCTACCTGCTCACCGAGAAGAAGGCCGAGGATGGCAAGACCAGCCTGACGGTGGTGCGCACCTTCGTGAAGGCCGGCAACCGTATCAACGGGCGGGCTGAAATCCTCACCGGGTTGAAGCCGGGCGATCGCGTCGTCGCCGTCGGACAGCTCAAGCTGCAATCGGGCTCGGCCGTTGCGATTTCGACCGATCCGGTGCCGCCGATTCCGGCAACACCGCCGCGTTACTAGGATTTACGGCCCGACGGGCCGCATGCAGATGAAAAGCGGGCCGCGGTTTCCTTCGGGAGACCGCGCCCAATTGCCGAACTTAGCGGGATAAATCGCGATGGCCTTAACCGATATCTTCATCAAGCGCCCGGTTCTTTCGGTCGTGATCAGCCTCCTGATCCTCCTGATCGGCCTGCGGGCGGCGACCGTGCTGCCGATCCGGCAGTATCCGAAACTGTCGAACACGGTCGTCAACGTCACGACCGTCTATCCCGGCGCGTCGGCGGATTTGATCCAGGGCTTCATCACCACGCCGATCGAGCAGGCGGTCGCCTCCGCTGAAGGCGTCGACTACATCACGTCGTCGTCGGTGCTCGGCACCAGCACCATCCAGGTCTACGTCAAGCTGAATTTCGATCCGAACCAGGCGTTGACCGAAGTCCTCGCCAAGGTGAATTCGGTCAAATATCTGATCCCGAAGGAATCCAACGACCCGATCGTGACCAAGACGACGGGCCAGACCACCGCCGTGATGTATCTCGGCTTCTCCAGCGAGCAGCTGTCTGGCTCGGCGATCTCGGATTACCTGACGCGCGTCGTGCAGCCGGTGCTGTCGACCGTGGACGGCGTGGCCTCAGCCGACATTCTCGGCGGGCAAACGTTCGCGATGCGGCTGTGGCTCGATCCGCTCAAGATGGCCGGTCGCGGCGTGTCGCCGACCGACGTCCAGGCCGCCATCGCCGCCAACAACTTCCAGGCCGCCGCCGGACAGGCCAAGGGCTATTTCATCGTCTCCAACGTGTCGACCAATACCGACCTGCGGAACCTCGACCAGTTCAAGAAGATGATCGTCAAGTCCAAGGACGGCGGCTTCGTGCGGATCGAGGACATTGCGCAGGTCGAACTCGCGGCCCAGAGCTCGGACGCCAGCGTCGCCTTCAATGGCGAGCACGCGATCTTCATCGGTGTGCAGGCAACCCCGCAAGGCAACCCGCTGACGCTGGTCAAGGGTGTCCGTGCGCTGTTCCCGGAACTCGAACGCAATCTGCCGCCGTCGATGAAGATGAAGGTGGCCTACGATTCCACCAAGTTCATTCAGTCGTCGATCGACGAGGTCGAGAAGACGCTCGGCGAAGCCGTGCTGATCGTCGTCGTGGTGATCTTCCTGTTTCTCGCCTCGTTCCGCTCGGTCATCATTCCCGTGGTCACGATTCCGTTGTCGCTGGTCGGCGTCTGCAGCCTGATGCTGGTGATGGGCTTCAGCATCAACCTGCTGACGCTGCTGGCGATGGTGCTGGCGATCGGGCTCGTGGTCGACGACGCCATCGTGGTGGTGGAGAACATCCACCGCCATCTGGAAGAGGGTAAATCGCCGGTGCAGGCGTCGCTGCAGGGCGCGCGTGAAATCGTCGGGCCCGTCATCTCGATGACGATTACGCTGGCCGCGGTCTATGCGCCGATCGGTTTCCTCGGCGGCTTGACCGGATCGCTGTTCCGCGAATTCGCCTTTACGCTTGCGGGCTCGGTGATCGTGTCGGGCGTGATCGCGCTGACGCTGTCGCCGATGATGTGCTCGATCTTCCTCAAGAGCGCCGAGGAGGGGCGGTTCGCCAAGGTCGTCAACAGGGTGTTCGGCGCCCTGACGCACTGGTACGGCCGCCAGCTCGATCGTTCGCTCGACTATCGTCCGATCACCGGGCTGTTCGCGCTGACCATCCTCGGTCTGGTCGGCTTCCTCTATATGCACACCTCCAAGGAGCTCGCGCCCGAAGAGGACCAGGGCATCGTGTTCGCGGTGACCAAGGCGCCGAAATACGCCAACATCGACTATGTCGATTTCTACGGCGAGAAGCTCGACGGGATGTTCGCCAAATTCCCCGAGACCGATCTGCGTTTCGTGCTGAACGGCATCAACGGCCCGCAGGGCGGCATTGCCGGCATGCTGCTGAAGTCGTGGGACGAGCGTGAGCGCTCGTCGATCAAGCTGAAGCCGCTGGTGCAGGCCGAACTCTCCAAGATCGAAGGCGTCAACGCGTTCGCGTTCAACCTGCCACCGCTGCCGGGCGGGCCGGGCGGTCTGCCCGTGCAGATGGTGATCAACTCGACCGCCGGCTTCCGGGCCATCTATGAGGAGATGGCGAAATTGAAGGACGCCGCGCGCAAGAGCGGTATGTTCATCGTTTCCGACAGCGACCTCGACTTCAACCAGCCGACGGTGCGGGTCAATATCGACCGCTCGAAGGCCAGCGACCTCGGCATCAACATGCAGCAGGTCGGTAACACGCTGCAGACGCTGCTTGGCGGCAATTACGTCAACCGTTTCAATCTCGAGGGCCGCTCCTATCAGGTGATTCCGCAGGTGCCGCGCGGCATGCGGCTGTCGGCGGAAGCGCTCGGCGGTTATTACGTCCCGACCAACACCGGGCAGCTGGTGCCGCTCTCGACCATCGTCTCGATCGAGACCGTCACCGATCCGAACGCGCTGACGCATTACAATCAGCTCAACTCCGCGACCTTCTCGGCGGTGCCGATGCCTGGCGTGACGGTGGGCGCGGCCGTCGACTTCCTCGAAAGTGCTGCGAAGAATCTGCCGGCCGGGTTCAGCCACGATTATCTGGCCGACTCGCGCCAATACGTGCAGGAAGGCAATCAGCTCGCAGTCACCTTTGGTTTCGCGCTGATCATCATCTTCCTGGTGCTGGCGGCGCAGTTCGAAAGCCTGCGCGACCCGCTGGTGATCATGATCAGCGTTCCCATGGCGATCGTCGGCGCGATGATTCCGCTGTTCTTCGGCCTGGCGACCATGAACATCTATACCCAGGTCGGATTGCTCACCCTGGTCGGCCTGATCAGCAAGCACGGCATCCTGATGGTCGAGTTCGCCAACGAACTGCAGCTCAAGGAAGGGCTCGACCGGCGCTCGGCCATCGAAATGGCGGCTCGCGTCCGGCTCCGTCCGATCCTGATGACGACAGCGGCGATGGTTACCGGCCTGATACCGCTGCTGACTGCATCGGGCGCAGGTGCTGCGAGCCGGTTCTCGATCGGTCTCGTCGTGGTGTCGGGCATGTCGATCGGCACGCTGTTCACGCTGTTCGTGCTGCCCGCGGTCTATGTCGCGATCGCGACCGACCACCGCGCCAATGCGGAATCCGACCGCACCAGGGAGATCGCGGACTTCGATCTTGGCCACGAGGCACTCAAGCCGACTTGAAGTCCTTTTGGTAATGCCGGTAAAGTCAGGCGGCAACGGCAATAGCCGTTGCCGCCTTTTCGTTGTCCCGTGCTAGCCTTTTCGGGGGGGCGCGAGGGGTTTTGCCGGCCCGCAACAACAGGACGTCCGGATGAAGCGACGCGAATTCCTCGGACTCCTCGGCGGGGCTGCGCTGACGACTCCGCGCGCGATGGCCCAGACGCAGGGACGGATCTATCATTTGGGAACGCTGACGCCGGTAGCGCCCATGACGGAAGATAGCCCCTTCGGGAAGATCGTGGTGAAGGCGTTGGCACAACGCGGCTACACCGTCGGCCAAAACCTGACCTGGGACGCCCGTGGCTCGATGGGAGAAATCGCGAAGATCCCTGCGATGCTCGAAGAGCTGAAATCGCGCGGCATCGATGCGATCGTCGTCATCGGCTATCCGACTGCCTTGGCGGCGAAGCCGACCGGCATTCCGACGATAGGCGCCACCGGCTTGGGCGACCCCGTCGAGACCCGGCTGATCGATAGTCTGGCGCATCCGGGCGGCAACATTACCGGCATCTCCGATGTGGCGACGACGCTGACCACCAAGCGTCTTCAGCTTCTCAAGGAAATGTCGCCCAAATTGCAAAAGGTCGCCATGCTCTGGAACAGGGACGACCTTGGCATGACGCTGCGTTACGAGGCATCGGCCAAGGTGGCCGAAGCGCTCGGAATCACGGTGCAGGCCGTGGGTGTTCGCGAACCCGACGATTTCAACGAGGCTTTCACCGCCATGGACGGCGATATGCCGGATGCGATCCTGATGGTGGCGGACTCGCTCACCAATCTCAATCGAAAGCGGGTGTTCGATTTCGCCACGGCCAGGAAGCTGCCGGCGATCTATGAATTTGACTTCCTGGTTCGTGACGGCGGCCTGATGTCCTACGGGCCTGATCTGACGGAGTCGTTCGAACGGACGGCCGCCCTGGTTGACCGTATCTTCAAGGGCGCTAGCCCCGGCGATCTGCCGTTCGAGCAGCCGACCCGTTACCCTTTCGTGCTCAACCTCAAGACAGCCAAAGCCACCGGGCTTGAAATCCCGCCCAGACTGGTGGCACTGGCCGACGAGGTCATCGAGTGAGTTGTTGCGCTGCGGCAAGAGACAAGCCCAAGTCTTCTTGCTAGCTTGGCCGGGATGAGTATTTCCCTGCATCCGGATAGTTCGGAAGGACGAACGCTAGCGGCTTCATCCGCGGCGGCCGCGCCGCCCGTGCAGGGAGCTCAGGGGCCGAAAGTTCGCGCCCGCCTGTTCGCCAAATATGTCGCGCTGTTCGTCGCGGTGGTGGGCGTGGCGCTGCTTTCCAACGGGATTTTCGAGGTTTTCTTCTATTACCGCGAGCACAAGGCGGCCCTGATCCGGATTCAGCACGAACAGGCCGAGGCCGCCGCCGCCAAAATCGGCCAGTTCATCAAGGAAATCGAAAGCCAGCTCGGCTGGACCACGCAACTGCCATGGTCGGCCGGCTCGCTGCAGGACCGCCGCTTCGACGCGCTCCGGCTGCTGCGACAGGTGCCGGCCATCACCGAACTGTCGCAGGTCGATTCGACCGGCAAGGAGCGCTTGCGGGTATCGCGGCTCGCCATGGATGTCGTCGACTCCGGCCTCGACCTCTCCAAAGACCCGAAATTCACCGAGGCGGTCGCCAACAAAGTCTATTACGGGCCGGTCTATTTCCGCCGCGAGTCCGAACCCTACATGACGCTGTCGCTGGCCGGTACCCGCAAGGATGCCGGCGTCAGCATCGCCGAGGTCAATCTGAAGCTGATCTGGGACGTGGTCTCGCAGATCAAGGTAGGCGAGCGCGGTCATGCCTATGTGGTGGGTTCGGGAGGACGGCTGATCGCCCATCCCGACATCAGCCTGGTGCTGCGCAACACCGACATGTCGAAGCTGGTGCAGGTTCAGGCTGCCCGCGACGGAAACGCGAACGACGCCGATGCGCTGCAGGGTTCGCTGAACATCCAGGGCCAGGAGGTGCTGACAGCATCCGCGCCGATCGCGCCGCTGGGCTGGACCATGTTCGTCGAGCTGCCGGTCAAGGAAGCCTATGCGTCGCTGTACCAGGCGTTGCAGCGGCTTGCGATCGTGCTGCTGGGAGCGTCGATCTTCGCCGTGCTCGCCGGAATCTTCCTGGCCCGCCGCATGGTCGGCCCGATCAGGGCACTGAGCGCCGGCGCGGAACGGATCGGCGGCGGCGATTTCGCCCAGCGCATCACGATCAGGACCGGTGACGAGCTCGAAGGTCTTGCCAATCAATTCAACGACATGGGCGCACGGCTTCAGGAATCCTATGCGGACCTTGAGAACAAGGTCGAGCAGCGGACGTCGGAACTGAGTGAATCGCTGCAACAGCAGACCGCAACCGCCGACGTGCTCAAGGTCATCAGCCGCTCGGCGTTCGACCTGAAGTCGGTGCTGACGACGTTGACGGAATCGGCCAAGGCGTTGTGCGGCGCATCGCTCGGCATCATCTGTCTGCGCGACGGCGAGGTGATGCGGCTGCAGGCCGAGTCGGGCTGCACCCAGGCGTTCATCGATTTCATGCATGCCAACCCCATCAAACCCGGCCGCGACACCATCACCGGCCGGGTTTTCATGGATGGCAAGCCTGCCCACGTCCCTGACGTGAAAGGCGATTCCGAATATAATTTCGGCCGTGCGCCGGCGCTTGGCAACTACCGCGCGGTGCTCGCGGTGCCGCTGATGCGTGATGGCGCGGTCGAGGGCGTGCTGTTGCTGGGAAGGCCGGAACCCGGACCTTTCAGCCAGCGTCAGATCGATCTCGTCCAGACCTTTGCCGACCAGGCCGTCATCGCCATCGAGAACGTCCGTTTGTTCGAGCAGGTGCAGGAGCGCACCAAGGAGCTTTCGCTATCGCTCGAAGAGTTGCGCACCGCGCAGGACCGCCTGGTGCAGACCGAGAAACTGGCTTCGCTCGGCCAGCTCACCGCCGGCATCGCCCATGAGATCAAGAACCCGCTCAATTTCGTCAACAATTTCGCGGCGTTGTCGGGGGAACTGATCGACGAGTTGAACGACGTGTTGAAGCCGGCGGCGCTTGACGACAAGACCCGGGAAGAGATCGACGAGCTCACCCATATGTTGAAGGGCAACCTCGAAAAGGTCGTGCAGCACGGCAAGCGGGCGGATTCGATCGTCAAGAACATGCTGCTGCATTCGCGCGAAGGCTCGGGCGAGCACCGGCCCGCCGACATCAACGCGATCGTCGAGGAAAGCCTCAATCTCGCCTATCACGGCGCGCGTGCCGAAAAGTCCGGCTTCAACATCACGCTCAAGCGCGACTTCGATCCCTCCGCGGGCCAGGTCGATCTGTATCCGCAGGAGATTACCCGCGTCTTCCTCAACCTGATCTCGAACGGGTTCTATGCCGCGACCAAGCGCAAGGAGGCCGGCGACGAGGGCTTTGAGCCTGCCTTAAGCGCGGCCACCAAGAGCCTGGGCAACAAGGTGGAAATCCGGATTCGCGACAACGGCACCGGGATTCCGCCAGAGGTGAAGGAGAAGATGTTCAATCCCTTTTTCACCACCAAGCCGGCGGGCGAGGGCACCGGCCTCGGCCTGTCGATGAGCCACGACATTATCGTGAAGCAGCACGGCGGTACCATCGACGTCGCCACCGAGCCCGGCGCATTTACCGAATTCATTATTACGCTGCCCAGAAGCGGGGCGGCACAGCCGATTAATGGAGGCAAGAATTGAGCGTTTACATACTCGTCGTGGATGACGAGCCCGACGTCGAAGCCCTGTTCCGTCAGCAGTTCCGCCGCGATCTGAAATCCGGCCGCTTTACCATGGAGTTCGCGCCGTCGGCGCCCGCGGCGCTGGCGCGTGCCGCCGATATCAAGGATCCGTCGCTGATCCTGATCCTGTCCGACATCAACATGCCCGGCATGAGCGGACTCGAAATGCTGCCGAAAGTGCGCGCCGAGCGTCCCGACGTGCCCGTTATCATGATCACCGCCTATGGCGATGCCGAAACGCGCCGCAAGGCGATAGAGAACGGTGCCATCGGCCTTTTGACCAAGCCGATTGATTTCGCGCTGCTGCGGCACGAGATCGACGCCAGGCTCGGGCAAGCCGCATGACCGCGACCATCCTCGTCGTCGATGACGAGCCCGATCTCGAGGCTCTGGTGCTGCAGAAATTCCGCCGCCAGATCCGCGACGGCGCGGTGGCGTTCGTATTTGCCCATGACGGCATCGAGGCGCTGGCCTCGATCGAGCAGCATCCGCATGTCGACATGGTGGTATCCGACATCAACATGCCCCGGATGGACGGGCTGTCGCTGCTGGCCAAGCTGCAGGAAGCCGAGGACAAGAAGTCGACCATCATCGTTTCGGCTTACGGCGACATGAGCAACATCCGCACCGCGATGAACCGCGGCGCATTCGACTTCCTGACCAAGCCGATCGATTTCGGCGATCTCGAAATGACGATCGACAAGACCATCCGCCACGTCGAGATGATGCGCGAGGCCCGCCGCCGCCAGGCCGAAGCCGAGCGCGCGCACGCCTCGCTGTCGCGGTATTTTTCGCCGCAGATCGCGAGCCGTCTCGCGGCCATCGGCGACAGCGACGGCATGGAAGTGCACTGGCGCGAGATCGCGACCATCTTCACCGACATCACCAGCTTCACCTCGCTGGTGGAGACCGCGGCACCGGAAGTGCTGGGCGCGCTGCTCAACGAATATGTGGGCGGCATGACCGACGTCGTGTTCGCCCATGAGGGGACGGTCGCCAAGATCATCGGCGACGCGATCCAGGTGCTGTTCAATGCGCCCGGCGACCAGCCGGACTATGCCCGGCGTGCCATTGCCTGCGCCCATGACCTCGACATCTGGGCCCAGGCGTTCCGCGAACGGTGGAAAGAGAAGGGCGTCAATTTCGGCGTCACGCGGATCGGCGTCCATGCCGGGTCGGCGCTGGTCGGAAATTTCGGCGGCAGTCGCTTTTTCGACTACACCGCGTATGGCGACACCATCAATACCGCTGCGAGACTCGAGGCCGCCAACAAGCATCTCGGCACCCGCATCTGCGTCAGCGCCGCGGTAGCGGAGGCCGCCGGCGATTTTCAGGGACGGCCGGTCGGCGATATTATGCTGCGCGGCCGCAGCGAGCCGCTTCGCGCCTTCGAACCGCTACAGGACGCGCCGTTCAAGGCACCTGCGACTGCGCAATATGTGGAGGCCTTCGCCAAGCTCGAGGCCGGCGACGCCACGGCAATGCCGGCCTTTGCGGCGCTGGTTGGCCTTCATGCCGACGATGCGCTGGCCGGATTTCACCTGAAACGGCTGCTCAACGGCGCCAAGGGCGTCCGCATGCAACTGGAATAACAAGAAAAGGGAGCGACATGACCAGTGACTTCGCCGCCGGCAATTACCGGTTCATCCCGGCCGTGTTCCAGTATTCGGCTGGTGCGGCAGCCAACCCCGGATATGAAATCGAGCGCGTACGCTTCGACAAATGGGTGCCGCTGGCGGAAGGCTTTGCGCGGATCGCGCAATATATTCAGGCCGCCGGGCGGCCGTTGACTTCGTTCTGCGCCTGTGAGCTGCGCTCGCCCGCGGCGTTCACCGACGAGGGGTTCCGGAATTTCAACCTGCACTACGTCAAGACGCTGGCCGGATGGGGTATCTACGACGGCAAAACCAATCCGGTGGCGCGCAGCAATGTCTGCCCCGAGATCGATCCGCCGGCCGAGCCATCGTTCTACGCTTTCTCGTTCACGCGGCCGAGCCCGGGCGCTACGCCGAGTTTCGTGATCGCGGGCAGCGGCGAGTCGCAGGATGGGGCCGCGAGCTATGCCGAACGCACGGTCCGCTACCGGGATATCAGTCCTGACGGCATCAAGGAGAAAGTCCGCTATGTCGTCGGCGTCATGGAAAAGCGCATGGGCGAGTTCGGGCTCAGCTGGAAGGATGCGACGGCGACGCAGGCCTACACCATCCACGACTTTCATCCCGTCCTTGCCGATGCACTGGTAAGCCGCGGCGCCGCGCGCGCCGGCCTGACCTGGCATTTCGCGCGACCGCCCGTGATCGATCTTGAATATGAGATGGATTGCCGAAGGGTGATGCGGGAAGTGGTGATCTGAAATCTCCGCGGCGAGGGCGGTCAGCCAGCTTCGTAGCCCGGATGAGCGAAGCGATATCCGGGAACACACTCACCCGTCCCGGATGTCGCTTCGCTCATCCGGGCTACTTTGCCACGGTGCTTCCGATGGCTACCGCTCCCTGGGATCGAGCGCGTCGCGCAGGCCGTCGCCGACCAGGTTGAACGACAGCACCACCAGAAAAATCGCCAGTCCCGGCCAGATCGCCATCCAGGGTGCATTGGTCAGGAAGCGCTGGGCGGAATTCAGCATGCTGCCCCAGGACGGCGCCGGCGGCTGCTGGCCGAGGCCGAGGAAGGACAATGCGGCCTCAGCGATGATGGCGGCCGCGATCGACAGCGTCGCCTGCACCAACAGCGCCGGCATGATGTTCGGCAGGATGTGAAACAGTGCAATGCGCCAGGGCGGATTGCCCATGGCGCGCGCAGCCTCGACATAATCCTCGACCTTGACGCTCATCACCTGCCCGCGCGTCAGGCGCACGAATATCGGCGTCGCGGAGATACCGATGGCGATCATGGCATTGCCGAGGCTGGGCCCAAGAAACGCCGCCAGCGCAATGGCGAGGATCAGGAACGGGCAGGCCAGCATCGCATCCGTCATCCGGCTGATCAGGGCGTCGATGAAGCCGCCGCGATAACCCGACAGCAGACCCAGCGGCACACCGATACCGAGCGCGATCCCGACCGAGATCGCACCGGCCATCAATGAGGCCCGCGCCCCATAGACGACACGGCTGAGAATGTCGCGGCCAAGCTCGTCGGTGCCGAACCAGTGCAGCGCGGAGGGCGGCTTGCGGACCAGCGACCAACTGGTCGCGATCGGATCATAGGGCAGGATCAGCGGCGCGAACACAGCGAGCAGCGCGAACGTCGCGATCACGACAAGGCCCGCCACCGCGCCCTTGCGCTGGAACAGCCGGCGCAGCGCGCGGCGCGACGGGCTTTCCAGTTCCTCGGAGACGGCAGGGGGGATGGCGGTGAGCGCTGCGTCGGTCATCGCGTTACGCCCTCAGCCGGGGATTGACCAGGATATAGGCGATGTCGGCAATCAGGTTCAGCGTGATGTAGATCGTTGCCGTCGTCAGCACGACGCCCTGCACCACGGCATAATCGCGGTTGAATACGGCATCGACGATCAGCTTGCCGAAGCCTGGAATCGAGAAAATCTGTTCGGTCAGCACCCCGCCCGACAGCAGTGTGCCGAGTTCGAGCGCGCCGAGCGTGATGACCGGCGTCAGCGCGTTGCGCATGGCGTGTTTGAGGATCACCGAGCGTTCGGAAAGCCCCTTGGCGCGCGCGGTGCGGACGTAATCGCTTTCCAGCACCTGCAGCATGGCGCTGCGGGTATGGCGCATCAGGACCGCAGCGATGGCATTGCCGAGCACGAAAGCCGGCATGATAGTGGAGGCGAGGCTGGCGCGCCAGTTCTCGGTGAGCGGGACATAGCCGGATGCCGGCAGCCAGCCGAGTTCGATCGAGAACAGGAAGATCAGCATGATCCCGAGCCAGAAGTTCGGCGTCGAGATGCCCCACAGCGCAAACAGGTTGGCGCCATAGTCCCACGCCGTGCCCTTCTTGACCGCCGAGACGATGCCGGCGGGAATGCCGATCAGGAACGCGATCACGATCGCCATCGAGGCCAGTTGCATCGTTACCGGCAGTTTTTGCGCGATCAGCGCGCGTACCGGCATCTTGTTGCGCAGCGACTCGCCGAAATCGCCCGACAGCACGCCCTTGACCCAGTAGACGTATTGCACCGGGATCGGCTGATCGAGTTTGTATTGCTGGCGGATTTGCGCGATCACGGCGGGATCGCGTTCTTCGCCGGCCATGACCAGCGCCGGGTCGCCCGGTAGCAGATGCTGCAGCGAGAAGATCAACAACGAGACAAAGAACAGCGTCGGAACCAGCTGGATGACGCGGCGCGCAAGGAAATTCAGCATGGTGCTATCGCATCCCCAGCGTTGCAGTGGTCACTTCAGCTTCAACCCGACGACGCGGACGAGCCCGTCCGGCATTTGCGTGTAGCCTTCGAGCTTGGTGGTGTGCGCAATAATGATGCGGCGATGGTAGAGGTAAAGGATGGCTTCGTCGTCCAGTTCCAGTTTGGTCAGCTTTTCGTAGAGCGCCATGCGCTGCGCCATGTCGGTGACCAGCCGCGCGTCATCTAGTGCCTTGTCGGCGCCCGCATTGCTCCAGGCGCTGTAGTTCTGCGGCGCGTCCGTGTGCAGGAAGATGTAGGCATTGCCGTCCGGGTCGATCCGCCCGCTCCAAGCCAGCATGAAGGCCTGGTACTCGCCGGCCTCCGCCTGTTTCAGCGAGGTCGCGAATTCGGTGACCCTGATCTTCAGGTCGAAGCCGGTTTCCGCCGCCATCGACTGCATCACCTGGGCGACCGCTTCGGTCTCGGCGCCCTTCGGCACCATGAAATCGACGCTGACCGGCGGCGTGACGCCGGCTTCCTTCAGCAGCGCCTTGGCTTTCGCAACGTCGCGCGGCCGAATTGGAAACGCCTTCTGGTAATAGGGGTGATCCGGGTTGACCCACTGATTGCCCGGCTTGAATTCGCCGTTGAACACGACCTGGTTGATGGCTTCACGGTCGATCGAGAGATCGAGCGCCTGCCGCACCTTGGCGGACTGGCTCAGCGGTCCTTTGGCCTTGTCCTTGCCGATGTTCAGCGTGATGCCCTGGTAGCCGAGCTCGATCGCGGTCGAAAGTTTCAGCCTTGTGTCGGCGCGAACCTCCTTGAGGTCGGTCGCGAGCACGCGCTCGATCAGATCGAGCCCGCCGGATTTCAGGTTGGCGAGCCGCACCGTGGCGTCGACGATCGGCAGGAACACGACCTTGTCGATGAAGATCTTGTCCTTGTTCCAATAGTCGGCGAATTTTTCGAACACGATGCGGTCCTGCTGGACGCGCTCGACGAACTTGTAGGGTCCGGCGCAGACCGGATGCAATCCGAACTTGTCGCCTTCGGCTTTTGCGGCCTTGGGCGACACCATCATGCCCGCCCGATCGGTCAGTTGCGCGATCAGCGGCGAATAGGGCGCCTTCAACACCAGCCTGATGGTGAGGGGATCAACCACCTCGACATAGTCGACGCTGGCGAGCTCCGGCTTGCGGAACGAGCCCGGCATGGTGATGTGGCGCTCGATCGAAAACTTGGCGGCTTCGGCGTCGAAGGCTTCGCCGTCGTGGAACGTGACGCCGGGGCGGAGCTTGATCGTCACGGCTTTGCCGTCGGATGAAGTCTCGTGGCTCAACGCGAGCTGCGGCACGATGTTGAGTTTTTCATCGATGTCGAACAGCTTGTCGCAGAAAGCCGCGAACACGATGCGGCCGACATAGGTGCGCGCCATGGTCGGATCGAGCACATCAGGATCTTCGGCGAGCCCGATGCGCAGCGTGGACTGGGCCTGAACGCTCGTCTCGAACGACAGCAGCAGCGCCGCCGCGGTGACTGCCAAACGCAGGATTTTCATTGTTGCTATCCCCATCTCCACGATTACACCACTGCCGGCTGTGTTCCTGATTGATCAACCCCGGTGCGGGCCACACCTTCCGCACCGCCGCTGAAGGCGGCGACCAATTTTTCCAGCGTCGGCGAAAAGCCGCCGTCGGCCGGCACGATGTTTTCGGGCGGTGGCAGCTCCGCCGTGCGGTGACAGGCGGTAGCGTGTCCGGAGGCATCGGCGAGCAATGGGGGAACCTCGGCGCGACAGCGTGCGATGGCGTAGGGGCAGCGGGTGTGAAAGCGGCAGCCGGAGGGTGGATTGAGCGCGCTCGGCATCTCGCCTTCCAGCACGATGCGGCTGCGTTTGGCCGGCGGCCTCGGCACCGGGATCGCCGACAACAGCGCGCGGCTATAGGGATGCTTTGGCGCGGCGAACAGCGCCTGCGCTTCCGCCGTCTCGACGATGGTTCCGAGATTCATCACCGCGACCCGGTCGGCAATGTGCTTCACTACGGCGAGATCGTGGCTGACAAAGATATAGGCTAGGCCAAGCCGGTCCTGCAGGTCGCGCAACAGGTTGAGGATTTGCGAGCGGATCGAGACGTCGAGCGCCGATACCGGTTCGTCGCAGATGATCAGTTTCGGTTCCACCGCCAGTGCCCGGGCGATGGCGATACGCTGACGCTGGCCGCCGGAAAATTCATGCGGATAGCGGCGCGCGAATCGTGGCTCGAGGCCGACCAGCCGCAACAGTTGCTCGACCCGTTCGCGCCGGCGCGGGGAGGGCACCAGGTCGTGCAGCGCCAGCGGCTCGGTCAGGATCTGGCTGACCGTCATGCGCGGGTTGAGCGAGGCATACGGATCCTGAAAGATGATCTGTGCGTCGCGCCGAAAGGCCCGCAACGCCGTGGCGTCCAGCGTGCCGAGGTCGCGGCCCTCGAAACGGACGCTGCCTGCATCCGCCTCGATCAGCCGCAGCACCAATCGGCTGACGGTGGACTTGCCGCAGCCGGATTCGCCAACCAGCGCCAGCGTCTTGCCGGCTTCGACGGTGAAGCTGACGCCGTCGACCGCCTTGACGTGAGCGGTGGGGCGGCCGAACACCGAACGCGCGGCGACGAAATGTTTGACCAGGCCTTCGACTTCCAGGAGCGCTGTCATGATACCAGCCTCTCCAGCGGCGCCCGGATGCAGCGCGAGGCGTGGCCGTCGCTCACCATCGCCAGCGGCGGCGGGGCGGCGATGCAGGCCGCGACGACGAAGGGGCAACGTGCGGCGAAGCGGCATCCGGCTGGCGGGTTGGCCATGTTCGGCACCATGCCCTCGATCGTTGCCAGATGCGAGGTGCGGCGGTCGAGCCGCGGGATCGAGCCGAGCAGGCCGACCGTGTAGGGATGTTGCGGGTTGGCGAACAGCTCATTCACCGACGCCCGTTCGACGATCTCGCCGGCATACATCACCGCGACCTCGTCGCAGACTTCGGCGACGACGCCGAGGTCGTGGGTGATCAGGATGATCGCGGCACCGCTTGCCGCCTTCAATTCGCGCATCAGGTCGAGGATCTGCGCCTGCAAGGTGACATCGAGGGCCGTAGTCGGTTCGTCGGCGATCAGCAGGCGGGGATCGCAGGCCAGCGCCATCGCGATCATCACGCGCTGACGCATGCCGCCGGACAGCTTGTGCGGATAGTCGTCGATCCGCTTGTCGGGCGAGGGGATATGGACGCGGCGCAGCAGTTCGATCGCGCGCTCGCGCGCCTGGCGCTTGGAGCCGCCACGATGGCGCAAAATCGTCTCGATGATCTGGTCGCCGATCGTAAAACTCGGATTGAGCGACGTCATCGGCTCCTGAAAGATCATCGCCAGGCGATTTCCCCTGAGGTCGCGCAGGGTCTGGTCGGGCACGTCGAGCAGGTCGAAGCCATCGAAGCGGATCGAGCCCGAGACCTCGGCCGAGTGCTTTGACAACAGTCCCATGATGGCAAGCGACGTCACGCTCTTGCCGCAGCCGGACTCGCCGACCAGTCCAAGCGTGGCACCATTGGCGACGCTGAGGTCGACGCTGTCGACCGCATGGGTCGTACGGCCGTCGTCGCCATGGAAGACGACGCGCAGGCCCTCGATTTCGATCAGCGGGCCTGCCGTCATGCCTTGCCCGCGGTGGCCGCTTCGACGCTTGCGTCGATTTTCGCGCGGTCGGTGATTCCGGCCGGGTTCTTTCGCGTCGGCAGAAAGGGGCGGAAATGCACCCAGCGCTCGCGGCTGACTTGCTCGAGCCGTTCGAGTTCGGCCAGCGGATCGGCGTGGTCGTCGACGCGCAGGTCGAGATCGGACCACTCCTCCTCGCCGTGGATCAACAGCGCCGCCGACTGCTTGCCGCGCTTGTCGCCGCCGGCGGCCTCGCCGGCCTTTAAGGCTGCGATCAGCCGCTGCGCAAAGGGAAGGCTGGCGTTGGCGACAAGCGCCTTTGCAGTGTCGTCGAGTACGGATGCGCCCGCCAGCATGTTGCCGGCGATAGAGAAGCCGTCGCCCTGAACATGGCCGCACCAGTCGACGCATTCGCGGCCGGTAAAGGCGGCAATACGGCCGTTGGCATCCATGATGTGCAGTTGCCGGCTCTCGCGGCCGGCATCGGCGGCGATCAGCGTTTCGACGATCGCGCGGGGCTCGCGTCCCTCACGCAACAATGCGAGACCATCAATGCCGTAATAGGGATTGACCAGCGCCTGCGTCGCGACGCCGCCGATGCCGGCCGCGATATGCGGCACACGGGCGCCGACCGCGAAAAACTTGGTCGCAACCGCGATACCGAACTGGCCGGTCAGGGAATCGCGGGCGATGATCGACCAGGTCATGTTCGGCAAACCATCTCTAAGCCGCCCTGCCTTTTATCGTCCCGCCGCGTAACCCTGCATGCCCCTCGGATTGGCGGCGGCGCGGCGGCGGCGGCCAATTTTGGAGGCGGCGGTAAGGCGGCCCTCCGACCAGTCGGGGCCGACCTCGACGATATGGCCGCGGTCCTTCAGGGTATCGATCGTCGGCTTCGGCACGCGGTTTTCAACGACGAGCACGCCGGGGCGCGAGGTGCGCGGCCAGAACGAGATCGGGAAATGTTCGGAGTGCCAGGCCGGCGCGTCGATCGCTTCCTGCAGGTTCAGCTTGGCGTGGACATGGCGCAGGAAGAACTGCGTGGTCCATTGGTCCTGCTGATCGCCGCCGGGCGAACCCCAGGCCATGTAGGGCTCGCCGTCGCGGTAGCACATGGTCGGCGAGAGCGTGGTGCGCGGACGCTTGCCCGGCGCCAGCGCCGCGGGGTGACCCTCCTCCAGCCAGAACATCTGGGCGCGGCTGCCGAGGCAGAAGCCGAGTTCGGGAATGACCGGCGAGGATTGCAGCCAGCCGCCGGACGGCGTCGCCGAGATCATGTTGCCGGCCCGGTCGATAATGTCGAAATGCACGGTGTCGCCGCGCACTTCGCCGAAGCGGCCGACGGTCGGCTCGCCCGCGCCCATGGCGCCAACGGCCTCGCGATGCCCCTCCGCGCGGCGCATCTTGACCACCGAGCCAAAGCCCTCGACCGAACCGGGCAGGAAATCGAGCGAGGCCTTGTCCCGCGAGATCAGCTTGCGGCGCTCGTCGTTATAGGCGTCCGACAGCAGCGTCGTGATCGGAATGTCGGTGAAGTCAGGATCACCGTAGAATTTCTCGCGGTCGGCGAATGCAAGCTTGGCGCATTCGATCTGCAGATGGATGAAGTCGGGTCCGGCGGGATCGAGCCCGTCGAGTTCGAATCCCTTCAACAGCGCGAGCTGTTGCAGCATCACCGGGCCCTGGCTCCAGACGCCCGGCTTGCAGACGGTATAGCGGCCGTAGTCGTAGGTGAGGGGCGCTTCAATGGTCGGCTGCCAGCGCGCCATGTCGTCGGCCGAGAGCACGCCCTTATGCGGCGAGCCGGAAACGTCCATAACTTCCTGCGTGCGGCAGAACTTGTCGATGGCTTCCGCCACAAAGCCGTGCGACCAGGATTTCCGCGCGCGCTCGATCTGCGCCACGCGATCGGAGCCGGCGCTCTCGGCTTCCTTCAGGATACGGGCGTAGGTTTCCGAGAGCTGCTTGTTGGTGAAGAGCGTGCCGGGCTTCGGCACCTCATTGTTCGGCAGATACACCGCGGCCGAGGTGGGCCAATGCTTCTTGAACAGTTTTTCGACGATCTGGATCGTCGCCGCCGCGCGCTCGACCAGCGGGTAACCGTCGCGGGCGTAGGCGATCGCGGGTTCCAGCACGTCGCGCAAACGCATCGTGCCGTAATCGCGCAGCAGCATCATCCAGGATTCGAACGTCCCGGGCACGCAGGCCGCCAGAAGACCGGTGCCCGGCACCATCTCCAGCCCCTCGCTCTTGTAATGGGCGATGGTCGCCTTCGCCGGCGCCGGGCCCTGGCCGCAGATCACTTCGGTGCGGCCGCGTTTGGTATCATGCACAATGATCGGAACGTCGCCGCCGGGGCCGTTGAGATGCGGCTCGACCACCTGCAGCGTAAAGGCGGTGGCGACACCGGCGTCGAAGGCGTTGCCGCCCTTTTCCAGGATGCCCATGCCGACCGCGGTCGCGATCCAGTGGGTCGAGGTGACCACGCCGAACGTGCCTTCGATTTCCGGCCGGGTTGTGAACGGATCGGGATTGATGTTGCCCATGGGAGTCCAATTTTGCGCTGGTATTCGGTGCGGCCGCACTTGATCACAGCCGGCGCTGGATGCCAACCCGTGGTATGCCACGCATTGCTCCCATCCGCGTGATCATGCCAAGGATCACGCTTGGACGGGTCGTGCGCGTTGGTGGCTGAAGCCTTCGCTGTAAATGTGCTCCATTGAGGCGCGCCGGTCGATGAAAGCCAGTTTGGCGTCGATGATCATCGCGGGCGACCCGCACAAATAAATAGCATGTTCCGAGAGGTCGTCAAAATCAGCGGTAACGGCGTGCTGCACGTGACCCCTGCGCCCCTCCCAAGCTGCATCGGCGCGGGACAGCACCGGCACGAAATTGAACTCGAATAACCGTCTGCCCCATGTCCGGATCTCGTCGAACAGAAACAGGTCAGCGGCCGTGCGCCCGCCCCAGTACAGGCTGACGGGCGGACAATCCGGATTATCCATCAGCGATTCCAGGATGGCCTTGATCGGCGCGATCCCCGTGCCGGTGGCAACCATCAGCAGCGGCCGGTCGTCCTCGGCACGGAGGTGGAAGGTGCCAAGCGGCAGCTCGACCTCCAATTTGTCGCCGGCCTGCACCCGTTGCAGCATGCCCTGGGTGAACGATCCACCTTCGATCTGCCGGATCTGAAAATCGACCCGATTGTCACAGGGGATCGACGCCATCGAGAAGCTGCGTGTGGTTCCGTCAGGCAACATGACGTTCATGTACTGCCCCGGCCGGTAGTCCAGGAAAGCAGCTGCCGGGACTTCCAGCACAAGATGCGTGACCAGGGCGCTGACCGGTCGAACGGCCGTCACCACGGCGTGGTGGCGCGCCGCCGGCGGCATCTCAGTCAGGCCGCGCGCCGGTTCGATGACCAGATCGCCGGCGGGCATCGCCTGGCAGGCGAGGGCGTAACCCCGGCTTTCCTCGTCCGGTGTCAGCGCCAGCGGGAACTCGGCATAGCTGACCGAACCTTCGACCAGCCTGATGCGGCAGGTGCCGCAGCCCCCGAGTCTGCAGTCGTGCGGCAGGTTGACATTGGCACGCAGCGCCGCGTCGAGGATGGTTTCGTCCGGGGTCGCCTCGAACGCCCGCTCTGTCCCGGCCACCTGCACCCGATAGACCATGCGGTCCATCACATCTTGATGTCGGCCAGAACCAGCACCCGATGGTTCTTCGGCGCCAGCAGTTCCTGTAGAGCCTGAAGCGCGGCCAGGCCGCAGGCGATATCCTGCTCGCCATTGCCGCCGCTGAGGCCGACCCCGCCAACGACTTCGTCGTCGACCACGATCGGAAAGCCGCCAACGAAAACGGCGAACCTGCCCTCGAAGCTCCACTGGATGCCGAACGCCTCGTTACCGGGAAGCGCCGGCCCGTTCGGCGACTGATTGAACAGATGGGTCGATCGCCGGTGGCCCGCCGCCGTGAAGGCCTTGTTCCAGGCGATCTGCGGTCCAGTCACCCTGGCGCGATCCATTCGCTCCAGCGCCAACGGATAGCCGCCTTCATCGGCGACGCAGACCGTCTCCAGCACGCCGATCTCCTTGGATTTGCGGATGGCAGCGGCAACCATGTGACGCGCCTCCTCGAGTTCCAGCTTGAATGCAGCTCTCATGTCCTTGTCCCGGTGTTCGAATTGTAGGTGTCGACGGATGGTTCGAGCCGTCGTCGATCAGCAGCCGCGATAGACCGTCTTGATTTGCGTGTAGAACTCTAGGCCGGCGCGACCCGACTCGCGAAAGGCCGACGTGCTGGAGCGCTTGAGCCCACCGAACGGCGCATTGATCAGATTGCCGGTCGTGGTGCGGTTGATCTTGACGGTTCCCGACTCGATGTCGTTCGCGAAGTCATGAATGTAACGCGGATTGCGCGTCGCGATCGCAGCCGACAGGCCGTATTCGGTATCGTTGGCTTTCGCGATCGCATCCGCGTAGCTCGTCACCTCGATGAGGGCGATCACTGGTCCGAATATCTCCTCGCGCGCGATCCGCATGTCCTGGGTGACATCGGTAAAAATCGCGGGCGATACGTAATAGCCGCGGCCGTAAGCCGGACCGCTCAGGCGTTCGCCGCCGCACAGCAACGTCGCCTCGCGCTTGCCGATCTCGATGTAACGCAGCACGGTTTCCAGTTGGCGCGCCGTAGCCAGTGGACCGATATCGTTTCCGGCAACAAGACCGCTCCCGATCTTCAGCGCCTTCACCCTGGCCACGAACTTGTCGGTGAACGCCGCCTTGACCTGTTGCATTACCAGCACACGGCTGGTCCCGGTGCAGGCTTGTCCGCTCAGCGACAGGCCGCCCTTGATGGTCAGGTCCACGGCCTTGTCGAGATCCGCATCCTCCATCACGATCAGCGGATTCTTGCCGCCGAGCTCCATCTGGGTGCGTGTGGTGAAGCCGACCGAGCGGTGAATCTGTTCGCCGGCCGAGGTAGATCCCGTGAAGGATATAGCGCGTACGACCGGCGGCACGGTGATCGCCGGGCCGACATCGGCGGCGCGCCCGGTGACAAAATTGAGCACACCCTTGGGAATTCCTGCGGCGACGAAGGCTTCCGTGAGGCGATAGCCGCTCAGCGGCGCGTCGGACGACGGCTTGAATACGACGGTGTTGCCGGCGATCAGCGCCGGCGCGATTTTTCGCGCCGCGATGGATACCGGAAAGTTCCACGGCGTGATGACCGACACCACACCCAGCGGCTCGCGCTGGGTGTAGACGACCATGTCGGCATCGTCATTGGGGAAGGTCTCGCCCGCGAACGACTGACCTTCGACGGCATAGAATCGCAGCGTTTGCGCCGAGCGCAGGATCTCGTCCTTGCTCAGATTGAGCGCCTTGCCTTGCTCCCGCGTCAACTCCTCCGCGAATCGATCAACATGCGTCTCCAGATAGCTGGCGGCGCCATTGAGGATCCTTGCCCGCACGGTGATCGGGGTCTTTTTCCAGCTCGCGCAGGCAGCCGCCGCCGCGCGCACGGCCACTTCGGCGTCTGCCGCCGAAGAGGCGGGGAATTGGCCGACGATGTCGGACGTATCGGCGGGATTGACGTCGTCGAAATACGCGCCGGTCCGGCCCGCTACCCATTCGCCATCGATATAGTTTTTGAACTTTTCGATTCCGTCGCGCACCGGCGCAGCGCGCGCCATCGATACTGCCGCGTCATTCATGACCTTTACCCTTCGCTAGTTCCACAACATCACAGCGCACAATGTCGATACGCCAAGTCCGGTCAGCACCGGCACGAGCACCGAATTCACGATCTGGAACACCGGCACGCGCGCGAACCCGGCGACCGCGATCAGCGACGACCACGCAATCAGCGTGCCGCCGCCGGTCCATACCGCTCCCATTTGGCCCACCGCGGCCAGCGTCGCGGGGTGGAGCCCGGCGCCGGGTGCCAGCGCGCCGGACAGCGAGCCGGTCAGCGGCAGGCCGGCAAAGCCGGAGCCGTCGATTCCCGTGATCATGCCAACCACCAGGACGCCGAACGCCACCAGGAAGTGGTTGTTGGGAATCCAGCCTTGGGCGCTCTGAATCAGTTCGAACAGGAGGCTCGGGGCCTGCGCGGCCGGCACGTTGAGAATCGAAGCCGCAAGATCGCCGCCAGCGCCGAGGAAGAAGAAGCCCGCGATCGGCAGCACCGACCCCATGGCACGGAAAGCAAAAACGAAACCCTCCGTGACATGGTCGGCGCTGGTGTCCATCGCCTTGCGCAGCCCGTCGGTGGCGAATGCCGCGCACACCATCAGCAATGCCGCGACACCGCCGACCAGCGCGGCGGCTTCGCCACCCTTCAGATCGTGGCCGTAGCCGAGCTTGGACATCATCATCAGCACGATGACACAGAGGAAGGCCAGCGGCGTCGCGATGGCAAAGAACTTCGACCATCCGATCCGCTTCCGGCCGATCATCGAGAGCTCTTTGGAAACCTGCGCATCGCTGACCAGCGGCTCCTGGCTGGTGCCGCGCGCGATCTCGGCCTTGTCGAAGGTTCCTTCGGCCTCGATCCGGGCCAGGTCGCCGTTGCTCGATTGCGCCTGCCATCGATCGAGCAGGGAATTGCTGGGCGGCACGATCGACTTGCGGATCGAGAGGTAGGCCAGCAACAGGGCGATCGAACCGGTGATCAGCGACAGCACCAGGGCCCGGTCGGCCACCATTGCCGCACTCACCGCTGCGCCCGCGGCCTTCGCGCTGATGCCGGGTGCCACGCCGATCACGTAATCGGACGACAGCGCCATGCCCTGGCCGGCGATGGCGATCGCCATCGCGCCGGCGAGCGGCGGCAGGCCGGCGGCGATCGCGGCCGGCAGCAGCACCGCCGACACCAGCGGCACCGCGGGCGTAGGCCAGAAGAACAGGGAAATCACATAGGTGATCGCGGCGAGCACAAAGTATGCGGCATGACCGTTTTTCATGACCGCGCGAAACGGTTCGACCATCCGGATGTCCGAACGCAGCACCTTCAGGGCATTCAACAGCGCCGTCATCAGCGCGATCACGAGGAATATGTTGAAGAGCTCCTTTGCCGCCGTGAAGCTCGCGTTGAAGACGCTGCCAACAGCCGTCACCGGGCTATGCGACCAGGCCAGCGCCACCAGAAGGGTCGCGACGATGGACGGCACGACGACATTGGCGCGCAAGATCATGGTCACGACGATGATGGCGACCCCGGCGAGATAGACCCAGTGCGCCGCGCCGATGGTGATGTGACTTGTCATGGCTCCCCCCAGAGACCGGCAAAAGCGGATGATTACCGCGATATCGTTTCAATGATGTGCAGAATTGTATACTGTATTCCAAAATGCAATAGAAAACTGCGGATTTCGATTCGGATTGTGTGGTCATGCCTTCGACCCAGGGCAATCGCGCAGTGATCCATTGCCTAAGAAATAGTCGATTTTTCTAGGAATCTCAGCTACATTTGCTCCACCGAGGTTTGCTCGCACAGGCAAAAGGGCAGGGCCCATCCGCCGTCTTGACTCGCTCCTAGAATTGTATACAATATTCAATCATAAGCCTTGAAGCCAGACGAGGCGCAGCAGCCAATTCGCCATAAAGGCACAAAGGGAGAGCGAAGATGCCCGAATTGATGAACCATGTGGAATTCCGCACCGCCCTCGAGAATGCGATCAAGGGTAAAAGCGCCAACAAGGCGCCGTTCAGCATCGCCTGGGCCGCCGGAAAACTCAGCCGCGCCCATCTGGCGAGGTGGGCCGAGAACCACTTCCACTACGTCGGACCGTTCGCGGACTACCTTGCCTATATCTATGCACGGATGCCGGATCGTTACACCGAAGCAAAGGATTTCCTGCTCGCCAATATGTACGAGGAGGAGATCGGCGGCGACCGCCATACCGACCTGCTGATTCGCTTCGCCGAAGCCTGCGGCACCACGCGCGAGCGGGTGATCGATCCCGACAACATGACCGCTACGACGCGCGGCCTGCAGAGCTGGTGCTATTCCGTTGCCATGCGCGAGGATCCGATCGTCGCGGTCGCCGGCCTGGTCGTCGGGCTGGAGTCGCAGGTGCCGTCGATCTATCGCAAGCAGACCCCGACGCTGCGCGAGAAGTACAAGTTCAGCGACGAAGAGGTCGAGTTCTTCGATCTCCACATCGTGTCCGACGAAATCCATGGCGAGCGCGGCTATCAGATCGTTCTCGAACATGCCAACACCGTTGAACTGCAGCAGCGATGCCTGAAGATCTGCGAAGTCGGCGCGCAGATGCGGTTGCTCTACACCACGGCGCTGTATTGGGACTATGTCGCGCAGGAGGTGCCGATGAGCGAACTCGAGGCCGTCGAGCGCAAGGTCCCGCAGGACGAGCGTCGATTGCTGCAGGCGTAACCAGGTGCCGACTGTCATTCTTCATCGCGACGGCCACGCCTACCAGGGCGAGATTGCCGAGAACACCAATCTGGTGGTCCGGGCCGGCATCAAGCAGTTTCCCTTTCCGCATCTGCGCTACGGATGCGGGATGGGGAAATGCGCGAAATGTGCCTGCCGCGTTCTCAAGGGTGCAGAGCAGCTGCCGGTGCCGAACTGGAAGGAACGGAAGCAGCTCGGCCCCCGGCTGGACGATGGCTACCGCCTGATTTGCCAGTTGTGGCTCAATCACGATGTCGAGTTGGCGCAGGACAAGAACCCGATCGAGCCCTGGTCGGCAGTGTCGGCGTCGGCTGTGTCGGCCGTCGTTCCGCAAGGCGCCGGCAGCAAGGAGGAATGAGCATGTATGTCATCCTGACGAGCAAGCCTGGACAGTTCAGAACTGAAGCTGTCGACGGGCTGCGGCCTCTGGAGGCTTACGACTACAGGTTCTACGGGCACATCAAGGCGCATTTCGTGATCGCGGAGCTGCTTGAAGAGAAGATCAAAATCCGCGTGGTCGAGGACGACACCGCCATCGTCAACGAGGTGCCTTCAAAATTCCTCGAAAAATTCGAGACCACGGCGCAGGCGCTTAAGGAGCTCGAGCACCTGACGACATTCGGTCACATGGATACCGAGCTGCGCAAGATGCCGCTGTCAGCAAGCTGAACCCTTCCGGTCGCGACATGATTCAAGTCACATTCCTGACCAACGGTGGCAAAGTGGCCAGCGCTCCGGCCGACAGCAATCTGCTGCGGGTTTCGCTGCGGGAGCAGGGCGGCATCCCCTTCAAGTGCGGCGGCGGCTTATGCGGCACCTGCAAATGCAGGATCGAGGCCGGGCTTGAACACACCGATGCCGTCAAGCCCAAGGAACGCAAGCATCTGACCGAAGAACAGTTCAAGGCGGGGTACCGAATGGCTTGCCAGACGTTCCTGCACGGCGACGTCAGCGTGTCCTGGGTGCCATTGGCTGAACGCGGCGCGGCTGTTCCGCGTGCCGAGCCGGCAGCGGCGATGACGACGTCGGCGCAGGACAAGCCGGAGCCGTGAGCATGACGGCCGGCTCACACACGAGCTGGTTTCGGGCAACGGGATGGCAAATCAATGCGATTCCGGTAGAATGGCTGCAGGCAGCCTGCCTTGGTGCAAGCATCAGGCGATCGACATTTCAGCGCGTTGATCATCATATTCCTGCAGGTTTGCCGATCGGTTCTTGAGATAGGTTAACGACATGGCGCTCACCACTGGACTCCCGAAGCGTCGGCTTGGCGAGGACCATTCCTCGCTTCATGACCGGGTCGTCACCGAGCTTCGTCAGGCGATTTTGTCCGGACGATTGAAACCGGGCGAACGGTTAGTCGAGGGTCGGCTGGCCGACGAACTGGGCGTATCCCGCAACCCTGTGCGCGAGGCGATTCGTGCGTTGGCATCCGAGGGCCTGATCGAAGTCACCGCGCGACGCGGGGCGGCGGTTGCGACGATGACGGAGCAGGAAGCGCGCGAGACCATCGAAGTACGTGCGCTGCTCGAGGGGCACAATGCCAGACTGGCGGCACGCCGTCAGGACAAACTGATCATCAAGCGTATCGAGACCGTCTTGAACAAGGGCACGGCGGCCGTCACGGCCAGGCGGTTCGAGCAGCTGTTCGATCTAAACCAGCAGTTTCATCGCGAACTCGCCGCGGCAGGACAGAACACGGTCCTTGGGGATATCATGCAGAAATTGCGGGAAAGAACCGCGATGCTGTTCTCGCCGATGAATCCGGCCCGGCAAGCGCGCAATTGGAACGAACACGCGGCAATATTGCGGGCCATTATCGAGGGCGACGAGCGCGCGGCCGCGACGCTGGCTTCCGAACACGTGATGCGTGCCGGCATGGACTTTCTGGTCGGGCTCCATGCGGAAGGTGAGATTCCGCTTTTCCCGCTGGCCGAAACTGGAGGCAGCAGCCGCGAAGTGTCGCAAGCGCCTTCGCTTGCGCTCGGTGCGTCGCAGCAAGAACTGTCTGCGGGCCACAAGCGCACCGCTGGCAAGGGGCGCCCGACGAGCCGCAAGCCAAATTCCGCCGACAAGGCAAAGGCTGGAATACGAGGGGCATCGTGATCGCGTCAGGCTTTGCGATCGGCACCGATGCTAGCTGCGACCGCAGCGCTCGCGCCGCTCGTACGATACGCGATTAAATCATGCCGGGACGGGGATGGCGGCCGGGTTGTTGACGGCGTGGCAGGCCACACCGCCGATCAGCGCGGGCGCTTCCTTGCGGCACAGATCGAACGCCAGCGGGCAGCGCGGGTTGAACGCGCATCCGGGCGGCGGATCGATCGGATTGGGGATCTCGCCCTGGACCGGAATCCGCTGCCGGCCGGACATCGCCAGATCTGGAACCGCGCCCAGCAGCATCCTTGTGTAGGGCATCCGCGGATTGGCGAACAATTCGCGCCCTTCCGCGATCTCGACGATACGGCCGAGATACATCACGCCGATCCGGGTCGCCATGTGGCGCACCACGGCGAGGTTATGGCTGATGAAGAGGTAGGTCAGGCCGAACTTGTCCTGCAGGTCGCGCATCAGATTGAGGATCTGCGCCTGCACGGAAACATCCAGTGCCGAGGTCGGCTCGTCGCAGACGATAAACTCGGCCTCGGATGCCAATGCCCGCGCAATCGCGATCCGCTGGCGCTGGCCGCCGGAAAATTCATGTGGAAATTTCAGGCCGTCGTCGGGATGCAGGCCGACCAGGCCCAGCAATTCGCCGACGCGGGCGGCGATGTCGCGCTCGCCCTGGATCAGGTCGAAGGCGCGGATCGGCTCGGACACGATGGCGTCGACCCGAAAGCGCGGATTGAGGCTGGCATAGGGATCCTGAAAGATCATCTGGATGCGGCGGCGCAGGCGCTGCTGTACCTGCGCCTGCCTGGTGCTGGTCATCGACACGCCGTCGATGACGACTTCGCCGGAACTCGGCGGCAGCAGGCCGACGACCATCCGCGCCACCGTGGTTTTTCCGGATCCGGATTCGCCGACCAGCGCGAAGGTCTCGCCCTTCTTGATGTCGAAGGTGACGCCGTCGACGGCTTTGAGGAATTCGAGATGGCCGCCTTCCAGCACGCGGTTGAGCCACGGTTTCGAGACGTCGAACACGCGGCGCAGGTTCTTCACGTCGACGAAGGGCGCCGCACTCATGCCGCAGTCTCCTTCGCGGCTTCATGGGGCGCGGTATCGTAGAGATGGCAGGCAACCGACTGCGTGCCGTGCAGCAGCGGTTCCGGCCGGTCGACGCGACAGCGGTCGAAGGCGAACGCACAGCGCGGATTGAACGAGCAGCCCGGCGGGATCGCCGACAGCCGCGGCATCGAGCCCGGAATCTGCACCAGCCGCTTGTCCTCGCCCGCCAGTGTCGGGATCGCGCCCATCAGGCCCTTGGCATAGGGGTGCAGCGGATTCTGCACGACATCCCTGACCGGGCCGATCTCGGCGATCCGGCCCGAATACATCACGGCAACCCGGTCGGAAGTCTCGGCGATCACGCCCATGTCATGGGTGACCAGCATCACGGCGGTGCCGTGATCGCGCCCGAGTCGCTTGATCAGTGAAATGATCTGCGCCTGGACCGACACATCGAGCGCGGTGGTCGGCTCGTCGGCGATGATCAGTTCCGGTTCGGCGCAGATCGCGAGCGCGATGACGACGCGCTGGCGCATGCCGCCGGAGAATTCGTGCGGATAGGCGTCGATGCGCTTTTCCGGGGCCGGGATTCCGACCTCCGCCAGCAGATCGATGGCGCGCTTGCGCGCGGCAGTCTCCGTGAGACTGGTATGGGTGCGAATGGTCTCGACGATCTGGTCGCCGATCCTGTAGAGCGGATTGAGACTGGTCAGCGGATCCTGGAAGATCGTGCCGATCCGTTTTCCCCGGATGCGGCGGATTTCTTCCGGCGGCAGGTGATCGATCCGCATGCCCGACAGATAGATCTCGCCGCCACTGATCCGGCCCGGCGGATCGATCAGCCCGATTACCGCTAGTCCGGTGACCGACTTGCCGGCACCGGATTCGCCGACCACCCCGAGCACCTCGCCCTTGGCGATATCGAAGGAAACGCCGTCGATCGCGCGCAAGGTCGCGCGGCGGGTGAGGAATTCCACCTGGAGGTTACGCACGGAAAGAATAGGAGTTGTCATCGGAGCTTCGGATTGAGCGCGTCGCGCAGCCAGTCGCCCAGCAGGTTGATGGAGAGGATCAGCCCCGCCAGCGCAAGGCCGGGAAAGGCAACGATCCACCATTCGCCCGCGAACAGATAATTGTTGCCGATCCGGATCAGGGTGCCGAGCGAGGGCATCGTGTCGGGCATCCCGGCGCCGAGGAACGACAGCGTCGCTTCGGTGATGATCGCGAGCCCGAGGTTGATGGTGGCGATCACCAGGATCGGCCCCATCGTGTTCGGCAGCACGTGCCGCAGCATGATCTTCGAGGCGGGAAGCCCGATCAATTGCGCGGCGGCGACATAGTCCTTGCTCTTCTCGACCATGACCGAGCCGCGGACGGTGCGGGCATATTGCACCCAGAAACTCAGTCCGATCGCGAACACCAGCACCGCCAGCGTGCTCATGGCGTCGAGCCGGTTGCCGAACACGGATTTGGCGACGCCGTTGACGAGTAGTGCGATCAGGATCGCGGGAAAGGTCAGCTGCACGTCGGCGATGCGCATGATCAGCCCATCGACCGCGCCGCCGACATAGCCCGCGACCAGCCCGAGCGTGACGCCGAGCACACCGGCGAACAACATGCCGAGCACGCCGACGACGAGCGAAACCCGCAAGCCGTAGAGAATGGCCGAGAACACGTCGCGGCCCTGTTCGTCGGTGCCGAGCAGGAACGGCGACTGGCCGTCCGCGGTCCACAGCGGCGAGATCCGCGAATTCATCAATTGCAACTGCGCGGGGTCGAACGGGTTCTGCACCGAGAGTTGCGATGCAAACAGCGCCAGCAGGAAAAACAGTGCGGTTACGGCGGCCGCCACCATCGTCATTTTGGAACGGCGGAACGAATAGAACACGTCGCTGTCGAGCGTGCGCTTCAGCCAGCCGGTGCCGAAGCGTGCTGCTTGCGCGTTCGGCTTGGCGGGATGGGGGACCACGGCGTCGGACATGGTGTTCTCTCTATGTCGGACGGCTGAGGGTCGAGCGCAGGCGCGGATCGACGACGGTGTAGAGGATATCGACCACCAGATTGATGGTGACGTAAATCAACGACACCATCAGCAGGTAGGCCGCCATGATCGGGATATCGACATTTTGCACGGCCTGCACGAACAACAATCCCATACCGGGCCACTGGAACACGGTTTCGGTGATGATCGCAAAAGCAATTACCGAGCCAAACTGCAATCCGGCGACGGTGATGACGGGAACCAGCGTGTTCTTGAGCGCGTGGCCGAAATGGATGGCGCGTGTGGTCAGGCCGCGGGCGCGGGCAAACCGGATGTAATCGGTACGGAGCACTTCGAGCATTTCGGCGCGCACCAGACGCATGATCAGGGTCATCTGGAACAGGCCGAGCGTGATCGAGGGCAGGATCAGCGCCTTGAGGCCGGAAAGCGTGAGCAGGCCGGTGGTCCACCAGCCGATCCGCACCACGTCGCCGCGGCCGAACGACGGCAGCCAGCCCAGCGTTACCGAGAACAGATAGATCAGCAGGATGCCGATCAGGAACGTCGGCAGCGATATTCCGATCAGCGAGACCGCCTGGAATATTCTGGTCAGCACAGTGTCGCGCCGCAATGCCGAGTAGACCCCCATCAGGATGCCGAACAGCATCGCGAGAAACGTGGCGCAGACCGCGAGCTCCAGCGTGGCCGGCATCCGTTCCATCAACAGGTTCGCCACCGGCTGGCGGAATTGATAGGACACCCCGAACTTGAATTGCGCGGCATTGGCAAAATAACGGACGAATTGCACCGGTACGGGATCATCGAGGCCAAGCGATTGGCGCACCGCCGCGCGTTCCGCGGCCGATGTGTCGATCGAGACGATCTGGTTGACCGGATCGCCGGCGAAACGGAACATCGAGAACGAGATAATTCCGACCGCAATCATGACGCCGATGGCCTGTATGGCGCGGCGAAGAGTGAAAGCGAGCATGGTTTCCTTTCACTTTTCTCTGCTGCGGCTGACGTCGCTGTCGCCTGGAAACGAGAAGTCCCGGAAGCCTGAAGCCGCCGGGACCCTGGATTGAAGCCTGCCTATTCCTGTTTGGTGGCCCAGTACAGCAACACCTGGTTGTCGGCGCGCTGGGTCATTTTCACTTTCTTGGATACGCCCCACGCCAGCGCCTGCTGGTGCAGCGGGATATATGCATAATCCTTGGCGGCGATCTCGAAGGCTTCCTTGATCAGCAGGTCGCGCTTGCCGGTGTCGGTCTCGAGCAGAACCTTGTCGGCGATGGCGTCCATCTGCTTGTTGCAGTAGCCGCCGAGATTGGCTTCGCCGCGCGCCGACTTCGGGTCGTCACGGCAGCCCAGGATGTCGTAAAGAACATTTTGGGCATCCGATGTCGCAGGCGTCCAGCCCAGCATGTAGAACGACGTCTGGAAGCCACCCGGCTTGAGCACCTTGGCGAAGTACTGCGCCTTCGGTTGCGCCAGCAGGTTGATCTTGACGCCGATGCGGGCCAGCATGCCGACCACCGCCTGGCAGATCGCGGCGTCGTTGACGTAGCGATCGTTGGGGCAATCCATCGTCACCTCGAAACCGTCGGGATAGCCGGCCTCGGTCAGCAACTTCTTGGCACCGTCGGGATCGAATTTCGGACGGGTGAAGTCGCCGGACAGCTTGAAAAGCTGCGGGGCGATCATCAACGCCGAAGGGGTCGAGAGGCCGCGCATGACGCGGGTCTTGATCAACTCGATGTCGATTGCCTTGTAGAAGGCCTCGCGCACCTTGATGTCCTTGAAGGGGTTCTTGCCCTTGACGTTGGAATAGAGCAGCTCGTCGCGTGTCTGATCCATGCCGATGAAGATGGTGCGCAGTTCCGGTCCCTTCAGCACCTGGGCGTTCGGACTGGAATCCACCCGCGCGATATCCTGGATCGGAACCGGCTCGATGACGTCGACTTCGCCCGACAGCAGCGCCGCGACGCGCGTGGCGTCCGAGCCGATCGGCGTGAAGATGATTTCCTTGAGGTTATGTTCCGGTTTTCGCCACCAGTTCGGGTTCACCTTGAACACGGTCTTCACGCCGGGTTGATGGCTTTCGATCATGAAGGGACCGGTGCCGTTGGCATGGAGCGATGCATAGCTCGGTGTGGTCGCGGACGCCGGCGTAGGTGCTACGGCATTGTTATCCGTGCACCATTTCTTGTCCATGATGTACCAGCCGTCCCACTGCGAAATCAGAATCGGGTTCGGCGAGTCCAGCGTCACGTCGACGGTGTAGTCGTCGATCTTCGTGAACTTGGCGTCGGCGGGAACGTTGGTGAGAAAGTTCGACCCATTGCTGCGAATACGCTCCGCGGAAAACAGCACGTCGTCAGCCGTGAAGGGATCGCCGTTGTGGAACTTGACGCCCTTGCGCAGGTGAAAACGCCAGCGGGTCGGTTCGGGAGTTTCCCAGCTTTCCGCCAATGCGGGAATGATCTTGAGATCCTTGTCGCGCGCGACCAGACCCTCATAGACGTGGCCGTGATGGGCGATCGTGGTGGTTTCCTTGAGCGTGTACGGATCGAGCGACTTGAGGTCGCCCTGGTTGGCGTAACGCAGGGTCTGGGCCGATGCCGGCACCGCCGCGAAAGCGAGGACGGAAGCCGTGGCCACTGCAAGCATACTCTGACGTACCGACATGTGTTCGAATTCCCCGCTTTGATCAGCTTTTTTTCCGCCAGGTTGCGGCGGATATTGCCGATCCATGTTGCCCGAGTCCAGCCGCGGCGCAAGTGCGCCGATGGTCGTGACCGGTTTGCGCGGCGAGGCGGCAATGACTAGCTTCACCTTGAGGCGCCGCGCGAGCGCGTGGCATTGAACTTTCGGAGTGCCGGATGGCGGAACTGAAGGCCGACGTTCTGGTTTTGGGCGCAGGCATGGTCGGCGTCGGTGCCGCGCTGCACCTGCAGAAAAGGGGCAGGGACGTGGTCCTGATCGACCGGCATGAGCTTGCCGGCGAAGAGACCAGCTACGGCAATGGCGGACTGATCGAGTGCGCCTCGGTCTTTCCTTACATGTTCCCCCGGGATGCCGGCCAGATCCTGCGCTACGCGCTGCTTCGCGCGCCGCAGGTGCGCTATCACTTCTCGGATTTGCCGGTCTTCCTGCCGTGGCTGGTGCGCTACTTCCTCGCTTCTTCGCCGGAGCGTGCGCTGCACAGCGCGATGGCCGAACTGCCGCTGATCCAGCACAGCCTGATCGAGCACGAGGCGCTGATCGAGGAAGCCAATGTGCCGGAGCTGTGGCGGCGGACCGGCTGGATCAAACTGTTTCGGTCCGATGCGACGCTGGCGACGGCGGTGAGCGAGCTGGAGCGCGCCCGGCAATATGGCGTCGCGGGCGAGGTTCTCGACGCTGCGGCGATTGCCGCGCGCGAGCCGCATTTGAGCGGCGCGTTCAGCGGCGCCGTCCATTTTCCCGCGCCGGGATTCGTGCCGGACCCCGGAGGGCTGGCCAAGGCCTATGCGGCCTTGTTCGGCCGCAAGGGCGGGCGATATCTCGTCGGCGATGCGCGAACGCTCGAACAATCCGGCACGCGCTGGCGGCTGGCGACGCTGGAGGGCACTATCACCGCGCGCGAAGTCGTGGTGGCGATGGGGCCGTGGTCGGATCAGATTTTTGCCCCGCTCGGCTATTCGATCCCGCTTGCCGTCAAGCGCGGTTATCATCTGCATATGAAGGCGAGCGGCAATGCTGTGCTGCATCATCCCGTGCTGGATGCCGACAATGGCTATCTGCTGGCGCCAATGAACCGCGGCATTCGCATCACCACCGGCGCCGAGTTCGCCCGCCGTGATGCGCCGCCGACGCCAATCCAGGTCGAGCGGGCCCTGCCGCGGGCGCACGCGCTGTTCCCGCTGGGCGAGCCGGTCGACGCCAGGCCTTGGATGGGTGCGCGGCCCTGTTTGCCGGATATGCTGCCGGTGATCGGCAAGGCGCCCCGCCATAGCGGGCTTTGGTTCGATTTCGGCCACCAGCACCACGGCCTGACGCTCGGACCCGCGACCGGGCGCCTGCTGGCCGAAATGATGACCGGGGAGACCCCGTTTGCCGACGTCAGGCCGTTTGCCGTCGAACGCTTTGGTTGACCATATCCGACGATTGACGGGGGGCGGGGGCCGGTGTTGTCCTTGCGCGACAGAGGCTCCCGCGGCGATACTGCGGCAAGCCACCAAAAGGAGCGGTCATGAAGGTTAACGTCGAAATAGATTGCACGCCGCTCGAGGCCCGGCAGTTTATCGGCCTGCCGGACGTGCAGCCGATGCAGACGGCGGTGATGGAAAAGATGCAACAGCAGATGATGGCCAACATCGAAAAGGTTTCGCCGGAATCGCTGATTCAAAGCTGGTTCACCTTCGATCCCAAGATCGCCGAGCGATTTCAGGACATGTTCGTGACCATGGCCGGCCTCGGCGGCATGGCCAAGAAGGACAAGAAGTAAGTGGCCGCCGCCGACGGCGGCGAGACTGCCGGAGAGCCGCGGCTTCGGCCGCCGAGCCTGTTTATGATGCTGGCCGAGGCGCGGAGCATCTTTGAGCTGAATTCGAGCCTGCTGTTTTCGCCGCTATTGTTGCGCGCGCCGAAGGGCGACGGGCATCCGGTGCTGGCACTGCCGGGCTTTCTCGCCAGCGATCTGTCGATGGCGCCGATGCGGCGCTATCTGAAGGAGCTCGGCTACGACACCTATGCCTGGAACATGGGCCGCAACCTTGGCGGCGTCGCCTCCAAGCGCGGCGCGCTGCGTGATCTGCTGCAACGAATTCATGAAACCACCGGCCGCAAGGTCAGCGTCATCGGCTGGAGTCTCGGCGGCATCTACGCGCGTGATCTGGCATTGCAGATGCCGGACCTGGTGCGCTCCGTGATCACGCTCGGCAGTCCGTTTACCAGCGACGTCAGGGCGACCAACGCCACGCGGCTCTATGAGGCGCTGTCGGGCGAGGGGATCAACGACAACCCGGAGATCCAGAAGGCCATTGCCGGCGACCTGCCGGTCCCGACCACCTCGATCTATTCCCGTACCGACGGCATCGTGAACTGGCATACCTGCCATTTGAACCCGTCGGAAACGGCCGAAAATATCGAGGTGTATCTGGCAAGCCATGTCGGGCTCGGCGTCAATCCGGCGGCCCTGTGGGCCGTGGCAGATCGCCTGGCGCAAGCCGAGGGGGAATTCAAGCAATTTGACCGATCCGGGCCGTTTGCCATTGCATATGCGCCCCGGGAAAATGCACAATCCTGATTAGCGCCCTGATCTTAGGGACTGTCTGAACGCCCAGAAGCGCCACCCAAGGCGCCGCGTTTGTTGTAGCGGGAGGAACACATGGCGGACGCCAGGAAACTGTCATCAATGGACGCGTCGTTTCTGTATCTGGAAACGCCGGAAATGCCGATGCATGTCGGAAGCATGGCGATCTTCCGCCTGCCCGAGAACTACAACGGCAACTTCTTCGAGGAATTCAAGGCGATGATCGCCTCGCGGCTGCATGTTGCGCCGATCCTCAAGAGCCGTCTGGAAAAGGCGCCGCTCGACATCGATCACCCCTCCTGGGTCGAGGACGACCAGTTCGACATCGATCGCCATATTTTCCGCGGCAGCCTGCCGGCGCCGTATGACCGCGCGACGCTGGAGCGCATCGTCGGCTGGATGCATGCCAAGCTGCTCAACCGTGCCCGTCCGCTCTGGGAGTTCTATGTCTTCGAAGGCATGAAAGACAACGAGATCGGGCTCTATTCCAAGATGCACCACGCCTGCATCGACGGCGGCGCCGGAGCGGCGCTGACCAACATGATCTATGACATCACACCGGTGCCGCGTGAGGTCGAGAAGCCGATACCGCAGGCCAAGGGCGGCAACGAGGCGCGCGACATCGCCGCCAACCTGATCGATTCCTACCAGCAGCTCTGGCGGCAGCCATTCGACGGCTCGTCGGCGGCGAAGGGCATCGACCTGCCGCGTTCGGGAAAGAGCGATCTCGGATCGATCCTGTTCGACAACGCCATGTTCCAGATCGAGAGCGCGGTAAAATTCGCCGGCAGTATCCCAACCATGCTGAAAAGCGTGTCCGACGTCGTCGGCAAGATCTCCGATCCGAAATCGCGCGACAGCATCGCCAGCATGGCGTCGCCCTCGACGATCCTGAACAAGACGATTTCGTCGGAGCGCAGCTTTGCCGGCACCTCGATCTCGCTGTCGCGCGCCAAAGCGCTCGCCAAGCAGTCCGGCGGAAAGCTGAACGACGTGGTGCTGGCGCTGTCCTCCGGCGTGGTCCGGCGTTATCTGCTGGAGCGCGGCGCGTTGCCGGCCAAGTCGATGACCGCCGCGGTGCCGATTTCGCTGCGCGAGGAGGGTAACACCGACTCCAACAACCAGGTGTTCGGCATGATCTGCTCGATCGCCACCAACGTCGAGAATCCCAAGGAGCGGCTGGAGGCGATCATCGCGCAATCCACCAAGTCCAAGGAAATGTCGCACCCGCTGCGCGCCCTGATGCCGCAGGTGTCGAACATCTCGATGCTGGGGGCGCCGATCCTGGTCCAGATTCTGGCGCTGCTCTACAGCCGCTCGAATCTCTCCGACGTGTTGCCGCCGGCCGCGAACATCACGGTATCAAACGTGCCGGGACCGCGGCAGACGCTGTATGCGGCGGGCGCGGAATTGCTGCACATCTTCCCGGTGTCGATCTCGACCCACGGGCTCGCGCTCAACATCACCGTGCAGAGCTACCGCGACCAGCTTGATTTCGGCTTCATCTCCGGCGCCAACATCATTCCCCATGTCCAGGTTTTGTGCGACATGCTTCCGCTCGAATTTGAAGCGCTGGAGGCAGCGTTTGCGCCGCCGCCGAACATGACCAGCGCGGCCGAATAGGGTTTGACGATGATTGAAATGCCGTCGCTGCAGTTCGCCCAGGTGAACGGGATTCGCATGGGCTATTACGAGGCGGGGCCGAAGACCGACGCGCCGCCGCTCGTGCTGTGCCACGGCTGGCCGGAGATGGCGTTTTCCTGGCGCCACCAGCTCAAGGCATTGAGCGAGGCCGGCATCCGCGTGATCGCGCCGGATCAGCGCGGCTATGGCGCGACCGACCGGCCCGAGCCGGTCGAGGCGTACGACATGGAGCATCTGACCGGCGACCTCGTCGGCCTGCTCGATCATCTCAAGATCGACAAGGCGATCTTCGTCGGCCACGACTGGGGCGGCTTCATCGTCTGGCAGATGCCATTGCGGCACATCGATCGCGTCGCCGGCGTCGTCGGCGTCAACACGCCGCACTGGGATCGCGCGCCGGCTGATCCGATCGCGCTGATGCGCCAACGCTTCGGCGACCACATGTACATCGTGCAGTTCCAGGACCCCGGGCGCGAACCGGACCGGATCTTCGGCAGCCGGGTCGAGCAGACCTTCGACGCCTTCATGCGCAAGCCGGCGCCGCGTCCCGCGGATGCGCCGGCCGAGGAGCCGATCGCCGGCGTCGGCGCGTCAGCCCGGCTCAACCTGGCGTTCCCGCAGATGATCGCGAATTACGACGCCAGGCATGATCCGCGGACGCCGATCCTGTCGCCGGAAGAAAAGAAGGTCTTCGTCGATACGTTCACGAAGACCGGTTTCACTGGCGGTATCAACTGGTACCGTAACTTTACCCGCAACTGGGAGCGGTCGGCCGGGCTCGACCATACCGTCCGCGTGCCGTCGCTGATGATCATGGCCGAGAACGACGCGGTGCTGCCGCCGTCGGCCGCCGACGGCATGGAAAAGTTCATTCCCGACCTGGAGAAATACCTGGTGCGGGACAGCGGCCATTGGACGCAGCAGGAAAAGCCGGAAGAGGTCAGCGCCAAGCTGATCGAATGGCGTAGAAAGCGGTTTGGGTGAACTCGTCATTGCGAGCGAAGCGACTTGTCCGCCGAAGCTCTAAGAGCGAAGGCGGAAGCAATCCATGGCGCGGCAAAGCGAGACTGGATTGCCTCGTCGCGGAGCCTGTCATCGGGCCGGCCAGAGGCCGGACCCGTTGGCTCCTCGCAATGACGACGTGGGTCCAACGAGACGGTAGGAGACACTGGTAAATGGCTTCCCCCAACAAGCTCGATCCGATCCCGCATCCGCCGACCAAGCCTGTCGTCGGCAACATGCTGTCGCTGGACCCGAACGCGCCCATCCAGCACATGATGCGGCTGGCAAAGGAACTCGGGCCGATCTACTGGCTCGACATGATGGGTGCGCCACTCGTCGTTGTTTCTGGCGCCGATTTGGTCGATGAGATCAGCGATGAGAAACGCTTCGACAAGTCCGTGCGCGGCTCCCTGCGCCGGGTCCGCGCGGTCGGCGGCGACGGCCTATTCACGGCCCATACCAACGAACCGAACTGGAGCAAGGCCCACAACATCCTGATGACGCCGTTCGGCAACCGCGCGATGCAGTCCTATCATCCGAGCATGCTCGATATTGCCGAGCAGCTCGTCAAGAAATGGGAGCGGATGAACGCCGACGATGAAGTCGACGTCGTTCACGACACGACCGCGCTGGCACTCGATACCGTCGGGTTGTGCGGGTTCGATTACCGGTTCAATTCATTCTATCGAGAAGACTATCATCCGTTCGTGGCGGCACTGGTGCGCTCGCTCGAGACCATCATGCTGACCCGCGGTCTTCCGCTCGAAGGGCTGTGGCTGCGCAATCGAAATCGCGACCTTGCCGGCGACGTCGCGTTTATGAATGCGATGGTGGACGAGATCGTCGCTGAGCGCCGCAAGAACGCGGCAGGAGCCGAGGACAAGAAGGACATGCTCGGCGCCATGATGACCGGCGTCGACCGCGCCACCGGCGAACAACTCGACGACGTCAACATCCGCTACCAGATCAATACCTTCCTGATCGCCGGCCACGAGACCACCAGCGGAATGTTGTCCTGCGCGATCTATGCGTTGCTCAAACACCCCGAAGTGCTCAAGAAAGCCTACGAAGAAGTCGACCGGGTGCTTGGAGGTGACCTCAACGTCAAGCCGACCTATCAGCAGGTCACGCAGCTCACCTACATTACGCAGATCCTGAAGGAAGCCCTGCGGCTGTGGCCGCCCGCGCCGGCCTACGGTGTGGCGCCGATCAAGGATGAGGTCATCGGCGGAAAATACAAACTCAAGAAGGGTACGTTCGTTCTGGTGCATGTGCTGGCGTTGCATCGTGACCCCAGCGTGTGGGGACCGAATCCCGATGCCTTTAACCCGGAAAATTTCAGCCAGGAGGCGGAGGCGGCGCGCCCGGTCAATGCCTGGAAGCCGTTTGGCAACGGGCAGCGCGCCTGCATCGGCCGTGGCTTTGCGATGCATGAGTCCGCGCTCGCGCTCGGCATGATCCTGCAGCGCTTCAAGCTGATCGACACGCATCGTTATCAGATGCACCTGAAAGAGACGCTGACGATCAAGCCCGACGGTTTCAAGATCAAGGTGCGGCCGCGCGACGACAAGGAACGCGGCGCGTTCGCCGGTCGTGCCGTCGTCGCTGCTGCCGCCTCGAACGCGGCGGCGCCGCAGGCCCGGACCCGTCCGGGACACAACACGCCGCTTTTGGTGCTCTATGGCTCCAACCTCGGCACCGCGGAAGAACTGGCGACGCGTGTCGCCGATCTCGCCGAGGTCAACGGCTTTGCCACCACGCTGGCGCCGCTCGACGAGTATGCCGGCAAATTGCCGGGGCAGGGCGGCGTGCTGATCTTCTGCGCCTCCTACAATGGCGTCGCGCCCGATAACGCCACCCAGTTCGTCAACTGGCTGGGGAGCGACTTACCGAAGGATGCCTTCGCCAAGGTGCGCTACGTCGTGTTCGGTTGCGGCAACAGCGACTGGGCCGCGACCTACCAGTCGGTCCCGCGCCTGATCGACGAGCAACTGGCGGCGCATGGCGCGCGCAGTGTCTTTGGTCGCGGCGAGGGCGATGCCCGCAGCGATCTCGACGGCCAGTTCGAGAAATGGTTCGCATCGCTCGGCCCGGCGGCGGCGAAGGAATTCGGCCTGGCGTCGAACATCACCCGCAGCGCCGACGATGCGCCGCTCTACGCGATCGAGCCGGTGGCGCCGTCGGCGGTCAACACCATCGTGGCTGCGGGCGGCGTTTCGCCGATGAAGGTGCAGCTCAATTCCGAATTGCAGAACAAGGATGGCGCCCAACCCTCCGACCGCTCGACCCGGCACATCGAGGTGCAGTTGCCGGCAGGCGTCAGCTACCGCGTCGGCGATCATCTCAGCGTGGTGCCGCGCAACGATCCGGCGCTGGTCGACCAGGTCGCACGCCGTTTCGGCTTTTTGCCGGCGGACCAGATCCGCCTGCAGGTCGCCGAAGGCCGCCGCGCGCAATTGCCGGTCGGCGACGCCGTCTCGGTCGGGCGTCTGTTGACCGAGTTCGTCGAGTTGCAGCAGATCGCGACCCGCAAGCAGATCCAGATCATGTCGGAGCACACGCGCTGCCCGATGACCAAACCCAAACTGCTGGCCTATCTCGGCGACGACGACGCATCTGCCGAGCGCTACCGCAACGAGGTGTTGGGAAAGCGCAAATCGGTATTCGACCTGCTGGAGGAACATCCGGCCTGTGAACTGCCGTTCCACGCCTATCTCGAAATGCTGTCGCTGCTGGCGCCGCGTTATTATTCGATCTCGTCCTCGCCGTCGGGCGATCAGGCGCGCTGCAGTGTCACCGTCGGCGTCGTCGAGGCGCCCGCCAGTTCCGGGCGCGGCGTGTACAAGGGCGTCTGCTCCAACTATCTCGCCGGCCGCAGGGTCAACGACACCATCCACGCCACCATTCGCGAAACCAAGGCCGGCTTCCGCCTGCCGGACGACGCGGCTGTGCCCGTGATCATGATCGGCCCCGGCACCGGTCTGGCGCCGTTCCGCGGCTTCCTGCAGGAGCGTGCGCACCGCAAGGCGCAGGGTGCCAGTCTGGGGCCTGCGATGCTGTTCTTCGGCTGCCGGCATCCCGAGCAGGACTATCTCTATGCGGATGAGCTGAAAGGTTTTGCGGCCGGCGGCGTCACCGAACTGCACACCGCGTTCTCGCGCGCTGACGGGCCCAAGACCTATGTGCAGCACCTGGTCGCGGCGCAAAAGGATCGCGTCTGGAGCCTGATCGAGCAGGGCGCGATCGTCTATGTCTGCGGCGACGGCGGCAAGATGGAGCCGGACGTCAAGGCGGCCCTGGTCGCGATCTACTGCGAACGCTCCGGCGCCGATGCCGCAGCGGGGGCGCGCTGGATCGACGAACTCGGAACCAGGAACCGTTACGTACTCGACGTGTGGGCGGGCGGGTAGTCGCGACTTTCAACATGCCGTCGTCCCCGCGAAAGCGGGGACCCATAGCCACCGATACCTGTTGTTGTGCGAGCTGTAGCCACAGCGAGCTTCAGCTGCGTTGTCCTGTGGTTATGGGTCCCGGCTCGCGCTTCGCTTGGCCGGGACGACGAGGAGAAGCCGACCATGCTAATACCTCTGCCATGATTCCGTGGGAAAAACTCGACACCACACGCATTCCCGGTACCGACGGGGAACTGCGCCTGATGCGGCGCGGGACCGAGTTCTCGATCATGCTCGGCACCAACGAACTGATGAACAGTCGCCTCTCGGGCTCGGAGGCGGCGCTTGCGACGTTGGCGGCCAAGAAAATCGAATCGGTCAAAGACCCTCATCTGCTGATCGGCGGATTGGGCATGGGCTTTACGCTGCGCGCTGCGCTCGGCGTATTGAATGCGAAAGCGCGCATCGTGGTCGCGGAACTGGTGCCTGCCGTCGTCGTCTGGGCGCGGGGTCCGATGGCCGCGATTTTTGGCGACAGCCTGAACGATCCGCGCGTCAGCATTCGCGAGATGGATGTCACCGAGGTCATTCGATCAGGCCGCGCGACATTCGATGCGATCCTTCTTGATGTTGACAACGGTCCGGAAGGCCTGACGCGTCAGGCCAATGACGGGCTCTACGATTCCGGTGGATTGAGAGCGGCGCACGCGGCGCTACGGCCGGGCGGCGTGCTCGCGGTCTGGTCTTCGGGGCCGAACCCGGCATTCGCAAAGCGGCTTCGCGGCGCCGGTTTCGACGTCAACGAAGTCAACGTGCGCGCCACCGGCAGAGGCGGCGGGGCACGCCACATCATCTGGATTGCGGTGAAGGTGTAAGGCGGCTGCTACGCCGCCTTCGTTGCCGCGCCATGGGCGTGCTCGGCGATCGCGCCGATGATTTGCGGCCACATCGGGATCGGCAGCGCGTGGCCCATGCCTTCGACCATCAGGAGTTTCGCGCCGGGGATCGAGGCTGCGGTATCCTTGCCGCCTTCGGGACGTACCAGCGGATCGACGGTGCCGTGAATGACCAGCGTCGGCGCCGTCACCGAATGCAGCCGTTCCTTGCGGCTGCCGGAGGCCAGGATCGCCCGCAACTGCCGTCCGACACCGGCCGGATTGAGGCCGCGCTCGAAGGTGCGCGCGGCACGCGAGGCATCGAGCGCTTCGTCTTCGGGGAACGAGCCGACCCGCAGCACTTTCCAGGTCTTGGCGAACCGTTCGAAATATTCCTCCTTGGTGGCCGGCGGCGGCGCCATCAGCATCGCGGCGGCCTCCCGCGTCGGCGGCGGAATCTTCGGGTTGCCTGTGGTGGACATGATCGAGGTCAGCGAGCGCACCCGCTGCGGAAACGAGATCGCGACTTCCTGGGCGATCATGCCGCCCATCGATGCGCCGACCAGATGCGCCGACTTGATGCCGAGCGCGTCCATCAGGCCGACCGTGTCCTTGGCCATGTCGATCAGCCGGTAGGGCGCGGCGACCGGGATTTTCAGGAATCGCATCTTGAGCAGCTCGATCGGGCCCAGGCGTTTGCCGCCGGAAAGTCTTGAGGACTTGCCGATATCGCGGTTGTCGAAGCGGATGACGCGAAACTCGCGCGCGGCGAGTTGGCGGCAGAACTCGTCGTCCCAGTGGATCATCTGGGCGCCGAGCCCCATGATCAGCAGCAATGGTTCCGCGGCTGGATCGCCGAAAATCTCGTAGCAGAGGTCGATGCCATTGGCGCGGATGATCTGCGGCGGCTGATGGGCAGGGAGGTTCAAAGAGGACATTCCTTGATGGTAACGCGATGAAGAACTCTATGCCACGGTTTTTGGTAACGCAGAAGGCTTTCGACGCGGCAGGCCCACGACGGTGTTGACCGGCCCGCCGCAACGGTGTGGTATGGCGGAAAGAAATCGAAGCGTGGCAAGCGCTCGTAACCATTCCGGGAGAGCGCGAAGATGGCCGACAAGGGCAACGATCCTGCCGTGATCTGGCAGACCATGATCGGGGAGATGGAAAAGGGGTTCAACTCCTTCGCCAATCAGGCGATGGCGTCGCCTGAGTTTTCCAGGGTGATGAATCAGGTCGGCGGCGTCTCGGCGGGTGCGCAGAAGCAACTCGGCGAACTGATGGAGAAATATCTCCTCGCCATGAACCTGCCGAGCCGGGCCCAGATGGTCGGCATGGCCGAACGCATCCAGTCGATCGAAGGCCAGCTCAACGAGATCAAGGCGCTGCTGCAGCAGGTGCACCACAATTCGCTGGCGCCCGAAGGCGGCTACGGCACGCCACGGCCGCCGCGCACCAAACGTCCACCGTCGGAGGGAGAGCAAAAATGAACGCTCCCGCAGGCCTCGATCTGGCTGGCATCCCTGAGCGGATCCAGTCCGAAGTGCAGCGCGCGATCCAGCGCAGCATCAAGGGTGTCGAATATTTTTCGTCGTCGGGTCCGTCGCTCGGCTCGACGCCAAAGGACATCTTGGCCGTTCGCGGCACGATGAATCTCTATCACTACCGCCCGATGGCGGACGAAATCTACCGCGTGCCGATCCTGATCGTGATGGCGACGACCAATCGCGGCTATATCCTCGACATGGTGCCCGGCCAGAGCTTCGTCGAGTTTCTCCTCAAGCGCGGCTACGACGTCTACATGCTGGACTGGACCGCGCCGAAGCCGGAAGAAAAACGGCTGGGGATGGAGGACTACGTCCTCGACTTCATTCCGGACTGCGTTCGCCGCGTGCAGCAGGATTCCGGCGAGCAGGATGTCAGCGTGATCGGTTATTGCTTCGGCGGCGTGCTGTCGCTGCTGTACGGCTCGATCTTTCACGACGGGCCGATGAAGAACCTGATCTGCTTCACCACGCCGATCGATTTCCGCGAGATGAAGCTGTTCTCGAATTTCGCGGACCGGCGCTATTTCGACGTCGACAAGCTGGTGGACAGCGTTGGCAACGTGCCGGGCGAGATGATCATGACGTCGTTCGACATGCTGCGACCGGCGTCGCGCGCCGCAAGCCAGGTGCATTTGTGGGAGAACATCTGGAACGACGAATACGTCAAAGGTTACCGGATGATGGATCGCTGGGGCTCGGACACCTTGCCGCTGGCCGGCGAGTACTTCCGCACCATTACCAAGGACCTGATGTGGGATAACAAGCTGTTCAACGACACCATGTCGGTCGGTGGGCGTGCAGCGGATATTTCCAAGATCAAGGTGCCGATCCTGCATGCGGTCGCCGAGCACGATCACATCGTGCCTTATGAGGCGGCCAAGCATCTGATCACCAAGGTCGGCTCGTCCGATAAGGAAGAGATCATGCTGAAGGGCGGTCACGTCAGCCTCGTCGCCGGCGCCAACGCCATCAAGCGGCTGTGGCCCAAACTGGACAACTGGTTAGGTAAGAGATCGACATGAGTGAAACACGTTCCTATCCGCGCCACGTCAAGACCGACGCCGGCGAGATCGAATTCCGCCTGATGTCGCGCAGCGACGAAGCCGCGGTGCTGGCTTTCGCGCAAAAACTGCCGACACATGATCTGCTGTTCCTGCCGCGCAATATCAGCCAGCCGAAGGTGCTGTCGGCCTGGATCAACGAGATCGAGCGCGGCGCTATCACGAGCCTGCTGGCGGTGAAGGGCGGGGCGGTGGTCGGCTGCGGCACGCTGGTGCGCGATCCGCATTCCTGGTCGCCCCATGTCGGCGGACTCCGGATGGTGGTGTCGCAGGACGTCCGCGGGCAGGGCGTCGGCCGCGCCCTGTCGCAGGAGACCTTTGCCCTGGCGCTCGGCTCGGGCCTGGAGAGGCTCACCGTCCAGATGACGGTGGACCAACAGGCGGCGATCGCGCTGTTCGAGAGCCTCGGCTTCAAGGCTGAAGCCCTGCTGCGGGACCACGTCCGGGACATCGAAGGCAAGAAGCACGACATCGTCGTGCTCGGCCACAATGTGGCGCAGGTCCGGGCACAGATGGAAGCCTACGGGTTGCCCGGAGCGGTTCAGCACTAACGATCTCGTGCCGAGGAAGCAGCGCTTCTTCGGCGCGACACCGCAGCGCTCGACCACAAAATCGCGAAAACAACCCCATGCAAAGTAGAATGGGGCGGCTTCAGCATTAGCCTAAAGTGGAACTTTCGCCGGTTCGTTGGGCAAAACGCCCACCGAACAGCCTTATCACGCATTCGTGATATCGCGGTGCAGCATCTATATTGCGCCGCACCATTAACTGTGGCACAAGGATCTCGCCCCGGGCCAAACCGGACGGGGTGAGCCCATAGCTCAAACCTGAGGATGGAGAAACCCCATGACCACCGAAACCAATTCCGTGCTGAACACCGTCAAGGAAGCCTTCGCGCCCGTCACCGAGGCGTTCACCAAGCTCCAGAACATGGAAGTTCCGGAAGCTGCCCGTGATTTCGTGAAGAAGCAGGCCGAGACCGCCAAGGTTCGCGCCGCCGACATCCATGCCGGTTCCGAGAAGGTGACCGCCGCGATCGAGACCGCCGTTGCCGGTTCGGTCTCCGAGGCCGCCAAGATCAGCCGTAACATCCAGCAGGCGCTCTTTCAGGACGCGGAAGCGTTCTTCGCCGGCATCGACAAGCTCGCTTCGGCCAAGTCGCTGAGCGAAGCCGCCCAGATCCAGTCGGACATGGTCCGTGCGCGTGGCGAAGTTCTCGTCTCGCGGGCGAAGGCCACCACCGAATATCTCGGCAAGCTCGTCACCGAAGGTGCCAAGACCGCGCAGGACAACTTCTCGAAGGTCTATTCCAAGACCGCCTGATCGCGATCAGCCTGACAACTGCCCTTTTGGAAGGCCCGCTTTAGGCGGGCCTTCTTTTTGTCCGGCGTCTCCATAGATCAATTCAGACCCTCATGGTGAGGAGGCGCCCTTGCGCCGTCTCGAACCATGAGGCCACGATGGGGCCTCCATCCTTCGAGACGCGGCGAAGACGCCGCTCCTCAGGATGAGGATTGCCGTTGAGTCGAAAGCCCTCATGACCGTTCCCGCCACCTTCGTCATCGATGCCCCCGGCGACGCTGCCCGCGCCGCCGAGTTGCGGCGCGTGAAGTTGCTGGCGACGCTGGTGCTGGCGGCGACGTTTGCGCTGTTCCTGGCGGCGAAGGCGTTGCAGCCGATGCATCCCGCTTTCGGCTTCGCCGCGGCCTTCTGTGAAGCCGCCACCATCGGCGGCCTCGCCGACTGGTATGCTGTCGTGGCCTTGTTTCGCAGGCCTTTGGGGCTGCCGATCCCGCACACCGCGATCATCCAGGGCAACCAGCACCGCATCGCCGACAAGCTCGGCGAATTCATCGAGCAGCATTTTCTGGAAGCCGCTCCGGTCGACGCCAAACTGCGCCAGATCGATTTCGGTTCGTTCATTGCCGACTGGCTGCGTGACCGCAAGCGCAGCGAGGATCTGGCGCGCTTCGCCTTGCGGCTGTTGCCGGAAGCGGTTGCGGCTACGGAAAATTCCGGCCTGATGACGTTCGTCAGCCGCCGCATCACCTCGCAACTGATGTCGATCGACCTGGCGCCGCTCGCCGCCGGAACGCTGCGCGCCTTCGTCAAGGAAGGCCGCCATCAGGGCCTGCTCGACGATATCCTGCGCGCGGTGCATGCGTCGCTGACGCAGGCCGAGACCATGGCCATGATCCGCGAGAAGATCCGCGACGAGTTGCCGACGCTTTTAAAGCTCTATCGCGCCGACAGGTTTCTGGTGAACAAGATCGTGGCGTCGGCCAGCGCCTTCTTCGAGGAGGTCCGCAACGATCCCGCGCACCCGTTCCGCGGCGAGTTCGATCGCATGGTGCTGTCGTTCGTCGACCGCCTCGGCACCGATCCCAGCTATGCCGATCGCATCGACGGCCTGAAACGCGATTTGCTGGCGCGGCCGGAACTGGCCGATCTCGCGCGCCACATCTGGGCCAACGCGCGCTCGTTCTTCGAGCGCAGCGCCTCGGGAGAAACCCAGGTGTTGCAACAGCATCTGGTGCGCATGTTCATGGCGGCCGGCGAGGCGCTGGCCGGCGACGCCGAAATGCGCGCCGAGATCAACCAGGGTCTCGTGGCCGTGCTGCGAACCGTGGTCGCCGAACAGAAGAGCGGCGTCTCCACCTTCATCTCCGATCAGGTGAAGTCCTGGGACATGGGGCAGTTGATTTCGCTGATCGAGATCAATATCGGCTGCGACCTGCAGTACATCCGCTTCAACGGCTCGCTGATCGGCGGGCTTGCAGGCCTGGTGCTCTATACGCTCGAATACCTGCTTCGGCTGCTGTGACTAATTCATCACGCCAACGCTTTTAGTTGTTCACGGTGTGATGTGGCCCGCTTGTAGAAGTAAAATCTGTTCCTTAGCTTTTTATGGAACGATGTTGCGTTGCGGAACGATTCTAACAGATCTGCATCTTCCTGATGAACCATTGGCGGCTGCCGCGACGTAAGGGGCCGACCTGAGAGGAGATATGATGTCCGTTGCTGCGCAGGCGCTTTCCCCGCCATCCAGAACCCTGATGTTCCTGGAGGGGCGAGCCATTTCCGAACTGGGTGCGTTTCTCGGCGCGTTGCCGCTGCTGAGCCTTGCCCCGAAAGGCGACGGCCATCCCGTATTGGTACTGCCCGGACTGGTGGCATCCGACACCTCGACGCGTCCGCTGCGCAGCTTCCTGAAGAGCCGCGGCTATGCCGTCAGCGGCTGGCGCCAGGGTCGCAATCTCGGACTGCGCCATGGCGTGCAGAACGCGATGGTCGATCTCGTGCAGGAATTGAACGACACCCACGGCCGCAAGGTCTCGCTGGTCGGCTGGAGCCTGGGTGGCCTCTACGCCCGCCAGCTCGCCAAGATGATGCCGGACCGCGTGCGTTCGGTGATCACGCTCGGCAGCCCGTTTGCCTCGGGCCCGAAGGCGACCAACGCCTGGCGCGTCTATGAGATGGCGAGCGGCCGCAGTGCCGACGAAGAGGATAATCGCTTTGGCGGATCGCTGGCCGGCACGCCGCCGGTGCCGACCACCGCGATCTTCAGCCGCACCGACGGCGTCTGTGCCTGGCAGGGCTGCATGGAGCAGTCCACTGCGACCTCCGAAAGCATCGAGATCGAAAGCAGCCATTGCGGCATGGGCCATCATCCGGCTGCGGTCTACGCGGTGGCCGATCGGCTGGCGCAGGCCGAAGGCGAATGGTCGCCGTTCGACCGCTCCGGCTGGCGCAGCCTGGTGTATCCGAACCCGCATCGGTAAGGCGCGTTTTGCTGTGGCGCATGGTTCGAGACGCGCGGCGTCGCCGCGCTCCTCACCATGAGGACCGATCCATGACCTCATCCTGAGGAGCGGCCCCTTGGCCGCGTCTCGAAGGATGCAGGCCCGGCCCGTGCGGCCATTGTCGTAAATCCATAAAACGCGGTATGCGTTGACGTATGGCGCAGCCGCTTGCCCGCATTATCGAACAGTTGAAGCGCGAACCGTCGCGCACCGGCTCCATCGTCATCACCGTATTCGGCGATGCCATCGTGCCGCGCGGCGGTTCGGTCTGGCTCGGCACGCTGCTGGAATTTTTTAGGCAAATCGACATCGACGCCAGCGTGGTGCGCACCGCGATGTCGCGGCTCGCCGCCGACGGCTGGTTCGAGCGCCACAAAGTCGGCCGCAACAGTTTTTATCGCCTGGTGCAGAGCGGCCGGCAGACCTTCGATATCGCGACCAGGCATATCTATGGGCCGCCGGCCCCCGACTGGACCGGACGATTCGAGCTGCTGCTGATCGGCAATGGCGGCGACCGCGATGCTTCGCGCGAGGCGCTGAAGAATGCCGGCTTCGGCAGTCCGTTGCCGGGCGTCTGGGTCGCGCCGTCGGGCGTGCCGGTGCCGGAGGAAGCAGCTAACGCCATTCGTCTCGAAGTCTCCGCCGAGGACGATTCCGGCAGGCGCCTGCTCAGTGAAAGCTGGCCGCTCGAGCGCACCGCCGATGCCTATCAAAAGTTCATGAAAACCTTCGAGCCGTTGCGTGGCTGGATCGGGCGCGGCGAGCGGCTGGCGGACGCCGACGCCTTCACCGCGCGAATTCTGCTGATCCACCATTACCGCCGCGTCGTGCTGCGCGACCCGCTGCTGCCGACCGCGCTGCTGCCGGCGGACTGGCCGGGCAGGGCCGCCCGGACGCTGTGCGGCGAGATCTACCGCGCGCTGCTTCCCGCATCCGAACAATGGCTTGACCGGCATGCCACGAACGAGAGCGGAGCCTTGCCGAGGGCGGGGGCGGAACTGGCCCGGCGGTTCGGCTAGCTAGCACTACTTTGGCAGATTATTGCAATTGATCGGCGAAACTGGATTCCCGAATCAGATTTTCAATGATTCATGGGTGGTCGGCTTTTGGAGGGCCGACCATGGTGAACACGACACCGAAGTGGGAAGACGAGCTTGGACGCTGGCTCAAGCCATTCCTGGATCGCTTGGGTCACAAGGCCCGGCGACGGATGTGTCCGCTTTATATCTCGGGACTGATTGGACCAGGCGATCGCAAGAGCGTCCAGCCGATGGCGGCGCGGCTGGCACCGGGCGACTATGACCAGTTGCATCATTTCATCGCTGATGGTGTCTGGGATGCGGCGCCATTGGAGTCGGAATTGCTGGTTCAGGCCGATCGCCTCGTTGGCGGCAGTGATGCGGTGCTGGTCATTGACGACACCGCGATGCCGAAGAAGGGCGATCGTTCGGTTGGTGTGGCTCCTCAATATGCCTCATCTCTCGGCAAGACGGCCAATTGCCAAACGTTGGTGTCGCTGACGCTTGCGCGGGGTGAAGTGCCGGTCATGGTGGCGTTACGTCTCTTCGTTCCCGAGAGTTGGACGAGCAATCCGGTGCGTTTGAAGCGTGCGGGCGTTCCAGTCGAGCACCGCGCAGCGCGGACCAAGCCAGAGATCGCCTTGGCGGAGATCGATCGCGTGATGGCAGCCGGTATGCGCTTTGGCTGCGTGCTGGCGGATGCCGGTTACGGCCTCAGCGCGCCGTTCCGTCAGGGGCTAACGACACGCGGCCTGGCCTGGGCCGTCGGTATCCCTCGTCACCAGAAGGTTTATCCGGTGGAGGTTAAATTGATCTGGCCGGTCGCCGGTCGAGGTCGTCCCCGCAAGCGGCACATTCCCGATATCCTGTCGAGGGCAGCCGAAGACATGCTGGCCAATGCTAAGTGGCAAAATGTGAGTTGGCGAAACGGGACCAAGGGCCGGCTGGAAGCTCGCTTCGCCGCGATTCGCGTGCGGACCGCTGATGGACCTCCGCAGCGGATCAAGGACATGGGCCAGCAGCATCTTCCGGGGGACGAAGCCTGGCTTATCGGCGAACACAGGACGTCGGGGGAGAAGAAATATTATCTCGCCAATATGCCGGCCGAGATGAATCTGCGCACGTTAGCTGCCACGATCAAAGCTCGATGGATTTGCGAACAGGCCCATCAGCAGTTGAAAGAGGAACTCGGGCTTGATCACTTCGAGGGACGATCCTGGCAGGGCCTTCATCGTCATGCGCTCATGACCATGATCGCTTACGCATTCCTCCAGCATCGCCGTCTCGCACAAGCGGGGCGGAAAAAAAAGAATCAACGGTCCACCGCCTCAGCCGAGCCTGCCGGCCGTACGCCAAGCCATCGTCGATCTCATCGTTCAACCACGACCTCAGCGATGCCCGTACTGTAGAAGACAAATCGGCGGAAAGCAGCAGCGTGAATAAATCTGCCAAAGTAGTGCTAGGGCGTGGATTCATAAGCGCATAGCAGGTCCGAGATGGGCCGGATAGCGGACATGCCTAGCTGTTGGTGCGAGGTCTCAGATTGACCCAACTGTATGGACCGGCCGTGCGTTGCAAGCCGAATGTGAACAAATGGAGGGGGCTGGTCTTGCGCATCTGTATCCGGCCCTTGCATGGAGCGTTTATGCTCCTGGCCATCATGGATATCCGCGCGCACCCGATCTCATTCTGAGAAAGGCCCTGAGAGGCCGCTTGGGTCACCAGATCACGGGTACGACGGCGAGACCGTTTCTCCATTTCCTCCATCCAACTCGCAGACCTCGGCAGGTATCAGTTACGTCAGGGATCAGCGTCGGACATCCCCTCGGCGAGTTCGAACATGTTGATCCTATGCGACCTTTGGCTCGACGCGCGCTTCGTAGCTGCGACCTTGTGCCAACACAGTCCAAGCGATCCGCGCCAGCTTATTGGCAAGTGCGGTTGCCAGGACGTTATGGTGTAAGCGTTGTGCTGCGGCGGTGAGCCATAACCCAAAGCTATGCTTCGCCCAGTTTGCTGGCCTGAGCAAAATAACGCGAGCACCCTGCATTAACATCGTACGTAGATAGCGATTGCCGCGCTTGCTGATGCGCCCGAGGATCGTCCGATCGCCGGTCGACATTTGCTTCGGTACCAAGCCGAGCCAGGCGGCAAAGTCACGGCCCTTGGCAAAGGCAGCACCATTGCCAATGGCCGCTACCATGGCGCTGGCGATGAGCGGGCCGATGCCCGGAGCGGTCATCAATTGGCGGCAACTCTCGCTGCTATTTGCCAAAACCTCGATCTCTTCGGTGATGTGCTGGATACGCTCATCAAGACGCCGCCAATCGCCGCTGAGATCTTCTATGATCCTGATCATGCGAGGTGACAGCACGTCGCCGCGTTTTGCCAGGATGTCTGGAAGCTGTTGGCGGAGGAAGCGAAGCCCCTGACGTACCGCAATGCCATGCTCCAGGAGAAAGCCGCGGATCTGATTGATCACAGCCGTTCGTTGGCCGACCAGGCGAGATCGCACCCGGTGCAGTGCTTGTAGATCAAGCTGATCGTCGGTCTTAACTGGAACGCAGCGTGTCGACGGCCGCTGCACAGCTTCCGCGATCGCGTGGGCGTCTCTGAAGTCGTTCTTGTGGCCTTGCCGGAACGGTTTGGCATAAGCTGGTGGTACCTGCCTTACGTCATGACCGAGCGCAATTAGCTCGCGAGCCACGTAGTGGGTCGCCATGCCAGCTTCGATTCCGATCAGGCCCCGCGGCACATTGGCGAACCGGGCTGCGATCCGGCCGCGGGCGATCTTCTCCCGCAAAACGATTGCCCCCTTGTCGTCGAGGCCGATCAAATGCAGGGTGTTCTTGCCCGTATCGATGCCGATGGTGTGTGCGCCTGTAGCGGCTGTCTTATGGGACATAGCGATGTGCTCCTCGTGCTGCTAAGCCCCCCGCTCATTCTCTGAGCGGTTCGGGGCGGGAGCACGGCCGGTCCATCCCATTCTGAGACATTGGCGCGGGGCTTCTGTCCCGCGTTTTGCGTTTAGCACCACGGCGGCTCTTAGCTCGCCCCGGC